>DASTZX010000061.1:0-5362 GCA_035764045.1 Xanthobacteraceae bacterium | reverse complement strand
AGGGCATCATTTTCGGAGGCCTGGACCTATCAGGAAATTTCGACCTTGCTTCCTCCCTTAAGCTGTCCTGCGGCGCAGGCCAGACGTGCGCGACTGGGGCGGTGACTGTCGGTTCCGGCGGGACGGCCGGCGGTCTCGTCGGGTACAACGATGGAATCATCTTCAGCGCATTCGCGACCGGAGATGTCACGGGCTCAGCGGGTTTCGCGAACGGAAAGGATAGTTTTGGCCATTCGACCAATCTGGGTGGTCTTGTGGGACAGAACCAAGGCTGGATCGATTCGTCTGTCGCGAGCGGAAACGTCGGGACGGCAGGCGTGGCGTTCCTGCAAGTGGGCGGTCTCGTCGGCGACAACACCGGCATGATCTCGAACTCGCTCGCCTTCGGCAATGTTTCAGCAGGCGATCACAGCCAAGCCGGTGGGCTCGCCGCGAACAACAGCATTCCTGACAATAACTGCCAAGGTTGCATTCACGGCGATGGCTATAATCTCCTTTCGGGCCTGACCGTCTTTGGCGACAATGTCTCGTCCACTTCCGAACTATTCGGATTCGGGGGCATCACCGGCTCTCAGGCCAGCGGAAACGTCGCCGTGGGCGACGTGAGCCTGGCAGGCGGATTCGTGGGCTCAAGCGGCAATTTCAAGAATGCCGCCAGCGCAAATGTAGGGATAGTCAGCAGTTTGGCGAGCGGGGCTGTCAGCGGGGGGGGCAACAGCATCCTCGGTGGGTTTGTTGGCGTCCTGGACCTCGGAAGTGCGATCAGTAACTCCCAAGCATCCGGTCCCGTCGCGAGCTCGGGCGCGAACACTGTGATCGGCGGCTTCGTCGGCGTGAATGGGGGCAATATCCAAAATTCGAGCACGACCTCCGCCGTAACCGCCACGAGCAATAGCTATGTCGGCGGCTTTGCTGGAATCAATATCGGAACGATTGTGGATTCGAGGGTCGACACTGGGGCCTCGGTCACGGTCGCAAACACCGGCAATGTCGTCGGCGGCTTCGTTGGCGCGAATATGGGGCTGATCGATCCCTCGACGACTGTCGTTACTCCGAACGCAGGGCCCGGCAATGTCGTCGGCAGCTTCGCAGGCGCTAATCTCGCGTTCGACCCAAGCATCTTCAACGGCTTGGCTGTGCCCCCTCCGAGTTTCCCGGCGGGCCAGATCACCGACGTTCCGAATCAGTCGCCCTTCGTCGGCACTACGGGGATATCGAGCAATCCCAACATTCCCAGCATTGTGAATACTTGCACGGACGCGATCTGCCAAATCTTCAATACCGGCTTCCTGACCTCGTCCCCGTCGAATCCCACGCCGCCCCCTACTGACAACAACTCGCCGACCACCACACCGGCACCCGTCTGGCAGCAGGTCGCGCTGTTCTCCCCTGACAACCCGCCCACCCTGATCAACCTGGCCATCGGAGACACCGGCGGCGCGGGCGGGGCCGGCGGCAATGGCAACGGCGACGGCGGCAACGCCGGTGGCGCGAACGGCAACCGCTCGCCCGGTCCGCCTCCCGGCCCGGGCCTCGGCCGCACCTTGAGCGAGCAGCAGTTCAGCGGCGTGCCGCCGATCGGCGAGACGCGCTTCCTGCCCGGCGAGCTCGTGATGCAGATCTCCGACACCGTCTCGCTGGCCGACGTGCAGAAGATTGCGGCGCAGTTCGGCATCACGCTGGTCTCGTCGCAGAACATCCCCGGCCGCGTGCTCTATAGCTTCAGCTTCGCGACCAACAAGGACATCCGCCGGCTGATCCTCGCGCTCGAGCACAACAACCTCGTCGCCTCGGTGCAGCCCAACTATGTCTTCGGGCTCACCCAGGGAGCGCCGGCGCCGGCCGCCCCGGCCGCGCCGCGGGATCAATCGCCGCCGCCTGCGGGCGACACGACCGGCAGCATTCCGCCGCCCGGTGAAGCCGCGCCCGATCTCGCCAACAGCAATACCGCGTCGCTCGAAAGCCTGCCGGCTGGCGACGCCGCACAATATGTCATCGGCAAGCTGCACCTGGGTGACGTGCACCGCTTGGCCAGGGGCCGCAACGTGTCGGTCGCGGTGATCGATTCCGAGATCGACGCCCGGCATCCGGATCTCGCCGGCGTGCTCGCGGAGCGCTACGACGCCACCCAGAGCGCCAGCCATCCGCATGCGCACGGCACCGGCATGGCGGGTGCGATCGCATCGCACTCCCGGCTGCTCGGCGTCGCGCCCGGCGTGCGGCTGCTCGCCATCAAGGCGTTTGACGAGTCGGCGAGCAGCGCGGAGGCGACCAGCTTCCAGATCCTGAAAGGCCTCGACTATGCCATCGCCAAGAACGTGCGCATCATCAACATGAGCTTCGCAGGTCCACGCGATCCCATGATGGAGCGCACGCTCAAGACAGCGCACGACAAGGGCATCATCCTGATCGCCGCGGCGGGCAACGCCGGGCCGAAATCGCCGCCGCTCTATCCCGGGGCCGATCCGAGCGTGATCGCCGTCACCGCAACCGACTACACCGACAAGCCGTTCGCGATGGCGAACCGCGGCAAGTACGTCTCGGTCGCGGCGCCCGGCGTGGACGTGATGGTGCCCGCGCCCGGCGGCACCTATCAGCTCACCACCGGGACCTCGGTCGCGGCCGCTCATGTGAGCGGCGTCGCCGCGCTGCTGGTCGAGCGCAAGCCGACCATCACGCCGGACGAGGTGCGCGCCGTCCTGACCCGCACCGCCAGGGCCTTCGCGGCGCTGCCCAAGGGCGAGCTGGACGGCGCCGGGATGGTCGATCCGGTGAGCGCGCTGCAGTTCTTGATCCAGGGACGGTCGAGCGAGGCGTCGCCGCCGGCGCGCAGCGCGAGCGTGCATTAGCGGTTTGGGCGAGGGACGAATAGCGAGTAGCGAGTAGTCGAAGCGACCATTCGCTATTCGCAACTCGCTATTCGCGTTTTTCCAGATGCCCGACCTCGCCCCATACGACGTCCTGATCATCGGCTACGGCCCGGTGGGCGCGACCCTGGCGGCGCTGCTCGTGCGCCACGGGCTCCGCATCGCGGTTGCCGACGAGGCGGTGGAGATTTACGACAAGCCTCGCGCCATCACCCTCGACCACGAGGTGATGCGCGTGTTCCAGGCGTGCGGGCTCGCGCGCGAGATTGCCCCCGCCACGGCGCCGCACCCCGGCACGCATTATCTCGGCATCGACCGCAGCATCATCCGCATCTACGACCCGCAGCCGGCCCCGCATCCGCTCGGCTGGCCGCCGAGCATCACCTTCGTGCAGCCGGCGCTCGAGGCGGCGCTGCGGGCGGGCGTCGCGCGGTCCGGCCGCGCCGACGTGTTTCTCGGCAGCCAGGCGATCGCCGTCGCCGACCATGGCGATCGGGTCGCGGTCACGCTGCGCGAGGCCGGCGGCGCCGGCGGGCGGGCGAGCGAGCGCGTCGTCGCGGCGCGCTACCTCGTCGGCTGCGACGGCGCCAACAGCATCGTGCGCCGCTCCCTCGGCATCGGCCACCAGGATCTCGCTTTCGACGAGTGGTGGATGGTGGTCGACGTGCGGCTCACCCGGCCGGTCGCGCTGCCGGACAAGTGCATCCAGTATTGCTGGCCGGAGCGCCCCGCCACCTTCATCATCGGACCCGGCGATCTGCGCCGCTGGGAGATCAAGCTGCTGCCGGGCGAATCCCCCAAGGATTTCGCCGCGCCCGACAATGTCGCGCGCCAGCTTGCCCGCTTCATCGATCCGGCTGCGATCGAGATCTGGCGGTCGGCGGTCTATCGCTTCCATGCCCTGGTTGCCGAGCGCTGGCGCCTGGGCCGCGCCTTCCTCGCCGGCGATGCCTGCCACCAGACGCCCCCCTTCATGGGGCAGGGCCTGTGCGCCGGAATCCGCGATGCCGCGAACCTCGCCTGGAAGCTCGCGCTGGTGCTGCGCGCCGGCGCGCGCGACGCGCTCCTCGGCACTTACGAGCGCGAGCGCAAGCCGCACGTCACCGCCCTGGTCGAGGCCGCCAAGACCGCGGGCGAGGTCATCGGCGAGCTCGACCGCGAGAAGGCGCAGGCGCGCGACGCCCTGTTGCGCGGGCAGCTCGCGCGCGGCGAGGCTGAGACCATCCGCCAGCGCTATGTTCCGAACCTGACCAGCGGCCTCATCGACCCCAGCTCGGGCGATGCCGCCGGCGCCCTGTTGGTCCAGCCGCGCGTCGGAGCGGACGGCGAGGGCGCGCTGCTCGACGACGTGGTGGCGCCGCGCTTCCTCATGGCGACGCTGACGGACGAGGCGCAGGGCTGGCTCTCCCCCGCGGCACGCGATGTCTGGCGGCGGCTCGGCGGCGAGCGCGTGGTGATCGGAGGCGATGGGGTGGGCCGGATGAGCGCCGACGGCATCCACCGCTTCCCGGAACGGGGCCGCCTCTTCGCCGACTGGATGGCGCGGCATGGTGCTGCCGGCGTCGTGGCGCGGCCCGATCGTTACGTCTACGGGCTCGCCCGCGACCCGGATGGACTGAACCGGATGATCGAGCGGCTGGGGCGGCACATCTTTGGATCAATTGCGTAGGGTGGGCAAAGGCGCGGAACGCGCCGTGCCCACGCGGCGGTGGGCACGCTTCGCTTTGCCCACCCTACCACATCGCTATTGCTTGACCGGCGGCTTCGCCGAGAATTTCGAGCCGCGCACGCACAGGCGCCCGCGCGGGTCCTGCCACAGCTTCTCGCTCGCATGCAGGTGGCCGAGCGCGCGCGCGACGGTGCGGAAGTCGTAGGCCGAGAAGCGCTCCGCCACGTCGGTGTAATAGAGCGGCTCCTTGTCGACGGCCTGCAGGATCTTCTCCGCCAGCGCCTCGACCGTCTGCGGATCGCCGGCCTCGCCCGCGGCGTCGGCCTTGCCGTTCACGTAGTCGTCGATCTTCGCCCGGTCCGCATAGGCATAGGTGATGCGCTCGTAGTGCTCGCGCGGGATGCCCTCCGGGATGGTGGCGTCGATCCCGACTTTGGCGCCAGTCGGCACGACCCCGAATCCCTGCGGCAGGCTCGGGTCGAGCGGCTTCGCCCGCGCATTGGACACGATCATGACGTCGCGGTCGCCCTGCACGCGGGTCGCGATCGCCCATTCGACGTCCATCGGATCGAACACGTCGATGTCGTCGTCGACCACCACCACGTGCTTCAGGTCCATCACCGAGAGCGCCGCAAGCAGCGCGTTCTTGGCCTCGCCCGGCTGTTTCTTGATCGAGATCACGGCATGCCAGAAGGCGCAGCTGCCGAGCGTGACGTTGATGTCCTTCACGGTCACGCCCGCGGTGCGCAGCGCCTGGCGGATCGCCGCATAGCGCGTCGGCGCGGCGAGCCACGTGTTCTCCCACGGCATATGCAGGTTGTAGTAG
>DASTZX010000060.1:0-16905 GCA_035764045.1 Xanthobacteraceae bacterium | reverse complement strand
AACCTCGCCTGGGGCGACGACGACTGGCGGTCGCTGTACTTCACGACCTATCACGGGGTCCACCGCACCCGCCTCAACATCCCCGGCGTGCCGGTCTGGTAGGAGCGCGCGAATGACCTGGAAGTTCGAGCGCGTTGCGGGACCCTACGAGGGCGGAGCGGGCGGCGTGGTGCGCGACGGCGATGCCGTCATCTTCAGCACGATCGACGAGGGCAAGCTCTGGCGGTTAGACCCGGCGAGCGGGGCGGTGAGCGAAGTGCGCCGCTACACCAACCGGGTGAACGGGCTGGCGCGCGGTCCGGACGCCGCGCTCTACGGCGCGCAGGAGGGCGGCCGCCGGCTGGTCGAGTTCACGCCCGACGGCCGCGTGGTGGCGATCGACGCCCTGCTCGACGGCCAGTACCACAATCAGCCGAGCGATCTCGTGGTCGACCGGGCGCAGCGCATCTATTTCACCGACCCGCGCCACGCCGTGATCCCGTTCGGACCGGCGATCTTCCCGTTTCTCGATCATTGCTCGGTGCTCCGCCTGGAGCGCAACGACCGCCGCGCCTGGGTCGCCACCCGCATCACCTTCGATACGGTCTCGCCGCGCGCGGTCGCGCTGTCTCCGGACGAGCGAACGCTCTATGTCGCCGATGGCGAACCGAAGGAAGGCCAGACGCGCGAGCTGCGCGCCTATCCGCTGCGCGCGGACGGGACGGTGGACCATCCTGCCGTGCTGCAGACCTTCGGCCGCGATGTCCGCGGGCCCCACCGCGGGATCGAGGGCCTGTGCGTCGATGGCGAGGGCAACCTCGTCGCGGTCGGCGGGTGGCAGCGCAGCGGCCCGGGCCCGCTGGTCTCGGTGATCTCTCCGCGTGGCGCCGTGATCGAGAGCCACCCGTTTCCGGTCGATCAGCCCAACAAATGCTGTTTTGGCGGGCCGGCGCTCGATATGCTGTTCGTGACGACCGCGGGGGGCGAGCTGTTCTGCGCCAAGACCGATCGGCGAGGTCATGCCTAGTCTGAGCAAAACCGCCATCGCGGTTCTCGCGGCCATCGCCTGCCTGGGCGCGGCGCGGGCGCAGGATTTTCCCACTCATCCCATCCGCGTCATCGTCGGCCCCGGTCCCGACATCGTGCCTCGCCTGCTTGGCCCGAAAATGAGCGACATGCTCGGCCAGCCCGTGGTGGTCGAGCCGCGCACCGGCGCCGGCGGCGTGATCGCGGCGCAGGCCGTCGCGGCGGCGCCGCCCGACGGCCATACGCTGCTGCAGGCGACCGCCTCCTACACCATCAACACGGCGCTGCAGACGAGTCCGCTCGACCTCGGCCGCGACTTCGCGCCCATCCTGCTCGCCACCACCAGCCCGTTCGTGCTGCTGGTGCACCCCTCGGTCCCGGCAAAGACCCTCGGCGAGCTCATCGCCTATGCCAAGGCCAATCCGGGCAAGCTCAACTACGCGTCGTCGGGTGTCGGCACGCCGCCGCATCTCGCGGGTGAACTGTTCAAGTCCATGGCCGGCCTCGACATCGTGCATGTGCCGTTCCGCGAGGCCAATTCGGCGCTCAACTCGGTCATGGCGGGCGCCACGCAGATGACCTTCGCGATCGCATCGATCGCCCAGGCGCAGATCAGCGCCGGCACGGTGCGCGGGCTTGCGGTGACATCGAAGCAGGCTTCCGCGCTCGTGCCCGGATTGCCGGCGGTGGCGGATGCGGGCCTGCCCGGCTTCGAGGTGATCGGCTGGAACGGCTATGTGGCGCCGCAAGGCACGCCGCCGGCGGTGATCGAGAAGCTCAATGCCGCACTCAGGGCAGGCCTCGACGACGCCGACTTACGCAAACGGCTCGTGAGCGCGGGCTACGAGCCGGCGGAGAAAAACACGCCGCGGGAATTCGGCGCTTTCATCGCCGCCGACATCGCGAAGTGGCGCGACCTCGTGGCGAAGACCAACATGAAGGCGAACTGACCGATCGCCGATCGATCGCGGCCCGGATGAATCGTCGCTGAGCGAGCAGCAGGCACGCGAGCATGCCGCGCGCTATCCGGCCGGTGCGCGGGCCGCAGTACACTGCGATCCGCAAAATCCGCACGTCGCGGTCCTCGAAGCGGGCCAGGTGGGCGGCGGCAACAGGGTCGTAGCCGGCGCGATCTTTCTCCTGCTGGCATTGTGCGCGGCAGTCTTCGCGATCTGGATTGGCGGCCTCGCGGCCCGCTGAGCAGGCCGGGGCAACCCCGCCACGTCGATTCCTTCCAGCCCGGCCACGCAGTTGGGAGCAGTGAAAAATCCGACTCTCCGGCCGGCTCCCGGCGAGGGAACCAAGGCTGCGGTCGGGCTTTATCGGGGTTGGAGGAACAAGGACCATGACCCTACTCAAGTGGGCCCTCATCTTTTTAGTCATCTCGATCATTGCCGGTATTTTCGGCTTCACCGGCATCTCGGCGGCATCGGCGGACATCGCCCGCATCCTGTTCTACATTTTCGTGGTGATCTTCATCGTCCTGCTGATCCTCGGGCTGACGGTATTCAGAGTGTAGCCGCAAAGGGGAATCCCGGACGCGCAGCGCGTGCAGCGAACAATCGCGCGGCCCACGTGCGGCGGCGCGATGGGTGGAGGCGCCGATTGCTCGCAGTGACGGCGCCGGCTACTTGGCCATTGCGGGCTGCGGTGCGGACGCGAGCAAGGGTGGCTGGCGCTCGCACCATCCCGCCGCGTCGTAGTAGGCGTGCGCGACCCGATACACCATGGCCTCGTCGAAGGCGCGGCCGGTGATCTGCATGGCGAGCGGCAGGCCCTCACGCGAAAACCCGGTCGGCACCGAGATCGCCGGCGCGCCGGCGACGTTGAACGGCATCCGGCATTGCCGCTCGTAGGTGCGGGCGATCGCATCATCGTCGTCGATCCGGCACGGAAGATCGTAGCTCGACAGCGTGACCAGCGCGTCCACGCCGGCAAGCGCGGCGCGGTACTGCTCGCACAAGACCGTGCGCAGCTGCTGCGCCTTGACGTATTCGGAGGCCGCGATGAAGGCGCCCGACATGAGCCGGCGGCGCGTGATCGGCGCGAAGTCCTGCGGGCGCTCCTGCAGGTCGCGCTCGTGGATCGCATAGGCTTCGGCGTAATGGATGATGCGGCCGCAATCCATCCATTGCGCGAGCGGCGAGAGCCGCACCGGCCGGACCTCCGCGCCGAGCTCCTCGAGCAGCGCGATCGCGGCCGTGATCCCTGCGACCTGCTGCGGATCGGCCGCCTGATCCTCCTCGTAGAAATGCGCGATGACGCCGATCTTCAGGCCCTTGATCCCCTGCCGCAGGCCGGCAAGGCAATCCGCATGAGCCCTGCGTGCGCTCGTCGGGTCGGCCGGATCGTGGCCGGCGACGGCCTGAAACAGGATCGCATTGTCCTCGACGGTGCGGGTGATCGGGCCGACATGGTCGAGCGAGAAGGCGAGGGGAAAGACGCCGGCGCGGCTCACCGCCCCATAGGTCGGCTTCATGCCGATGACGCCGCAGCAGGTCGCGGGATTGCGCACCGACCCGCCGGTGTCGGTGCCGAGCGTCGCCGGCGCCATGCCGGCCGCGACCGCGGTCCCGCAGCCGCTCGACGAGCCGCCCGGATGGAGGTCGATGTTCCAGGGATTGCGTGCGGCCGGCCAGGGCAGTTCGAGGGTCGGGCCGCCATTGGCGAACTCGTGCAGCGCCAGCTTGCCGAGCAGCACCGCCCCGGCTTCGCGCAGCTTCCGCACCGCCGTGGCGTCGGCGGCCGCGCGGTGGTTGATGCGCAGCTTGGAATGACACGTGGTCGGCAGGCCGGCGACGTCGAAGATGTCCTTGAGGGCGTACGGGATGCCGTGCATCGGCCCGCGCCAGTTGCCGCGCGCGATCTCTGTCTCGGCAGCCTTCGCCTCGGCGCGAGCGATCTCGGCAGTGAGCGCGATGAAGGCATGGTAGATCGGATCGAGCGCCGCGATGCGCGCAAGCAGGGCCTCGGTGAGCTCGACCGGCGAGAGCTCGCGGGCGCGGATGAGACGCGCCGACTGGGCGATGGACAAGGACGATATTTCGGTCATTCGGCGGACTCCGGATCCGCCGCAAACCGGCTGGCGGGCTCGGTCGTGGCGGTGAATGTTGGGGGAAGCGCGGCGATCGGGCGCCGTCCGCGCGCGAACGCGGCGGCGACGATCTCGGGAAACAGCGCGAACGCGCGCCCGAGCCCGCGCATTTCGCACTGCGCGCGCACCAACTCGATGTCTGCAGCCTTCGCGTCTTCGCTCATGCTCACCCCTTGCGATGCGGCCATGCCGCCATGGTAGTTTAGCCCGACGGTCGCCGCCAGCGCGGTCGAGCTACGGAAGTCGGGGAGAGGGTGCGCAATGGGTGGCGTGGCGTGGCGGCGGTTGGCGATCTGCATCGTCTGCGTGTTTGGGTTCGTGGATCCGGTGGCGGCGCAGGACTATCCGGCCCGGCCAGTCACCATCGTGGTTCCGTTCGGCCCCGGCAGCGTGACCGACACGACGGCGCGGTTGATCGCACAAGGTCTGCAAAATGCGCTCGGGCGGCCAGTCGTCGTCGAGAACAAGTCGGGCGGCGGCGGGCTGATCGCCGCCAATGCGGTCGCGCATGCGCCGGCCGACGGCTACACCCTGCTGATCACGACCAATTCGACTCATTCGGCGGCGCCCGGTCTGTTCAAGAGCGTGCCGTACGATTCGATCGACGCCTACGTCAAGACCGAGCTGGTGAAGTGGACGTCGCTGATCAAGGAGGCCGGCATCGAGCCGGAGTGACGACGATCGAGGCCCACAGCGGCCCACATCAAGGGAGGACGACAATGGTCAGTCGGTGGTTGCGGCTGCTCGCGCTCGCGAGCCTGCCGGTCTTGGCGCAGGGCGCATCAGCCCAGGAGGTGCCGCAGATTGCCTACGACTCGGTGCCCGATTTCCTGAAGCTGCCGAACGACGTCTATCTCGGCGAAGCCGCCGGCGTCGCGGTCAACTCCAAGGGCCACGTGTTCGTCTATTCCCGCGGCGGCTCGAGCCGCGGGCCGGCGTTCGCAAACACGGCCTCGCAGCTGTTCGAGTTCGATCCGGACGGCAAGTTCGTCCGCGAGATCGGCAAGAACCTCTATGCCTGGTCGTTCGCCCATACGGTGCGGATCGACAAGGACGACAACATCTGGGCCACCGACAAGGGCTCGGACATGGTCATCAAGTTCAATCCGCAAGGGCGCGTCATGATGGTGTTCGGGCGCAAGCCGGAAGCCTCCGACCACGACGCGAAGCCGTACGAGCCGGTGCAGAAGCCGCGCCCGCAGATCGCCGGCCGCTTCCGCCAGCCCACCGACGTGACCTGGGATCCGGCAGGGGACATCTTCATCAGCGACGGCTACGTCAATTCGCGGGTGGCGAAATACGACAAGGACGGAAACTGGGTGAAATCCTGGGGCGAGCGCGGCACCGGCCCGGGCCAGTTCAACACCGTGCATTCGATCGCGTCGGATGCGCAAGGCACGCTCTACGTCGCCGATCGTTTCAATCGCCGCATCCAGGTGTTCGACGACGACGGCAATCTCAAGAAGATCATCCAGATCGACGTGCCGTTCGATGAGAGCAAGGCGCGCATGGCGATCGGCGACAAGCCCGATCTCACCGATTACAAGACCAAGGGCGGCACGTTCACGCCCGGGGCGCCGTGGGCGATCTGCATCACGCCGCCGCCCAACCAGGTGATGTACGTCTCGGACGCGTATCCGGGCCGCGTCTACAAGCTCACGCTCGACGGCAAGGTGTTGGGCGTGCTCGGCGAGTCGGGCAAGCAGCTCAAGCAGTTCGGCTGGATCCACGAGATGGCGTGTCCGGACGAGAACACGCTGTTCGTCGCCGAGATCCTCAATTGGCGGGTGCAGAAGCTGTTGCTGAAGCCGGACGGCCAGAAGGCGACAGCGAAGT
Source organism: Xanthobacteraceae bacterium (assembly GCA_035764045.1). GTDB lineage: Bacteria > Pseudomonadota > Alphaproteobacteria > Rhizobiales > Xanthobacteraceae > JAVDCA01. Next base: position 10,970 of record DASTZX010000060.1, on the reverse strand, counting down.
AAGTTGGGCAGTGCGCCTGCGCTCCCTCCCCCGCAAGCGGGGGAGGGGACAGGAAAGCTCAGCCCCGATAGACCGGCTCGGGCTGCTCGAAGAAGCTGCGCAGGATGTGATAGACGATTCCATAGTTCTTCTGCTGGAAGCTCGCATGCGAGATTCCGGCCATCACCGAGAACTGCTTGTCGGGATTCGGCAGCCGGGCGAAGAACGCCATCAGGTCCTCGAAGCTGGCGATCCCGTCCCACTGGCCGCGCATGATCAGCGTCGGCACGGTGATCTTCTCGGGATCGACCACCGGCAGTCGCGAACACATGTCCACGTAGGTGCCAGTCGGAACCGAATCGTCGAGCTCGAGGATCTGGTCGGCGAACGCCTCGATCACCCGCTCCTCGGCGGTGCCGGGGTGATCGCGGTTGAAGATCGAATGCACGAAGGCGCGGTCGATCGGGCGGCGGTTCTTGGCCTGAAACTCGGGCAACTTCTTGCGCCGCTCGTGCAGGGTCGGGCTGCCTTCGCCGGTCCACACCATGGCGTCGAGCGCGAGCCGCGCCACCATCTCGGGATGGCGCTGGGCGAACAGCGCGGCGCGCAGGGCGCCTGACGAGATTCCGTAAACGAGGAGCGGGCGCCTGCCGCGCAGCTTCTGGATATAGGTCGCAGCCGCAAAGCAGTCGTCGGCGCCGAAGGCGATCGGCGCATTGTTGTCGCGCCCCTTCTCGGAGCGGCCATAGCCCTCCATGTCGACGCACCACGTGTCGTAGCCGCGGCGGGCGAAATACTCCATCACCGATGAGTCCGCCCGGCCGGGCACCTCGAGATCGAACGTGGGCTGGCTCGCCATCGAGGAGCCGTGCACGAACAGCACGGTGCCCTTGGTCTTGCCCGCATCGCCCGCGCATTTGTTCCACAGGAAAAGCTTCACGTTGCCTTCCTTGGTGGTCCAGTGCTCGGTGCCGGCCAGGCGCGGCGCGGATTGGGTGGCAACGTCGTTCATGGATCAGACCTTTGCGTTCCGGCGCGTCGTCGCGCGCCCTACTGGAATATCTCGTTGAACTTGCGCTTCACCTGCGCGGCTTCCTTCTCGATCGCATCGTAGTCGACCGCGAGCGCCTTGACATCGGCGAGCTTGGGGCTGCCAGCAGGCGGCCCGATGTCGGTGCGCGCCGCATAGCCGCCGTCCTCGGCGAAGAGTTTCTGCGCGGTGTCGCTCAGCATGAACTCGGCAAGCAGTTTCGCGGCATTCGGGTTTGGCGAGCCCTTCACCACTGCCGTCGGCGAGGCGATGATCAGCGCACCTTCGGTCGGATAGACCGTGGCGATCGGGTGGCCGGCCTTGCGCTCATCGGCTGCGTAGGAGTCGAGCGCGCCGGCGGCGATCAGCCGCTCGCCGTTCTTGAGCATGTCGGTGGCCTGCTGGTTGCCCTGCACCACCATTGTATCGTTGGCACGCAGCTTCTCATAAAAGCTCCAGCCGAATTTCTTGGCAAGCGTCGCGACCGTCATCAGTCCGAGCGCGGTGTAGGACGGATCGGTCGACACTATCTGGCCCTTGTGTTTCGGATCGATCAGGTCGCTCCACGTCTTCGGCGCGGCGGCACCCGCGATCTTGTCCTGCCGCACGAAGATGGTGATCAGGTTGAGGCGCTGCGCCACGTAGGCGCCGTTCGGGTCCTTGGCCTCGGCCGGCACCTTGTCGAAATTGCTTGGTTTGAACGCGACGAAGATTCCTTTGCGCGCCAGGGAGGCGGTGGCGGCTGGGTCGGACGTGGTCAGCACGTCGGCGGCGAGATGGCCGGCCTGCTGCTCCTGCATGAAGCGGCGGATCACCTGCGAGCCGCCGGAGCGGAAAAGCTCCACTTTGACGCCGGTCTCGCCCTCGAACGCCTTGACGATCTTGTTGGCGGTCGCGAGCGGCGTCGAGGTATACCAGACGACCTTGCCCTCCTTCTTGGCGGCGGCGAGGTCGATCGGATCACCCGCCCGGGCCGGTAGCGCGAGACCGAGCAGGATCGCCGTAATGGCCACCATGGCGCGGCATTGCGAATAATGCATCGTTTCCTCCTGGCTTGCGGCTGATGGCGTTATGATTTGCCCGGCGTGTGTGGAAAGACGCTGATGTTGGCGGCGTCGAACGATAGCGCGACCGTGTCGCCCACCGAGAACTTCAGCTTCGGCGGGGTCTGTGCCCGCACGGTCTCGCCCGAGGCCAGCGTCACGAAATACTCGTTGATGTTGCCCAGGAACGTGCGCATGGCGACGCGTGCCGTCATTGCGTCGTTCGGCTGGCCGACGGAGGGCTGCACGATCACGTCCTCTGGCCGCACCGCGATCTCGACCGGGGTGCCCGGCGCGATCGTCGTCGGCGACGCGATGCTGATCGGGGCGCCCCCGCCGAGCCGGACGAGGCCACCGGGCTCCATCTTGCCGCTGAGAAAATTCACGTGTCCCATGAAATCGGCGACCACGCGGTTCTTCGGCCGCGTATAGACCTCATCGGGAGTACCAATCTGCTGCAGCCGCCCCGAATGCATCACGGCAATCTGGTCGGACAGCGCCAGCGCCTCGGCCTGGTCGTGCGTGACGTAGACGAAGGTGATGCCCGTTCGGCGCTGCAGCTCCTTCAGCTCGGTGCGCATGCGCTCGCGCAGCTTTGCGTCCAGGTTGCTGAGCGGCTCGTCGAGCAGCAGGATGCCGGGCTCGACCACCAGGCTCCGGGCGAGCGCCACGCGCTGCTGCTGCCCGCCCGAGAGCTGGCTGGGCAACCGGTCGTCGAGCCCCGACAGGTTGACCAGCGCCAGCGCGGCGGCGACCTGCTCTCGCGCCTTTTTGTGCGGCACCTTGCGCAGCTTGAGACCGAACACGACGTTCTCGTACACGGTCTTGTGCGGCCACACGGCGTAGTTCTGAAACACCATGCCCATGCCGCGATGCTCAGGCGGGACGATGCCGTCAGGGGAGGACATGAGCGTGTCGCCGATGTGGATCGTGCCGGCGTCGGGCCGCATGTAGCCGGCGATCAGGCGCAAGGTCGTGGTCTTGCCGCAGCCGCTCGGTCCGAGCAGCGTCACGAAAGAATTGTCGCGAATGACCAGGTCGAGGTCGCCCACGGCCGCCGTCTCGGCGCCATAGCTTTTCGACAGTCCCTTGATGGTCACGCCCGCCATTCTCGGATCCTACGCGACGTTCTCGCCGATCGGCCGCTCGCCGCCGATCTTGCGGGCGACCCAAATCGCGGCTGCGATAATGACGACGTTGATGATGGCGAGCGCAGCCACCGGCTCGGTATAGCCGGTCTCATACAGGTTGTAGACCGCGACCGCGAGGGTGATCGAGCCAGAGGAGAACAGGAGGATCGAGGCCGAAAGCTCCTGGATCGCCGGCACGAACACCAGCAGCCAGCCGGCAAACAGGCCGGGGCGGATGAGCGGCAGCGTGACCTCGCGCATGGTGGTGCCCCAGCCGGCGCCGAGAATGCGCGCGCTCTCCTCGAGGGACGGGTCGACCTGGCGCAGCGACGCGTTGGCGGCGCGCACGCCAAGCGGCACGTATCGCCCCGCATAGGCGAGCAGCAGAATCGCCAGCGTGCCGTAGAGGGCAAGCGGAAGCTTCAGCCAGAACTGCAGCAGTGCGACCGCCATCACAATGCCGGGGAGCCCGAGCGGGATGAGCGCCGCGTAATCGAGCAGGAGGCGCCCGGGCAAGCGCGTGCGCAGGTCGATCCAGCCGATCACCGCTCCGAGCATCACCGCGACCGTGGCGGCGAGCGTAGCCAGGATCAGGCTGTTGACGATGGCGCGCTGGGTGACGTCGTACTCGAATAGGATAAAGCGGTAGTTCTGCAGCGTGAGGTTCTGCCAGAAGCCGAGGCCCCAGGATTTCGAGAACGACACCGCAAGGAGCGAGCCGTAAGGCATGAGGATCGCGACCACGAAGACCAGGGCGGCGAAGCCGGCCATCAGCCAACGCCCCGGTCCGAGGTCGATCAGCTGCGGGCGCGAGCCCTTGCCGGCGAGGGTCACGAACGAGCGGCGGGCGAGATAGCTGCGCTGGAGAAACAGGGCTACGACCGTGATCAGCACGAATACCAGCGAGAGTGCCGAGGCGAGCCCGTACTCGGGCGGGTAGTCGAACAGCGCGTAGATGCGGGTCGGCAACGTCACCACGCGGCCGGGCAGGCCGATGATCGCCTGCGAGCCAAACAGGGCGATCGCATTGACGAACGCGATCAGCGTGCCGGAGAGGATGGCGGGCGCGACCAGCGGGGCGGTGATGGAGAACGCGGTGCGCCATTTGCCGGCGCCGAGGATCTGCGCGGCCTCCTCGTAGGAGGCGTCGACCGAGTGCAGCGCACTCACGGCGAGGAGATAGACGAACGGGAAGGTGTGCAGCACCGTCACCAGCACGAGCCCGCGCATGGTGAAGATGTTGAAGGTGAGCCAGGGCAGGTCGAGCACGTCGCGCAGGAGCTTGTTAATCAGCCCCGCATTCGGGCCGAACAGGTTGACGAAGGCGATCGCGGTGAGAAACGGAGGTGACAGGTAGGCAAGCGTCGCGGTGGCGCGGATCAGCGGCTTGCCCGGTACGTTGGTGCGCGCCACCGCCCAGGCGAGCGGCACGCCGATCAGGATGCTGAACAGCCCAGTCCACGCGCCGAGGATCAGCGAGTTCTCCAGCGCCTGGACGTACAGGCGCCCGGTCAGCGCCTCGCGGAAGTTCTCGAAACTGAGGCCGCTCTCGCCCTTCACGCTGCCCAGCATCAGGAAGCCGACCGGCAGCACGACCAGCACGATGAGGCACAGGATGGCGCCCGCCATGACGACGTGATCGAGGCCGATCGTCGTCCTCGGCGGCGCCTCTCTTATCGTCGCTACCTCGGTCATCACGGAATTCTGGTTGGCGGCCGCAGTCATCCGATGCGCGCGGAACCGTGTCAACGCGCGGCAATGCGACGCATGAGATGGAGCGGAATAGAAGCCTGGTCGCCCGCGCCGGGTCGGCCGGTTCGGCTCGCTTATCGCCGCGTCCCGAGCATCTGCCGCGCCTCGGCCGGCGTCGCGACATGGTCGCCGAGGACCTCGATGATCTTGGCCGCCTTCTCGACCAGGGCGGCATTGCTGGGCGCAAGCTGCCCCTTGCCGAGATAGATGTTGTCCTCGAGCCCGACCCGCACATGGCCGCCGAGCAGCACCGTCTGCGCCACCATCGGGAATTGATGGAGCGAGATGCCGAAGGCGAACCAGGGGGAATTGGGCGGCAACAGGTTGCGCATGTAGGTCATGGCCTCGGTGGTCGCAGGCTGCGCCCAGGAGATGCCGAGGCAGATCTGGAACATGCCCGGCGGCTTGATGTGGCCAGTCTCGATCATGCGCTTGGCCAGAAGCAGGTGGCCGGTCTCGAACACTTCGAGCTCGGGGACGATGCCGGCCTCGCGGATCGCGACCGCCATGTTTTCGAGAATCGCCGGCGTGTTGACGAACACGTACTGGCCCATGTTCATGCTGCCCATGTCGAGGCTGCAGATCTCGGGCTTGAGCTCGACGACGTGCCTCACGCGCTCGGCCGCCGTCTTCAGGTTGGTGCCCGGCCCGACCTTCAGGGGCTCGTCCGCGCCGGGCGCAAAGCGTGCGCCCGGCCCGGTCGTGAGATTGATCACGACATCGGTTCCACTCGAGCGGATGCGCTCCACCACCTCCCGGTAATGGGCAAGCTCCATGCTGGGGCGGGTGGTCTCCGGATCGCGCACATGGATGTGAACAATGGCCGCGCCCGCCTTGGCGGCGTCGATCGCCGACTGCGCAATCTGGGCGGGCGTGACCGGGACCGCCGGGTTCTTGCCCGGGGTGTCGGCCGAGCCCGTGACCGCGCAGGCGATGATGACTTTGCGTTGCATGATTTCTCCCCGGGATGCGTTCCGGCGCGCAATCTAGCCGCTTTCCGGCCCGGCCGGATACAGGGTTCCGCCACGCGATGCGCCGGACACGCACGGCGCGGCGGGCAGCCCCCAAGCGAATCACTCCCCGCAGGGCCGCGCGGAGACGTTCAGCAGGCTCCGTCGCTGCATTTTTCACGCAACGCTGGTCGGCTTGCCACCTTTGGTGCGCTGCGCTAAGCCTCCGCCGCCCCGCCCGCGGAACGAATCTTGCGGTCCGCCCTCCGATTGTGACGAGACCGGTGAGCTGTCGGCGCCGCGCGGTCGCAATGGCTGCAAGGCGCGGGCCTTCTGGGGCACGGGATGCGAGGCTTGGACGCCGATGAACGCGCTGTTGAACCCACTGTTCCAGGATTATCTTCCTTTGGTGATCTTCATCGCCATCGCGGCGGTGATCGTTCTCGCCCTGCTCGTCGCCCCGTTCATCGTCGCCTTCAAACAACCCGACCCCGAGAAGCTGTCGGCCTATGAATGCGGCTTCAACGCCTTCGACGACGCGCGGATGAAGTTCGACGTGCGGTTCTACCTGGTCGCCATCCTGTTCATCATCTTCGACCTCGAGGTTGCGTTCCTGTTTCCCTGGGCGGTGGCCTTCAAGGCCGTCGGCGCGCTCGGCTTCTGGTCGATGATGGTGTTCCTTGCAGTTTTGACGATCGGATTTATCTATGAGTGGCGGAAGGGAGCGCTCGAATGGGATTAGGCGAGCGCCCCACCCCCAAACATGGACATCAATAAAGGGAGCGCTCGAATGGCTTTGAGCGAGCGTCCTGCCGTCGCACCGGCGGCAACCGGCATTCTCGACCCGCGCACCGGCAAGCCGGTGGGCGCGGACGATGCCTTTTTCCTCGGCCTGAACGAGGAACTCTCGGACAAGGGTTTCCTCGTCGCCGCCGCCGACGATCTGATCACCTGGGCGCGCACCGGCTCGCTGATGTGGATGACGTTCGGGCTGGCCTGCTGCGCGATCGAGATGATGCAGGTGTCGATGCCGCGCTACGACGTCGAGCGCTTCGGGTTTGCGCCACGCGCGAGCCCGCGCCAGTCCGACGTGATGATCGTCGCCGGCACGCTGACCAACAAGATGGCCCCGGCGCTGCGCAAGGTCTACGACCAGATGCCGGAGCCGCGCTACGTGATCTCGATGGGATCCTGCGCCAATGGCGGCGGGTACTATCACTATTCCTACTCGGTGGTGCGCGGCTGCGACCGCATCGTGCCGGTGGACATCTACGTCCCGGGCTGCCCGCCGACGGCCGAGGCGCTGCTCTACGGCATCCTGCTGCTGCAGAAGAAGATCCGCCGCACCGGCACGATCGAGCGGTGAAAGGCGTGCATGATGACAAGCGAGCAGCTTGAGGACTTCGGCCGCAGAATCGCCGCCGCGCTTCCGGGCGCGGTCACCGGGCACACGGTCGCCTACGGCGAGCTGACGATCGACGCGCAGGCCTCCGACATCGTGAAGGTCGTCACCTATCTGCGCGACGATCCGGCATGCGAGTTCGTCAACATCACCGACGTGACGGCGGTCGACTGGCCGGCGCGCGAGAAGCGCTTCGACGTCGTCTATCACTTCCTCTCGCCCACCAAGAACGCGCGCATCCGGGTGAAGATCGAGACCGACGAGGCGACCCCGGTCGCCTCGATCACCGGCGTCTTTTCGGGCGCCAATTGGTTCGAGCGCGAGACCTACGACCTCTACGGCGTCCTGTTCACCGGGCACCCCGATCTGCGCCGGATCCTCACCGACTACGGCTTCCAGGGGCACCCGCTGCGCAAGGACTTCCCGCTCACCGGCTTCGTCGAGGTGCGCTGGGACGACGAGCAGAAGCGCGTGGTCTACGACAAGGTCCGGCTTGCCCAGGAATTCCGCAATTTCGATTTCCTCTCGCCCTGGGAAGGCACCGAATACGTGCTGCCGGGCGACGAGAAGGCCGGCAAGGGGTCGTGACATGAAAGCGACCCTCAAGCCCGGGCTGACCCACCGCTTCGTGTATCGGGTGCCCGATACCAAGACGGTGCCGCATCTCTATCCCGAGGTGGCGGAGTTCCAGGCGATGCCGCGCGTGTTCGCGACCGGCTACATGGTCGGGCTGATGGAATGGGCCTGCATGCAGCTCATGGCGCCGCATCTCGATTCGGGAGAGGGCAGCCTCGGCGTGCATATCGACGTCAGCCACACCGCCGCGACACCGCCGGGCTTGTCCGTGACGGTGGACGTGGAATGCATGCGGGTCGACGGCAAGCGGCTGTCGTTCAACGTCAAGGCGCACGACGGCGTGGACCAGATCGGCGCCGGACGCCACGAGCGGGCCGTGGTCGCGTGGGACAAGTTCAACGCGCGGACCGCCGAGAAGGCCGCCAAGGCGGCGGAGAACGTGTGATGGCGGAAACCGGGCTGCGCAACTTCACCATCAATTTCGGGCCGCAGCACCCGGCGGCGCATGGCGTGCTGCGCCTGGTGCTGGAGCTCGACGGCGAGATCGTCGAACGGGTCGATCCGCATATCGGTCTCCTGCACCGGGGCACCGAGAAGCTGATCGAGTACAAGACCTATCCGCAGGCAATCCCCTATTTCGACCGGCTCGACTACGTCGCGCCGATGAACCAGGAGCACGCCTTCTGCCTCGCCGCCGAGCGGCTCCTCGGCATCGAGGTGCCGCGCCGGGCGCAGCTCATCCGCGTGCTCTATGCCGAGATCGGCCGGCTGCTCTCGCACCTCCTCAATGTGACGACGCAGGCGATGGACGTCGGCGCGCTCACCCCGCCGCTGTGGGGCTTCGAGGAGCGGGAGAAGCTCATGGTGTTCTATGAGCGCGCCTCCGGCAGCCGGATGCACGCCAACTATTTCCGGGTGGGTGGCGTGCACCAGGATCTCCCGCCGAAGCTGATCGACGACATCGAGGCATTCTGCGATCCGTGCCTGAAGGTGTGCGACGATCTCGAGGTGCTGCTCACCGAGAACCGCATCTTCAAGCAGCGCAACGTGGACATCGGCGTGGTCAAGCTCGCCGACGCCTGGGCGCTCGGGTTCTCCGGCGTGATGGTGCGCGGCTCGGGCGCGGCCTGGGACCTGCGCAAGGCGCAGCCCTACGAATGCTACGCAGAGCTCGACTTCGACATCCCGGTGGGCAAGAACGGCGACTGCTACGACCGGTACTGCATCCGCATGGAGGAGATGCACCAGTCGGTGCGCATCATGAAGCAGTGCATCGCCAAGCTGCGCAGCCCGGACGGGCAGGGTCCGGTCAGCATCGTCAACAACAAGGTCGTGCCGCCGAAGCGGGGCGAGATGAAGCGCTCGATGGAGGCGCTGATTCACCATTTCAAGCTCTACACCGAGGGTTTCCACGTGCCGGCCGGCGAGGTCTATGCGGCGGTCGAAGCCCCGAAGGGCGAGTTCGGCGTCTATCTCGTCGCCGACGGCACCAACAAGCCCTACAAGTGCAAGATCCGGGCGCCCGGCTTCGCGCACATGCAGGCGATGGATTTCCTCTGCCGCGGCCACATGCTGGCCGACGTCTCCGCCATTCTCGGCTCGATCGACATCGTGTTCGGGGAGGTCGACCGATGAGCGTCATTTTCAAGGCTCGTCATGGCCGGGCTTGTCCCGGTCATCCACGGCTCGCATCCCGGCCCAAAGACGTGGATGCCCGGCACAGGGCCGGGCATGGCGGCGTGACAGGCGGGGAGGTCGACCGATGAGCGTCCGCCGTCTTGCGCCGCCCGAGCTCCAGCCGAAGGAATTCGCCTTCACCAAGCAAAACCTCGCCTGGGCGAAGGAGCAGGTGAAGAAATATCCGGAAGGCCGGCAGCAGTCGGCGGTGATCCCGGTGCTGTGGCGCGCCCAGGAGCAGCAGGGCTGGACGTCGCAGAAGGCGATCGAATACGTCGCCGATCTGCTCGGCATGCCCTACATCCGGGTGCTCGAGATCGCGACCTTCTACACCATGTTTCTGCTCGCCCCGGTCGGCAAGAAGGCGCACGTGCAGGTCTGCGGCACGACGCCGTGCCGGCTGCGGGGCGCGGACGAACTGTTCAAGGTCTGCCACGAGCGCATCCATCACGAGCCGTTCCACGTCTCGGCCGACGGCAAGCTCTCGTGGGAAGAGGTCGAATGCCTCGGCGCCTGCGTGAACGCCCCGATGGTGCTGATCGGCAACGACACCTATGAGGACCTCACCGCGAAAAGCTTCGAGCGGGTGCTCGACGGATTCGCGAAGGGCAAGCCGGTGAAGCCCGGACCGCAAATCGATCGCCAGTTCTCGGCGCCGGTCGGCGGCCCGACCGCGCTCAAGACCGTCAAGGCCTGACCCATGCTCGACGACAAGGACCGCATCTTCAAGAATCTCTACGGCCAGGGGGACTGGGGCCTCAAGGGCGCGCGCAAGCGCGGCGCCTGGGACGGCACCAAGGCGATCCTCGAGCAGGGCCGCGATCACATCGTCGCCGAGATGAAGGCATCCGGCCAGCGCGGGCGCGGCGGCGCCGGCTTCCCGACCGGGCTGAAATGGTCGTTCATGCCCAAGCAGTCCGACCGGCCGCACTATCTCGTGGTCAATGCCGACGAGTCCGAGCCCGGCACCTGCAAGGACCGCGAGATCATGCGGCACGACCCGCATCTCCTGGTCGAAGGGTGCCTGATCGCCGGCTTCGCGATGGGCGCCCATACCGCCTATATCTATGTGCGCGGCGAGTTCATCCGCGAGCGCGAGCGCCTGCAGGGTGCGGTCGATCAGGCCTATGAAGCGAAGCTGATCGGCAAGAACAACGTCAACGGCTGGGACTTCGACGTCATCGTCCATCACGGCGCCGGCGCCTATATCTGCGGCGAGGAGACCGCGCTGCTGGAAAGCCTGGAAGGCAAGAAGGGCCTGCCGCGCCTCAAGCCGCCGTTCCCGGCCAATGTCGGCCTCTATGGCTGCCCGACCACGGTCAACAACGTGGAGACCATCGCGCAGGTGCCGGACATCATGCGGCGCGGCGCCGCCTGGTTCGCCTCGATCGGCCGGCCGAACAACACCGGCACCAAGCTCTATTGCATCTC
>DASTZX010000059.1:0-15874 GCA_035764045.1 Xanthobacteraceae bacterium | reverse complement strand
AGCCGATCCGGCCATTGATCCCAACGCGTTGCTGCCGGCCCAGCGGGCCTACTACAGCTACGAAGGATCCCTGACGACGCCGCCTTGCAGCGAGACAGTCGACTGGCTCGTGCTTGCCAACCGGATCGAGGTGGCCGAGGCCGATATCGCGCGTTTCGCCAAGCTGTACCCGATGAATGCTCGTCCGGTTCAAAACCGCAACCGGCGCTTCATCCTCAGTTCAGGGCGAGGTTGATGCGCCCTGTTCTTCGAACGGTCGAAGGGAAAGCCATTCGCCGCGGCTGGCGCGGTGCGGGTAGCTATTCCAGAGCACTGCTGGATCAGGAACCTGTGGAATGCACAAAGATCACGCATGTGCTCCGGACCAGGAAAAGAAGCAGCCCGAGTGCGAAATAGTTCGGGAATGGATCGGCTATCTTGTCGACCATTTCGCTCGAGCTCGCGTATGTTTCGTTCGTCCCACTGGGCTTGAGAGTGGCCACGGACCACGACGACATCAGCGCGCAACCAGGACTGAAGTCCCGGCGCGGCTAGCGAATCGATATCGAAAGTCCGCCTTTGGGACGCGCGCCGTATATAATTGAACAAATCGATCCCTGATGTATCCGGGCAGAGCGGCCATACTCTGCCCGCCGTCATTGGCTGATTGGAAAATGAGGCTACCGGCCGCGTTTCCAACCGGCCTGCGTCGTCGGTTCCTACGGTGTCCAGCACCAATGTCGTCCATCCGGCGCAATCGTGCACTGCCTGCCCGTAGCTGGATCGGTGACCGTGGCGCTCATGCCAGGTTGGACCGGCACGGCTTCGGAAACGTAAGAGGGTGCGTCCGCGGGAGTCGACGCCGCATACGGGCCCGACGCGGGTGCCGCGACATACGCCCCGGTGGCGGCGGCTCCAGCGGCGACTGCTCCGGCAGTCGCAATCGCTGCTCCTGTCCCGTAATTCCCGCCGTAATATCCTCCGCCGTAATATCGGTCGCCGTAATATCCTCGCCGATAGGCTCGCCGTTCGACTCTTCGGTTGACGCCCGCAACGCTCAGTGGCGTCAGCGGACGCCCGATCCTCGCATTTGCTGCGCTGGTTAAAGTGGACTGCTCGGTCGAGGACCAATTGTCGTTGATGAACAGGCACGCCACACCGGCGGCTGCCATCAACGCGAGCCGCGAAAGTTTACTGCTCATGGACGCTCTCCTCTTTTAGCCTCCCGCTCGTGAAATGCGCATCACCTGTGAGGACAGGCACTGAGTCAGACGCCGTCCGCCCGCCGTCTGAGCCTCCGCGTCCGATGCCGCGAGCATCGTCACTGGAACTGTTGCGCCTGCCGCGATGCCCTAAAAGCGAAAAAACTTTCCGGCGAGTGATCGCTTCGCTCGCTGTCCTCATGCTGCGCTCCATGATTCTCAGCCCAAGCGCTCGATCATCATGTTGAATTGAGGGATGGGCAATATTGATCCAGATCAACGAGTCGCGAACCGCTGTTCAGCGCATGGCCATACCGTGACCCAGTTCTGGCACCTTGCGGCGGAGCACAGATGGGCAAGAGCACACATGGGCAGAGCATGTCCGCTCTGCCGGGTACATCAAAAACAACTTGTTCGACGATCGCGAGCGTATCGGTCAAAACTGTTGCTGCTTGCTATCCGCGCACGGGCGCATCTGGAGCGCGGCACGCAAAGGCATCGTGACTTGTCATGGGGCTTATCGTGGCCTCCACGGGGATGCAGTGCGTGCTGACCGGGTTGAAGGAGTTCTTGCGGTAGCAGTGGCGTAGTTCTACGCACGCGTCGCCCCGATGACAGGGGCGACGCGGCACGAACAGAACGAACGGACCGCCCGGCTACGCCACGCGTTCAGCGCCAGCGTCCGACGCGAGCGTATCCGCCGCGCCAGCCGCCCCAGCCGCCGCGCCAGCCGGCTCCGCGCCAACCACCCCAGCCACCCCGCCAGGCCGCCCCGCGCCAGCCGCCCCAGCCATAGCCGAGCCCGCCATAACCGTAGGCCGGATAGGATGCGTAGACGCCATAGGCCGGATAGGACGCATAGGCGTACGAATAGTCGTCGGCGTATGGGTATGCATAGTCGTCGGCGTAGGCGTATGAGCCGTAGTCCCCGTAATAGTACGGGCTCGCGATCGCGGCGCCGACCAGTCCGCCAGCGAGTAGCCCGGCGCCCCATCCCCAGCCGCCGCGCCAGCCGCCACCGCGCCAGGCAGCTCCGCGCCAGCCACCGCGCCACCCCGCTCCGCGCCAGCCGCCACGCCACCCCGCTCCGCGCCAGCCGCCAAAGCCGGCCCCGCGCCAGCCGCCCCCAAAACCGGCGCCGCGAAAGCCGCCGCCCCAGCGAACGTCCTGCACATCGCTCGGCAGCGCCTGCTTGACTGCCGCAGTGTTCGTCAGCACCGGCGCCGCCGAAGCGGAACACGTCGCTGCGATCGCGGTGCCGGCGAGCAAAGCCGCGAACGCATGGTTCTTCCACGTGTATGTGATCATCACCATGCTCCTTGCTGTCGATTCAGCATCGGATGAACCGCAACTCAAGCATGTGCGGCAAAGCCGTCAGTTGACGCAGATCAAAAGTCATCGGCCGAGTCGCTGATACTACGAAGGATCCCTGCCGCCGCCGGCTTGCAGCGAGACAGTCGACTGGCTTCATGCTCGCCAACCGGATCGAGCTCGCCAGGCCGATCTCGCGCGTTTCGCCAAGCAATCGCGCGAAGCGAAATGCGGGACGGGCCATACAGTGGGCTAAGGGGCAATAGACTGATCGGCATCAGCGGGCATACCGTGATTGCTCGGGAGGAGCCCAACTCCATGCCATTCCGCTTTGACCCCCACCACTGGGTTGACCTTGCCGACGAGCTTCGCCGGTCGGCTGAGTGCATGAACGACCAAGCCGCGAAAGCGGTGATGCTCCGCGTTGCGGACGGTTACGACGGCCTCGCCGGTCGCGGGAAGAACATCCCGGCAAACGGCACCAGACCAGCAGCGGCGCCGTGACCCTGAGCGGGCAAAACGGCCAGTTCGGCACTCGCGTACTTTCCCCCTTCGCTCAGGTCGCCGTTGAGGATAGTCTGCGAGGGACGCGTTGCGTCGCGGAGCATCCCATGGATTTGCTCGACCAATCGTCCTGCCCCCTGGAGCTGAGCGGTATGCGAATCCTCCTCGTCGAGGATTCGTGGCCGGCGGCCACGGCACTGAGCCGCCACCTGAAGGCCTTGGGTGCGGAGGTGAGCGGCCCGGTGGCGACCTCGGCCGACGCGTTGCGCCTTCTCTCCGGCCCTCAGCCGGATGCCGCGCTCGTCGACTACAACCTGCGTGGCGGCGAACTGGCCGATGCGCTCGTGGAGCGACTCCTCGAGCAAGGCATCTATGTCGTCGTCATCACCGGATACACGGAGCTCCCCAAGGCGCCTCGACAAGCGGTCGTTATCCTGCACAAGCCGTTCAGCGAGCCGGAGCTGCTCGACAGTTTGCGCCCTGCGGTCGCGCGCAAGGCGCGCGCGTGATGCCGTCGCTGCGTTCAATTCTGTCATCGCCGGTCCCGTGTGCGTTGAACGTTGCTCCGATCCTGTTATCTTGCTGATCCTCTTTTTTCTGTCTGTGTATGTGTAAGTTCGGGTGGGAACGCGCTGCATGGTGCAGGTGCCGTGGGAGCAGGTGCGCGGCCAGTCCACTTGTGACGCCGGCACGTGGCAGCGCTGGAACGGTCCGGTCCGGCTCGCCGTCGTGGTCGGCGTCGCCTATTTCCTCGTCGCGTACTTGAGTATTCTTGTCGTGGCCAAGGTCGGCGCGGCCATATTCTGGCCTGCCGCGGGTATTCCTGCGGGCACTCTGATCGCGCTTGGGCGCGATGCACGATGGCCGGTCGCAGTCGGGACGATAACGGCGAGCTTCCTGGCCAATCTCGCCGGTGGCCGACATGTCTGGCTGTCCATCATCTTCGGTCTATGCGCTGCGGGAGAAGCGCTGCTGGCCGCAGGGCTGATCGAACATCATTTCGGTCGGCATTTCAGCCTCGGCAGGTTTCGTCACGCGCTGGGATTTATTGCGGCGGCGCTCGTCGGGACCGCCGTTGCGGGAGGCGTCGGCGCGCTGGCCAAGCTCATCGACGATCCGAGCCAGCCGTTCTGGGTCACTTGGCAGTATTGGTCCTCCAGCGACTTCGTCGGCCTCATCGCGGTCGCACCCCTTCTGATTGGAATCCTTGCGGCCGTCCGGGCTCCGCCACGACGTAGCGAACTCATCGAAGGGGCCGCGGCGGTCATCGCGATAAGCACCGCGACCGGCATGATCGTTCTCCTGCTGCCGGAGCGTTGGTGGGAAATGTGCCTGCTCGTCGCGGCACTGTTCCCACTGCTGTTGTGGCCTGCGGCGCGTTGCAGGCCGATGTTTGTTTCGGCGGCTGTGTTTGCAGTGTTCGTGATCGTTGTTTCGGCACTCACCCTCGGCATCGGGCATTTCAGCACATCCGATCAGCCGATCGACGAGCTGGCCATGAATGCCCACCTCACCATCGTAGGCGTCGCGCTCTCTGCGTTGATTCTTGCTTCGCTGTTTGCCGAACGCGCGGAGAATGCAACGCGCTTGCAGGAAGCGCTGTCGGCCGCGTCGGCCTTGGCGTTCGAATGGGATATGGGAACCGGTATGTCGCTCCGCAGCGACAACGCCGCGCAGATCCTGGGGCTCGATCAGCGACAACTCTCCACTGGCGAATCCTTCGTCGCGCGCATCAATCCGGCCGATCGGGCACGCTTTATGTCGCTGCTGAGCGGTCTGACACGCGACAACCCCACGTACTCGACCACTTTCCGCTTCACACGTCCCGATGGCCGGGAAATCTGGGTTGAGGATACCGCACGAGGCGAATTCGACACCGCGGGGCGGCTGGTGCGTGTCAGCGGCCTGGGGGTCGACGTCACGGAGCGTAAACAGGCCGAGATCCGCCAGGAGATCCTGGTTGCCGAGCTCGATCACCGCGTCAAGAACGTGCTTGTGCGCGTCGCCGCAATAGTGTCGGAAACGCGCGAAAGCAGTCAATCGATGGACGACTTCGTCAAGGCGCTTGGAGGGCGCCTCCAGTCGATGGCTGCCGCTCACACGCTGCTCAGTAGAGGGCGCTGGCAGGGCGTCGGCGTCGCCGATCTCCTCCGCGACCAGATCGCGCCGTATGCGACGGGAGGAAACGTCACCATTCAGGGCCCAAACGTGATCCTCACTGCGGCGAGCACGCAGGCGCTGGCGATGGTCGTTCACGAGCTTGCGACGAACGCTGTGAAGTTCGGTGCGCTGTCGACGCGGGACGGTCGGGTGTCCATCAGCTGGGGCGCACCGTCGGTCGATCACGATGCTGCCGACTTGGCGGTTGAATGGCGCGAGACAGGCGGTCCCCGCGTCGTCAAGCCAAATCAACGGGGGTTTGGCACCAGTCTGATTCACGAGCTGATCTCCCATGAGCTCGGTGGTGCGGTCGATCTCGCCTTTGATCCCGACGGCGTCTGCTGCCGAATGAGGCTTCCTCTCGGACGAGCGTAAGCGATCCCTGCGGTGATCTTCGCCAATACGTGCGTGAAATCCTCCAGGAACTGGAGCCCGGCGGCGCGACTATTCATCGCCCCATCGCCAGCGCGGCGGCTCCCCTTTCCACCAGCATATCGCACCGAATAGAGCACTGAGGACGGCCACGTAGGTGGTTACGCGAAGCCGTCTCAATCCAGCGTCCGCCTGAACCGCGTCACCGCGATCAGCATCGCGACCAGCATCAGGCACGCAAGCGCGACCGTGTCGTATTGCAGGTCGGCGAGCGTCGAGCCCTTGAGCATGATCGAGCGCACGATGCGCAGGTAATGCGTCAACGGCAGCGCCTCGCCCACCCATTGCGCCCACAGCGGCATGCCGGCGAAGGGAAAGAGGAATCCCGACAGCAGCATGTTGGGCAGGAAATACATCATCGACATCTGCACCGCCTGGAGCTGGTTCTGCGCCAGGGTCGAGAACGTGTAGCCGACCGACAGGTTGGTGGCGATGAACAGCGTGGTGAGCGCCGCCAGCAGGGCGAGGTTGCCGACGATCGGCACGCTGAACAGCACCACGCCGGCGACCACGATGGTCGCAGCCTGCAGGAAGCCGATCGCCACGTAGGGCGTGATCTTGCCGAGCATGATCTCGAGCGGCGTGATCGGCATCGACAGCAGGTTCTCCATCGTGCCCCGCTCGGTCTCGCGCGTGACCGAGAGCGCCGTGAAGATCAGCATCGTCAGGGTGAGGATCGTGCCGAGCAGCCCGGGCACGATGTTGAGCTGGCTCGACTGCGCCGGATTGTAGCGGGCATGGACGCGGATATCGAACGGCGGCGGCGCGCTGTCGGGAATCTGCCGCTCATTGACCAGCGCGCTCGCGACGACCTCGTTGAGCGCGCCCAGCGCCGAGCCCGAGGCGACCGGATCGGTGGCGTCGGCGGCCACCAAAATCGCCGGCCGGTCCCCGCGCCGCAGATCGCGCTCGAAGTTGACCGGGATCTCGACCCCGAACACCACCTGGCCGGACTGCAGCAGGCGGTCGAACTCGGCCTCGTCGCGCACCCGGCGGGTGACCTTGAAGTAGCGCGTGTTCTCCAGCGTCTTGAGGATCGTGCGGCCGACGTCGCTCGATTCCTGCATCAGCACGGCGGTCGGCAGATCGCGCGGCAACGTGTTGATGGCATAGCCGAACAGCACGAGCTGCATCAGCGGGATCGAGATCATGGTCGCGAAGGTGACGCGGTCGCGGCGAAGCTGCAGGAACTCCTTGAACAGCATGGCGCCGGTGCGCCGCCAGAATCCGGCATGGAAGGCGAGCGCCGAGCTCATTGCACGTTGTCCCGGACACGGCCCATCAGCTCGATGAACACGTCCTCGAGCGAGGCCTCGGATTTTTCCCAATGCAGCGCGGCGTTCGCCCGGTAGGGCGCGATCGCCGCCTCGAACGCGGCCTCGTCGCGGCCCGACACATGCAGGCTGGCGCCGAACGGCGCCACCATGGTGACGCCGTCGCGATGCGCCAGTTCCTCGGCGAGCCGCCCGAGGTCGCCGCCGCTCACCGTGTAGGTCACGAGACGCGCGCCCGCGATCACCTCCTCGACCGTCCCTTGAGCGAGCAGCTCGCCGTAGGCGATATAGGCGATCTCGTGACAGCGCTCGGCCTCGTCCATGTAATGGGTCGAGACGAGCACCGTGAGGCCCTCGCCGGCGAGCGCGTGGATCTCGTTCCAGAACTCGCGCCGGGCCTTTGGATCGACGCCGGCGGTCGGTTCGTCGAGCAGGAGAAGCTGCGGACTGGGCAGCGTGCAGGCGCCGAGCGCGAGCCGCTGCTTCCAGCCGCCCGACAGCGTGCGCGCCAGCTGCTCGGCGCGGCGGTCGAGACCGAGCCGCGCGATGGCGGCGCGCGCCGCCGCACGCGGCTGGGCCAGCCCATAGATGCGGGCGACGAATTCGAGGTTCTCGCGCACCGACAGGTCGTCATAGAGGCTGAAGCGCTGCGTCATGTAGCCGACATGGACCTTGATCTTCTCGGCGTCGGTGCGGATGTCGTAGCCGAGGCAGGTGCCGCGGCCGGAGTCGGGCGTGAGCAGGCCGCACAGCATGCGAATGGTCGTGGTCTTGCCCGACCCGTTTGGGCCGAGGAAGCCGTAGATCAGCCCGCGCTTGACCCGCATGGTGAGGTTGCGCACGACGGTGCGGCCGTCGAACGATTTTGTCAGCCCCTCGACGTCGATCGCGACATCGGATGGAGGAGCGATCGAGGCCGTCGCGCTCATCGCTTCGCCTCCGTCTGCCGTTCCGACAGCAGCACATCGACCGGCTGACCGACCCGCAGGTTGGCGGGCTCGGTGGGCAACGCCTCGACCAGGAAGACGAGCTTGGCGCGCTCCTCGAGGCTGTAGATCACCGGCGGGGTGAACTCGGCGGTCTTGGAAATGAAGCTGACCTTGGCGGTGAGGTCGCCGCTGCAGCCATCGCAACGCACCGTGACCGCGTCACCGTAGGCGATGCGCGGCAGCACCGCCTGGGGCACGAAGAAGCGCACTTTCATGTTGCCGGGCGGCAGAAGCGCGACGATCGGACGGCTTGCGGTCACCACCTCGCCGGGGCGGAAATAGACCTGTTGCACCGTGCCGGTGACGGGACTCTTGATGCTGCGACGCGCAAGCCGCGTCTGCGAGGTGTTGACCCGCGCCTCGGCCTCGCGCAATGCCGCCTGGGCGACGTCGAAGTCCTTCTGGGTCCCCGCCCCGGTGCGGACCAGCGCCTGCGCGCGCTCGAAGGCCTGCTTGGCGTTGGCGAGCGTCGCCATGTTCATGTTGAGGTCGGCGTCGAACAGCTCGCGGTCGAGCCCGAACAGTGGCGCGCCGGCCTCGACTTTGTCGCCCTCGCGCACCGCGAGGGTCTCGATGCGCCCGGCCTCGTCGGGCGCGACGAAGATCAGGTTGGCCTCGACCCAGCCCTGATAGGTCGGATCCTTCTCGCCGCAACCGGCAAGCGCGGGCGCCAGCGCCGCGATCAGCGCCAAGGCGAGCCCGTGCGGCCGCCATCTCACCGGCGGCTCCCGTCGAGGAGCAGCGCGAGGTGGGCCTCCAGCATTGCGCGCACGTCGAGCGGCGCGAAACGGTCGAACAGTCCGCTCCACATGATCGCCATCAGGGCGGGTGCGACGATCAACTGGGGAAAGCGGATCAGCGTGTCGTCGGCGAGCTCGCGGCGCTCATGCGCCCGCCGCAGCAGCGCGCGCATGGCCGCGATCGCCCGCGCAACGACGCTGCGGTAGTAGAATTCGGCGAGCTCGGGAAAGCGCGGCCCCTCGGTCATCACCAGGCGCAGCACATTGCGGCGCTCGGTCGAATAGATCTCCTGGACGAACAGGTCGAAGAAGCCGGCCAGCGCCTCGCGCAGCGGAATATCGGGCGGCGGCGCCTCCAGGACCGCGACCAGCGGCACCAGCATGGTGCTGACGATCTCGCGAAAGAGCGCGGCCTTGTCGTCGAAATGCAGGTAGATCGTGCCCTTGGCGACCCCGGCGCGGGCCGCCACATCCTCGATCCGGGTCGCCGCAAAGCCGCGGGCGCAGAACTCGGCGAGCGCCGCCTCGACGATCGCCTGCCGGCGGGCCTCGCTCTTGGCGGCGCGGTTCGGCGGCGGCTTGCGCGGCGGAGTGCGGCGCGGCTTGGCGCCCTTCTGGGCGGCGGCGGAGCGGACCGCCAGCGAGCGCCGCAGGGCCCGCCGTCCCGTCCCCCGCCCACGCGGTCCGACGCTGCGCATCCGGGTGTCTCCCTTTCTGTCAGCCTCACCCGGCCAGCCGGCCCGAGTTTCGCCGGCCAATGCGAGCGGCGAATGTGAGCGGCGAATGTGAGGTCGTCCGTTTTTGAGACGGCCGGATTTTATGACTGACTGGTCAGTCATAACAAGAGCACGGAATGGCCCGCCCGCCAAGACGTGGTGAAGCCACTTCACGATAATATGACCGACTGGTCAGTCAGTTTATGGAGTTGCGGGTCCGCAACAGGCTGGCACATGGGTGACGCATGGCTGGCACATGCTTAGCACATGGCTTGGATGCGGCCGCGAACGGGGTCGCTCCGCCGGAAGCCGTCCGCGCAGAACAAAGCCAAGTCAAAAAAGTCAGCCGATTCAAGGGGCAGCCGGAAACTCACCCTTTCCGGTCGCACGCGAAGGCCCGGATCACGCAGTCCCTGCCGCCGAACTTGTGACAGCTCTCGAGCGCCGTGTTTTCGGCTTCGCCGAGGCCGGGCGCAGACGCGTAGCCCTGCGGCCCGCACGGGCTGCGGCCGTCGATCGCGAAGGCCGCGCAGCTGTGGCTGAGCGTTACCACCACCTTGCACTGCGCGCCGGTGCATTTGCCCGCGGCGGCGGCGCGCGCGGCCCGCACATTGCCGTAATCGAAGGCGTAGCCGTAGGCCGCGCAGGCTCCGACCGCCATGGCACCCGCCGCCTGGCCGGCCGCGCTGCCGGCGCAGACAAAGAAAATGCCGGCAACCATGCCGGCCATCCCCCGCCAAACGCGCGCCATTCCAAGACCCCTCCCCGCACGGAACGGTGCGACCCTACGGGCGAATGATTGCGAGTTGGTGAAACGGGACGATTGGCACGCGGCGACGCGCGAATGAAAGGCGGCGCGGACCGTCACTCTCGTCGCGTCATGATCTACTCGGCCACGCCCTCGATCTCCGCCCTGACGGCGGACAGCGCATCCGGCGTGTCGACGTCGATCAGCGCCCCGCGCCCGGTCACCGGTACCTCGACGACCGCCTCCGGATAGCTGCCGATCAGGTGGCGGGCGCCGACATCGCCTTCGAGCTTGGCGAGATCGGCAAAGAAGCGGCGCGACCAGACCACCGGATTGCCGCGCTTGCCGCCGATGGTCGGCACCACGACGAGCGCGCCCTTCTCCGGGTCGAATGCCCCGATCAGGCGGTCGATCAGCCCGGCGTCGACCTGCGGCATGTCGCCGAGACACACGATCGCGCCGTCGACCTCCGCCGGCAGCGCCGCGATGCCCACCTTGAGCGAGGTGGAGAGCCCCTCGGCGTAGTCGGGATTATGCACCAAGGTCACGTCGAGGCCCTTGAGGGTCGCCTCGACCTCGCCCCGCTGGTGGCCGGTCACGACCACCACCGGGCGCGCCCGCGACGCGAGCGCCTGCTCGACCGCGATGCGCACCAGCGGCCGCCCGCCGACCTCGGCCAAGAGCTTGTTCGGCCCGCCCATGCGGGTCGAGCGCCCGGCCGCGAGCACGATCCCGGCGACGCGGCGTCCGGCCGGCACCGGCGTCTCGCGCGGCTGCGGGCGGGTGACGATCTCCATCAACAGCCCGCCGACCCCCATGCCGGTGATGTCGGCGCGCCGCACCGGAAGCCCGCACAAGAGGCGCGCCAGGATCCAATCGAAACCGTTTTCCTTCGGGCTCCGCGCGCAGCCCGGCGCCCCCAGCACCGGCAGCCCGGCGGCCGAGGCGACCAGCATGAGATTGCCGGGATCGACCGGCATGCCGAAATGCTCGATCGTCCCTCCCACTGCCTCGACGGCGGCAGGAATGACGTCGCGCTTGTCGGCGATCGCCGATGCGCCGAACACGAGCACGAGCTCGACTCCGCTTTTGAGCACCTCATCGAGCGCGCGCGCGAGCGCGGCCGTCTCATGCGACACGCGGCGCTCGGCGACGATCGTGGCGTGGGCCGGCGCGAGGCGCTCGAGGGTCACGCGCAGGGTCTTGTCGATCACCTTGTCGGCGAGGCCGGGCAGCAGGGTCGAGATCACCCCCACCTTGCGGATCTTGTAGGGCGCGACCCGCACCAGCGGCGCCGCCGCGCGCGCGGCCGCCAGCGCCTTGTCGCGCGCCGGTCGCGAGACCGCGAACGGGATGATTTTCACGGTGGCGACCATCTTGCCGGCGACCACCGGTGCGTACGCTTCGAGCGTCGCCAGGGTGATATCGGGATCGACCTCGTTGAGGTGGTCGATGCCGGCCGCATCGACCACGAGCACGCCGGGATCTGTCGCGAACAGGTTGGCGCGGCCCGTGAAGGCGCGATCGACGAACACGCCCTCGCCTGCCACCGCGGCCGCGATCTCGGCCGCCGCCGTGTCCTCCGACACGTCGCCCGGCTCGAGCCGTGCCACCGTGATCGACGGAATGCCGGCCGCAAGCAGCGCCGCCACCTCGGGCTCGCCCACCAGCGTGCCCTTCTTGAGCACGAGACCGCTCGAGCGGATCGAGTGGACGACGATTCCCCCCTTGGCCTCGGCGGGTGCGACGGCGCCGAACTTCATGCCGCCTTCTCCGCCTCTTTGGCCGGCAGGCGCAGCCGCGCCGTGATCTGGCCCAGGATTGCGAGCGCGATCTCGGGCGGCGACATGGCGCCGATCGCCAGCCCGATCGGCGCATGGATGCGCCCGATCACGGCGTCGCTGAGCCCTTGCGCCTTGAGCCGCTCGACCCGGCGCCCATGCGTCTTCCGCGAGCCGAGCGCCCCGACGTAGAAGCAGTCGCGCGCGAGCGCGTGGATGAGCGCCGGATCGTCGATCTTGGGATCGTGCGTGAGCGCCACGAAGGCCGTGTAGGCGTCGATGTTGAGCCCCGGGAGCGCCTCGTCCGGCCATTCCGCGAGCAGCTTCACGTCGGGAAAACGCTCGGGCGTCGCAAACGCGGTGCGCGGATCGATGATCACCACGTCGTAACCGACGAGCTTCGCCATCGGGGCGAGGGCCTGGCTGATGTGGACCGCGCCGATCGCGACCAGTCGCGCCGGCGGCACATGCACGGTGAGAAACATCTTGCCCTGCGGCGTCTCGACCATGCCGCTCTTGCCCGAACGCAGCGCGGCCTCGAGCGCTTCGCGCAGCGGATCGGCCGCGACGTCCGCCTTCTTGACGAAGCGCTGCACGCCGCTCGCCACATCGGTGACCACGATCGCGGCGCGGCGCGCCGCCCGTTCGGAATTGAGGGATTTGAGAATGTCGAGGCGCATAATGCGTTTCCAAAGTCATTCCGGAAGCCGAGCGCAGCGAGGCTGTCCGGAATCCATTTGCCTCACGCGTTCGCTGGATTCCGGGTTCGCGCGCTGCGCACGCGCCCCGGAATGACGAAACCTAGTCCACCTTCTCCACATAGACCCGGATGGTGCCGCCGCACGACAACCCCACTTTCCAGGCCGTATCGTCGGCAACACCGAACTCGAGCATCTTCGGCTTGCCCGAATCGATCACGTCGAGCGCCTCGGTCACGACCGCGCCTTCGACGCAGCCGCCCGACACGGAGCCGAGGAAATTCCCCTCCTCGTCGATCACCAGGTTGGAGCCGACCGGCCGCGGCGCCGAGCCCCAGGTCTCGACCACTGTGGCGAGGGCCACGCCCTTGCCGGCCTTGCGCCAGTCCTCGGCGGCTTTCAGGATATCCTCGTCGCGCGCGAGCATCGTCGGTCTCCTTCTCCACCGTCATGCCCGGCCTCGTTCCGGGCATCCACGTCTTTGTTATTCTACGCCGTCATGCCCGGCCTTGTGCCGGGCATCCACGTCTTTGTTATTCTCCGCCGTCATGCCCGGCCTTGTGCCGGGCATCCACGTCTTTGTTACCGCGAGGCGTGGATGGCCGGCCATAGGCGAGCGAAGCGACGCCGTTCTTCGAACGGCTATGCCCGGCGATGACGCAAATATATGTCACGCGACCCGTCTCAGCCATTCCTTCGGATCGCCTGTGCCACCGCGATGCGACGATAGCGCCCGGGTGAGCTCGGCCATCGAATCGAGATTATGGATCGGGCGGAATTCGTCCACATGCGGCAGGATCGTCTGGATCCCCTTGGCCTTGGCCTCGAACCCCTCGAAGCGCAGCAACGGGTTGAGCCAGATCAGTCGCCGGCACGAGCGATGCAGCCGGTCGATCTCGAACGCGAGCCGGTCGTCGGGGTCGCGCTCCAACCCGTCGGTGATCAAGAGCACGATGGCGCCCTGGCCGAGCACGCGGCGCGCCCACAGCTTGTTGAAGACGTGCAGCGAGGTCGCGATCCGCGTACCGCCCGACCAGTCGGGCACGCTCGCCGAGCAGGCCGCAAGCGCCTCGTCGGGGTCGCGCGCTTTCAGCGCGCGGCTCACGTTCGTCAGCCGCGTCCCGAACAGGAAGGTGTGCACGCGTTTGCGCGCATCCGTGACCGCGTGCAGGAAATGCAGGAAGAGCCGGGTGTAGTCGCTCATCGAGCCCGAGATGTCGAGCAGCGCGACGATCGGCGGCAGGCGCGTCTTGACGCCGAGGTATTTCAGGTCGATGACCGCGCCGCCCCCCTTCATGCTGGCGCGCACGGTGCGGCGCATGTCGATCACATGGCCGTGCCGCTTCGGGGTGAGCCGGCGGGTGCGCGCCTCGTCGAGCGAGAGCACCAGCCGTTTGATCGCGATCTTGGCGGCCGCGATCTCGGCCGCGGTCATCTGGGCGAAATCCTTCTTCTGCAGCAGCTCGCGGTCGGACACCGTGAAGGTCGCATCGAGCGTGACCTCGCGCGGCTCGGGCTTGAGCTTGTCCTCCAGTCCGGAAAACAGCGCCTCCTGCACCCGCGTCGCCGCCGGCGGAGGCGGCTGCGGCGCGCCCGGCGCCTGCGGCAGCAGCATCGCCATGAGCTGATCGAGAAATCCGCGCTTGCGGAAGAAGATGCGGAATGCCTGCTCGAAGATCACCGAATGCTCGTGCCGTTTCACGAACACCGCATGCAGGGTCCAGTAGAAGTCGTCCTTGGTGCCGACGCCGGCGGCCTGCACGGCGGCGAGCGCATCGAGCACCGCGCCGGGCCCGACCGGCAGGCCGGCCGCGCGCAGGGCGCGCGCGAAATGCACGATGTTGGCGGCGAGCTGGCCGCGCGCTTCCCCGCCCCCGCTTGCGGGGGAGGAAGAGCCGGCGACGCCGGCTCGGGAGGGGACAGGTGGTTCGGCCATGACGATGCGCTTCCTTCGTCATGCTCCGCGCAAGCGGAGCATCCAGCATCCCACCGCCGTCTCAGTGGCTACTGGATCGCCCGCTTGCGCGGGTGATGACGCCGATATGTAAGGTGGGCGCGCCACGTTCACTCCGCCGCCCGCAGCTCCGACCGCACCTGGTCGATCAGGTCCTTGGCGGCGCTGCCTTCGAGGCGCGCGATGTCATCCTGGTACTTGAGCAGCACCCCGAGCGTGTCGGACACCATCGCGGGATCGAGCGCGACCGCATCGAGCTCGGTGAGCGCGCTCGCCCAGTCGAGCGTCTCGGCGACTCCCGGCGCCTTGAACAGGTCCTGCTTGCGCAGCGCCTGGACGAAGTGCACCACCTCCTGCGACAGCTTTTTGCCGATGCCCGGCACCTTGGTGCGGACGATCTTCAATTCGCGCTCGGCCGTCGGATAGCCGACCCAGTGATAGAGGCAGCGGCGCTTGAGCGCGTCGTGGATCTCGCGGGTGCGGTTCGAGGTGATCACCACGATCGGCGCATGCGCGGCCTTCACGGTGCCGAGCTCCGGGATGGTGACCTGGAAGTCTGCCAGCACCTCGAGCAGAAAAGCCTCGAACGCCTCGTCGGTCCGGTCGAGCTCGTCGATCAGGAGCACCGGCGCGCCGGAGGTGTCCGGTTCGAGCGCCTGCAGCAGCGGCCGCTTGATCAGGAAGCGATCGGAAAAGACGTCATGCGAGAGCCGGTCGCGGTCCACATTGCCTTCCGCTTCGGCGAGCCGGATCGCGATCATCTGCTCCGCATAGTTCCACTCGTACACCGCCGCCGAGACGTCGAGGCCTTCATAGCATTGCAGCCGGATCAGCCGCCGCCCGAGCGTCGCCGCCAGCACTTTCGCGATCTCGGTCTTGCCCACCCCCGCCTCGCCCTCGAGGAAGATCGGCCGGCCCATGCGCAAGGCCAGAAAGAGGACCGTGGCGAGCGAGCGGTCGGCCACGTAGTCGGCATCCCCGAGCAGCGTCAGGGTGTCGTCGATCGATGCCGGGAGGGCGCGGGGGTTCTGAGCCTTGTCCATGACCCAATTTATATCGTCGGCGCCGGGATGTCCCGCAAGCCGATACTCCCGCCCGGCATGCCGGGGTTGCCGACGCCGGCCATCCCGCTGCCCTGCTGGCGCAGACGTGATCGCGGCGGGACGCCGCCGGACCTTTTCCCGCGGTCGGGTCCGGCCTACATCGTTAATCGAAGGTTAACGCTCGGGAGCGACCCATGACGAATCCCGCCACTCTGGAAAAGGATGCCCTGCGCTTTCCCACCATCGATCCAGGGGTGCGGATCGGCCATGTCCATCTCAAGGTTGCCGACCTTCAGCGCGCGCTCGACTTCTACTGCGGGGTGCTCGGCTTCGAGCTCACCAC
>DASTZX010000058.1:0-3938 GCA_035764045.1 Xanthobacteraceae bacterium | reverse complement strand
AACCGGCCGGACTGCTTCACGCGCCCGGCGATCTGGGCGGCCTGATTGCCGGCGCCCCAGTAGAGGTCGGCGCGCGCCGGGCCGACGATGGCGGAGCCGGTGTCCTGCGCGATCATCAGCCGGTGGAACGGCGTCGAGGATCGGGCCGAATCGATCGGCAGCCCGGCCTCGATGAAGAAGGGCGTGCCGTAGACGTGCAGCGCCTTGTCGACCGCGATCGAGCGGCCCGGCGTGAGCGGCAGGCCCTGGGCGCCGAGCGGCTCGCTGTCGTCGCCGAGGCCGACGATGCGGAAGAAGACGAACGAGCGGTTCTGGCGCCGCAGCTCCTTGGCTCCCTCCGGATTGTCGCGGATCCAGTCGCGGATGCGCTCCATCGACATCTCGTCACGCGGCACCAGCTTGCGGTCGATCAGGATGCGGCCGACCGGCGTGTAGGGAAATCCGTTGTGGCTGTCATAGTTGATGCGCACCACGAGGCCGTCCTCGAGCCGGATGCGCGCGGAGCCCTGGATCTGGATGAACAGGGCATCGGTCGGATCCTTGATCCAGCAGATTTCGAGATGCTGGCCGTCGAGCGCGCCGTCCTCGATGCCGGCACGATCGTAATACGGCACGAGCGCGCCGGACGCATCGCGCCGCAGCGACTGGCCGGTGTTGGGAAAGCCGCCGGCAGTCGAGGCGCCGGCCGGCGGCAGGAGATCGGGCGGACGGCGGTAGATCGGCACATGGAAGGTGCCGGTCGGAAAGCGCGAGCCTTCCACGATCGGCTCGTAATAGCCGGTGAGGAAGCCGGCGCTGTCGCCGATCCGGTTGATGCGCACCGGGCGGAAATTCTCCTCGAAGAACTTGCGCGCCGCCTCCGCGTCGAGCGCGCCGGCGCGCAGCGCCCGGACGCACACCGCATGCAGCGCGCCGTACATCGGGCGGCTCTCGCCGGGGACGCGCGGCGCGCGCGCGATCGGACGGCAGCTCGCCCGGAATGTCGCAAAGGCGGCGGCATGGTCGTCCTTGCGCCAATCCGCGAGGTCGCTCCACGCCACCGGGGCGTACTGGCCGTCGCGGATCTTCAGCGGCCCGGGCACATCGGGCAACGGGGGCCCGGGCCGCAGGTGCGGCTGGGATTTGCCGGCCCCGCGCCACTTGGGCACGCTGCTGGGGGCACCGCTGCCAGGGACACCGCGTCCGGGGACCTCGTTGTGGCGAGGCGCCGCGTCGGCGGTCGTGCAGACGAGACAGGCTGCCGTCAGGATTGCGAGGACCGATGCGAGCCTGCGGGCCGGCGAAACGGCCGCGGGCTCAGCCTCATCGTCGATGCGAGCCGGACGCTTCGGTGGCGTGCTCAATCGCGCGCCCCGCCGCTCAGGACGCCGTATCGGTCGCCACGAGCTTCCAGTTGGGATCGCGCGACGTGACGTCGCGCGCAAAGGTCCAGACGTCGGTCACGTCGGTGACCTTCTCGGCATTGCCGTCGATCACGTTGCCGGCCTTGTCGCGCGTCACGGAGACGAGCTGGGACACGAACCGCACCGTGATCTGTGCGGTGCGGCCGCGCAGCTCGGCCGCCGCGATGTCGCTCGCGTCGATCGACACGAAGCGGGTCTCGGCGGTCTCGCCGCGGGATTCGCGCGCCTGGATGACGCCGTCGAAGCTGTCGTAGACCTCCTTCGACAGCCGCTCGCTCAGGGTGCGCCGGTTGCCCTGGGCGAAGGCGACGACGATCATCTCGTAGGCGGCGCGCGCGCCGGTCACGAAGTGACGCGGATCGAAGCTCTTGTCGGCGGCGAGGATCGCATCGAGCCCGGCCGCGACCGCGGAGCCCGGGGACGCGACGCCCTTCCACCGGTCGGGCGCGGGCTCGGCTGGTTCGGCCGGCTTGGCGGCCTGCTCCACCACGCGCGGCGGCAGGGTCACGACCTTGTCGCCGGTCGAGCCGCGCACCGCATCGCGCGCCGAATAGGGATCGTAGGGCGGCCGCTCGCGCCCGGTGCGCTGACCGAGCACGCTGCGCAGCCGCAGGAAGATGAACACCGCGAGCGCCAGAAAGATGATGGTGTAGATGTCGAACACGTCGTGCATGCTTTCGGCAGCCGAGGGATGGAACCGGGCGATTTCGCGCCGATCAGCGGCGGCGTACCGGTCCTCACATGATCATGTAGGCACGCAACTTTGTCGATCCAGAGGCCAGGGCCCTTGTCGGTCCACAGCTTAGCACGCCGCCGGGACGCCGGCCTGCCGCCCTCGCGCGGCAAACTCGGCACCTGTGCGGAACCTTAGACCATCGCACGGGCGGCGCCAACCGCAGGATGGGGTGCTTCGGGTCGGACAGCCGCCCCGCATACGGGGTGATTCTGCTGCCCGGACGGGGGGTTACCCCTCGTCCTCGGCTGCCGGCCGCAGCCCGGAGAGCACCGCGGCCGGGCGGCCTCGTCCTTGTCGGGTGGGAGCGCCTGTGTTAGCCACGCTCACGCGGGCTGACCGCCCGAACGGCGATCCGCGCAATGCTGACCCCACCCGGTCGGCGATTAATCGCGCGCCCGATTCTGCAACACACCATCAACCTTTCGCATCCTTTCGCGGCCGGAGAAGAAGGACACCATGGCGATCCCGACCAATGGCGGCAACGGCGACCCGACGCCCGCGCCCCAAAACCCCGCCCAGCCGCAGGCGCAGTTTCGCGTGTTGGCGCAGTACACCAAGGATTTCTCGTTCGAGAATCCGAATGCACCGAAGTCGATGCAGCAGACGCAGCAGCCGCAGATCAGCATCCAGATCAACGTCAATCCGCGGCAGCTCTCCAACACCGACTTCGAGGTTGAGCTCAAGCTCGACGGCAAGGCCGAGGCGGCGGGATCGACCCTGTTTGCGTTCGACCTCACCTATGCGGGCGTGTTCCACATCCAGGGCGTCCCGCAGGAGAGCGTGGCGCCGCTGATCATGATCGAGTGTCCGCGCATGCTGTTTCCGTTCGCGCGCGAGATCATCGCCTCCGCCATCATCGGCGGCGGCTTCCCGCCGCTGCTGCTCGATCCGATCGATTTCGTCGCGCTGTATCAGCAGAAGCTGTCGGCCGCCCAGCAGCAGCAGACCGCGCAGGCTTGATGCCTCAAGTCATTCCGGGGCGCCGCGTAGTGGCGATCCCGGAATCCATATTCCAGAGCAGGCGTGGCTGGATTCCGGGTTCGCGGGCGTCGCCCGCGCCCCGGAATGACGGAGCCAACCCACTACGCCCCAGCGCCAGCGCCGACCTCGACGTAGTCCCGCCAGATCGCCTTTTCGCCCAAAGTCGCCAGGAAGGCCCGGTGCGCCGCCCGCTCGACCTCGCTGATGCGGGCGAGGAGCGGAACGGCGCGAACCAGCCGCGCCACCGGCGCGCCGCCGGCGACGGCCGGTCCCGTCGCAGCGGTCGTGAGCCCGAGCTGCGCCTGGCGGGCTTCGATGAGCTCGAGATAGACCTCGGCCAGGAGCTCGGCGTCGAGCAGGGCGCCGTGCTTGGTTCGCCTGGAATTGTCGATCCCGAACCGGGAGCACAGGTCGTCGAGGCTGTTGCGCACGCCGACGAACTTGCGCCGCGCCAGCATCAAGGTGTCGACCAGCCGGTCGCGCGCGAGCGCCACCCTGCCGCAGCGATCGAGCTCGGCATTGAGGAAGCCGATGTCGAAGCTCGCATTGTGGATGACGAGCGGTGCATCGCCGATGAATGCCAGCAGCTCGTCGCAGACGTCGGCGAACAGCGGCTTGTCGGCGAGGAACTGCGTCGACAGCCCGTGCACCTTGAAGGCCTCGTCGGGCACGTCGCGCTGCGGATTGATGTAGCGATGAAAGGTCTGGCCGGACGGAATGCGGTTGAGGAGCTCGATGCAGCCGACCTCCACCAGCCGGTCGCCACGCAGCGGGTCGAGGCCGGTTGTCTCGGTGTCGAGGACGATCTCGCGCATTTC
>DASTZX010000057.1:0-8503 GCA_035764045.1 Xanthobacteraceae bacterium | reverse complement strand
GATGCCGCCGGCCGGAAACGGCACGATGACCTTCACGGGATGTGTCGGAGCCCAACCCTGGGCGGACGCAAGGGCAGGCACGAGCAGCGCGGCGGCGAAGCCGAGGCAGCGAACAAAAGTACGGATCATGATGGTCCCCGGGGGCATGAGCCGGGCAGCATAGGGCGTGCCTGAAAGGGCGCAAGCGGGCCGCGGCGAAATGCGCTGCGGGGTGGCTTGGGGGCCGGTGAGAAACAGGCAAGGACGGGATGCAGCGTCTTGAGGGCGCACCCGTGCAGGGAGCCGAAGCACAATCCGCACTGAAGACCCGGCAAGCCCGGCATCGGCACGACCGACGCGACCCGCCGCAGATCCGCGACGTTTCATGCGCGGCCTCGGCGTGAGGCCGCCGGTTTAGCGCCTTCTCACTCTTCCGCTGCCCCACTTGCCTTGATGGCCGGCGCCCATTTCGCCATTTCGTCCGCGACGTAACGTCCGAGGAATTGCGGAGTCCGGCGCTCGGGCGGCGGCACGTCGAGGCCGAGCCCGGCGAGGCGCTCGCGCACGCTTGGCGCGTCGAGCGCATGCGAGACCGCTGCGTTGATCTTGCCGACCACCGCTGCCGGCGTGCCCTTGGGGGCGAACATGGCGTTCCACGTATAGGCGTCCACCCCGTCGAGCCCCTGCTCCGCCGCGGTCGGCACAGAGGGGATCGCCGGCGAGCGCTCGCGCGCAAAGATCGCGAGCGACCGCACCTGGCCGGTGGCGACCGCCTGCACGGCAAGCGACACGTAGTTGCACATATAGTCGAGCCGGCCGGCGATCAGGTCGGTGAAGGCCGGGCCGCCGCCGCGATACGGTACGTGCGTGACATCGGCGCCGATCTTCTGGTCGAGCAGCACGCAGGCGATGTGCGACGACGTGCCGGTGCCACCCGAGCCATACTGCAACTTGGCGTGGTTGGCCTTCACGTAGGCGACGAACTCTTTGAGGTTCTGCGCCGGCAGATCCTTGCGCACCAGGAGGACGAGCGGAATCTCGGCCGCCAGGATCACCGGCGCGAAATCGCTCGCCGGATTGTAGAGCGGCTTTTTCGAAAGCTGCGGGCTCAGTGTATGGGTGCCGATCGAGCCGAGCACGATCTGATAGCCGTCCGGCGCGCTCTGTCTGACCCGGTTGGAGCCGACCATGCCGGCGCCGCCAGTGATGTTCTCGATGATCACCGGCTGGCCGAGCGCGTCGGACATCGGTCCCTGGAGCAGCCGGCCAAGGATGTCGATCGGCCCTCCGGCCGCGAACGGCACCACCATGGTGACGGGGCGCGTGGGATAGTCCTGAGCGGCGGCGGCGCCGGCCGCGCTCAGCCAAGCGGCGAGTACGGCGGCGGCAAGAGACACTCTCGTCATGGCAGGTTTGCTGTTGCGATCCAAAACGCTCGCCCGATTGAGCATGTCAGGACCCGCCGCGCAAGACGCGTGCAGGCGCGATCCGTGGCGCGATGCCTTGTCAACCGAGCCTGATTTTGCTGGATTGCCCGGCACAATCGCCCGCCCGGAGGCACCCATGATTCCGTTCTTCGTCCAGATCAAGTGCCATCTCGGCAAGTCCTATTCGGTCGCCAATGCGCTCGCCGAATCGGAGATCGCCTCCGAGATCTACTCGACGGCCGGCGACTTCGACCTGCTGGTGAAGTTCTACGTCGAGAAGGAGACCGACATCGGCCATTTCGTGACCGAGAAGGTGCAGACCATTCCGGGAATCCTGGACACCCGCACCATCATCACGTTCAAGGCGTTTTGAGCGCCCCGTATCGGCAGCGTGCCGGGCATACGAAAAGCCCCGGGCGCGCGCCCGGGGCTTTCGCATTTCCGATGCGACGGATCAGGGGCCGCCGAACGAATAGCTCAGGCCGGCGCGCACCACCGTGAACCGGTCCTTGAAGTCGGCAACGCTGCTCCCGACCGCGAGGGTGCGGTGGCCGACGTCCATGTAGAGCGACTCGATTCGCGCCGACCAGCGGGTGTCCAGCGCAACCTCCATGCCGCCACCGAACGTCCAGCCGCCCGCCGTGCGCGACGTGCCACTCGACAGCCCCGCGATGGTGAGCGTGTCGGTGAGGTTGACCCATGCGGCGCCGCCGGTCATGTACAGCAAGGCCGGTCCCGTGCTCGTACCCACGCGCCCACGCGCGGTCGCGTACCAGTGCGTCTTGTCCGCGAAGATGTGGGTGCTATCAAACCAGTCGGCTTCGGAGCTGTTCAGGTCCAGAGCACCGATGTCCCCTTCGACGCCGACGAACCATGCGGAGCCGAGGAAGTTCGCGACGTTCATCAAGTTGTAGCCGACGTGCCCGCCGCCGGCGAAGCCGGTGCTGTTGATGTCCTGCTCCGTCCCGCCCGTGACGAAGCCGTCCCCGCCGCTGGCGCGGATGTTGGAGATTCCGCCGCCGACGTTGACGCCCGCATAGAAGCCGCCCCAGACATGGTCCGAGGGAATGTTGACCGACGTGCCGAACAGCGGCAGACCTTCGAGGAACGGTTCGCCGAACTTGTAGTTCAAGCCCGTCTTGATGACGTGGAAGCTGTGACTCATCGTCGTCGGTGTGCCGGCGACGGCGGCATAAGGATTCGACGCGAACGTATTGTCGCCGACATCGATGAACAGATACTCGGTCTTGGCCGTCCATGCGCGCGACAGCTTGGTCTCGATACCGCCGCCGACGGTAAATCCTGTCTTCGTCACGGTATTCGTCGTGGGCCCAAACCCCGCCGCTACGTCACCCCCGAAGGTGTCGCGCAGATGCACGAAGGCCGCGCCGCCGGTGGCATAAATGAGCGAAGGGCCCGTCACATAGCCGAAGCGCCCACGCGCGGTGGCGTACCAGTCGGTCTTCACGCCGACAGAGACGCGGTCGTTCCAGTCGAGCTGCGTGCGGTTGAGATCGAGCCAGCCGATGTCGCCTTCGACACCGAGGAGCCATTGCGGAGCGACCTGCCAATTCCAGCCCGCCGTCAGGCCGGCGGTCAGCCCCTTGTCATTCCACCGGCTGACTCCACCAAACGTGTTGGTCGCCCCCGCGTGGCCGAGCGCGTCGCCGAAATAGCCGCCGACATAAAAGCCGTTCCAGTCGTAAGCGACCGGCACTGGAGCCGCCATGCGTGGCGCCTTCACCGGGAGATCAGCCGCGCCGGCGCCCCCCGCGAACGCCAGCAGCGCAATCGTGCTCGAGAGTACTTTTTTCATGCGAACCGCCCCATGTCGGGCCCCTGCGTCCCGGAGAATCGCAGCATAACGCGGGATGCCGGGGGGAACGGCTTCTTTCGCCACCAAACCGGGATGGCGGCGCACTTTTGCCGGCCAGCGTCACCGCCACGCAACACTTCTCGCCAGGGGTTGCGGTATCCTATAACCTTCTAGCAAAATGCATCCACAGGCGTCCGTTGCGGAGACGCCACCTGCCTCACCGGCCGACCGGCTGCCCCACCAAAACGCCCGCGCGTTCGCGCTCGATTCCGCGCTGGCGCTCGCGCCAGATGACGAACAGGCCGCTGGCGGCGACGATGGCGGACCCGACGAAGACATAGGAACTCGGAATCTCGCCGAAGAAGGCATAGCCAAACAGAAAGGCCCACAGCATCGCCACATAGTCGAACGGCGCCACCGTCGAGGCGGAGGCGTAGCGGTAGCTCTCGGTCAAGAAGATGTGCGACAGGCCGCCGATCACGCCGACGGACACGAGAGCGGCAAGCTCGGCGAGATCGGGCGTATGCCACGCGAACGGCAGCGTGGCGGCGCCGAACAGCATGCAGATCAGCGAGAAGTAGAAGACGATCGACGAGGTCGTCTCGCTGGCGGTCAGCCGCCGCGTCTGAATCACCGAACCCGCATTGGTGAAGGCCGCACTGAGCGCGCAAATCGCGCCAACGGTGGCCGAGGCCGATCCCGTGACGTGTCCGACGTCGAGATAAGGCCACAGCATCACAAGCACGCCGATGAAGCCGACGGCCACCGCACTCCAGCGGTAGACCCGCACGTGCTCCTTGAGGATGAGTGCTGCGAGCGCGACCGTGATCAACGGCGCCGCGAAGGAGAGCGCATTGGCGTCGGCGAGCGGCAGCCGCGCAAGCGCCGCGAAGTTGAGGAACATGCCGGCGACGCTGATCATGCCGCGGCCGATGTGGCCGAGCGGTCGCTCCGTGCGCACCGCCTTCCAGAGCTGGCCGCGCCAAATATAGATCAGCGCCACAGGCAGGATCGCCCAGGCGCTGCGGAAGAACACCACCTGCCCCAGCGGCACACGCTCGCCGAGCCAGCGCACCAGCACGGACATCACCGCGAACAGCAAGACGGACAGCAGCTTGATCAGGATCGCGTGGACGACATTCATGGGGCGGGACGTGCGGCGGGAGCGGAGGAAGGCGCGAAATGCCGCTAGCGATAGCGAATAGCGGGTGAAATGACACCTGCCGCGAAAGCGTGACGGCTATTCGCTGTCCGCCGCGCCCTATTCGCCTGCGTCCTTTTTCTTCGGCGGCTTGGGCGGCCCATCAACCGGCGGCAGCGACTTGATGTAGGTGGCCATGGCGGCGCGATCCGCCACGGACAGCTGCGCCGTGTTCTTCACCACCTGCGCCATACCGCCGCTGACCTCATCGCCGTCCGGCGTGTCGCCGGTCGCCAGCATGTCGGCAATGTCCTTCTCCGACCAGCTGGCGAGCCCTTTCTGCGTGATGTTCGGAATCCACCCCTCGCCTTCCGGATCGGGCCCCCCGGCGAAGCGCTGCTCCACCCTGATGCCGCCGAGAGCATTGCGCGGACTATGGCATTCCGCGCAGTGGCCGGGACCGTTGACCAGATATGCGCCGCGCTGCCAGGCCGGCGATTGCGAGGGATCGGCGCGAACCTGCTGGCCGGCAAGAAACAGGAACTTCCAGCCGCCCACGAGCCGGCGAACGTTGAATGGAAACGCCACCGCCTGTTCGCGCGATCGTCCGCCGACCGGCGGCAACGTCTTGAGATAGGCGAACAGGTCGCGCACGTCAGCGAGCGCCATGTTCTGGTAGGAGCCATAAGGAAACACGGGGTAATAATGCCGGCCCGAAGGCGAAGTGCCTTTCGTGAGAGCGGTGACGAAATCGACCTCGCTCCAGCGGCCGATGCCGTCGTTCGGATCGGGCGAGATGTTGGGGGCATAGAACGTGCCGAACGCGGTCTTGATTCCGAGGCCTCCGCCGAGCCGGGTGCGGTCCTCCTGGTCGGGTGTCGCGTGGCAGGCGGGGCAACCGGCCGCGTAGAGCATGGTACGGCCATTGGCGAGATCGGGCGTGCGCGGAGCAAGTGCGCTGGCCGAGACCGTCTGCGGAATCGTCACGACCCAGAATGCCGCCAGGCCGAGCACGGCGGCCAAGATCGCACCAATCACCAGTCGGCGCAGCATTGTCCTGTCCCGTATGCGCAACGTCCAAACATCGAGTGAACCTTAAACGCAAAAGGCGCCGCGTATCACAACGCGACGCCCCGGGATCCGGTCCCGAAAAGCGTGGGCGAGCGGGCCCGCCACGCTGTCCGGTCAGCCCTTCTTCTTGCGATAGGTGTCGTGACAGCCGTTGCAGTCTTCCCGGACGGTCGTATAGGTTGCCTTGAAGCCGGCCTCGCTGTTCGCCTTGGCTGCGGCCTCGTCGACATCCTTCCTCAGCTTGGCGACGCGCGCATCGAAATCGGCCTTGTTGTCCCACAGCTTGTCGAGAACGATGTAGTCGCTCTTTGGATTGTTGGCGCCCTTGGTGCCGGCCGGAAACACGCTCGGTATCTTCGAGGTCGTTTCCTTGAGCTTGGCAAAGCACTCGTTGACCTTGGCCTGATTATAGGGGTCGTCCCCTTTCGCCATGCGGCCCATGTCACGATAGACGCACTGCCCTTGCGTCTTCATCAGCGCCGTCCGCTGTTCGAGCACATCGGACTGGGCGAGCACGGCCGTCACGGCAAGCATCGATGCCGCAGCGATAACGACGGTGCGCATGGTGTGTACTGCCACGGGAACCCTCCTCGACGAATTGCAGCCCTCTGGAAAGAGCGCTGAACCCGGCCTTTTTTGGCCGCCGGTCGTCCAACACCGGCCGGATCGGCTTATTCCGGCTGGTCGAGGGTGGGACGTGGCAGGTAATCACGATTCGGTGATGTCGGCGGGATTGTCCGGCGCACCGGTGGACGCCCAGACCAGGCCGCGTTGACGACTCGCCGCGTGGCCACCTAGATTCGCCGTAGCGTCCATTCGGTTTGCACGGCAACGTCGTGCAAACCGTCAAGACGACGCGACAAACGGGGGGAGAATCATCATGGCGATGCAATTCACGGGATCACGTGGCGTGCTGTCGTACACCGACGGCATTGCGGCAAGCTCGAGCGATGGTCTGATGCTCGTCGGCCGCTGCTGCGTTGCCGCGGTATTCTTCATGACCGCCTGGAGCGCATCGCCCACGGCCGGCTATCTCGGCAGCCTCGGCGTGCCAAATCCAGGTCTGTTCAGCTCCGTCGCGATCGTGGTCGAATATCTCGTCGCGTTGTCGCTGATCCTCGGGATCGCGACGCGCTACGGCGCGCTGCTGGGCATTGCGTATGTGATCGTGGCAACCGTGCTGGCCCACCGCTACTGGCAATATCCGGCGGCGCAGCAAGTGGCGCAGTATACGAATTTCCTCAAGAACATCGCCATCTTCGGTGGACTGCTGTTCGTGTTCGTCAGCGGCGGCGGCCGCATCAGTGTGGACCGGAGCCTTGCGGAGAAGAAAAGGTAACCACGACCCGGCATAACCCCAATTTGCAGAACCCGTCGTGGTCGGCCAAGCCGGCGAGCAAAACAAACCCAGGCGAGAAACGACAACAAACTCAATAAGGCGATGCCGCGCCGGCGTCGTCAAATCCCGGTCACGAACCGGGCCATGATCACAATCGTCAGCACCTGCATGGTGCCCTGGCAGGCGACGACGAAAAAGAAGCTGCGCATCATTCGGTTGATTTTGTCGCTGTCGGCATCGGGCTTGCGCAGCTCAAGACAGACCCGCAGGTTGGTCGGCAACAGATAGCCGGTGCCCTGGATGGTCATCAGCACCACCAGGGTGAGCGCAGCGGCGACCCACCCGAACTGCGGCCACGGCAGATCGAGAAGGCCGAGATCCTTGGCGAGGAACCAGCCCGACGTGCCGGTGATGACGGACAGCGTCGGCATCAGAAACAGCGTGCGCGGCACCAGCCGCACGATCACCTCGCGCCGGGCCAGGATGTCGATGCGCTTGAGGATCGGTCCGACGATGAAGCCCATGAACAGGTCGATACCCGTCCACAGCACGCCGCAGATCACGTGGACGAAATTGAGGAACCAGCGGTCGTGGCTCGTGATCGCGGCGATCATCACCGCGATGGCGAGCGCGGAGTACCAAAGATAATGCCAGCGGATGAACTGGGACGGCGCAGGAGCCGCGACGGTGGTCATGATGCCTCGTGAGTTCGCGGGCTCCGTCTACCACAACGGCATGGGTCAGGCCACGCGCAACGCCGCCCGGCCCGTGACCGCGCCGCGTTCGACGCGCTCGTGCAGCGTCTCGGCTTCCACGAGCGGGCGAACCTCGGTGACGAGGGGCCACACCTCGCCCCGGGCCACGATATCGAAGGTCGCCAGGATCTCGGCCCGCGTGACGTACCGGCTGCCCAGAACGGAGATCTCCTTCTGCAGCATCTCGCGCGCCGGAACCTGGAACAGTTGCGCGGCGCCGCCCAGGATCACCAGCCGGCCCCGGCGGCCGAGCGCGTCGACGCCGGCCTCGAGTGTCGCCGTGGTGCAGACGTAATCGACCACCACATCGACGCCCTGCCCGCCGGTCGCATCGCGCAGCGCCGCAGCGAGATCGTTGCCCCGCGCGTCGATCGTGAGATCGGCCCCGGCCTTGCGGCAGGCGTCGAACTTCTCGGCCGCCGTGTCGACCGCGATCACCCGCGCATTCGCCCACTTCGCCATCATGACCTGATGAATGCCCAGCCCACCGCCGGCGCCGATCACCGCGACCGTTTCGCCCGGCTCGATGTTGGCGCGGCGCAGGACCTTATAGGGCGTTGCCAGCGCATCGGTGATGACGCCGATCTCCGCGGGATGCGCCTTGTAGTCCAACGTCTCGGGCAACTTGATGAAGATATGCGCCGGCAGCTTGATGTATTCGGCATAGCCGCCATCGCATTCGAGGCCGACATTGCCGCCGGGCGTCGTGCACAACGGCTCGAGATTGGTCAGGCACCATCGGCAGTGGCCGCAATTGAGATAGAAGTAGGCAGTGACGGCGTCGTCGACCGCGAGCTGCGAAACCCCGGCCCCCACCGCGACGATCTCGCCGGTGATCTCGTGGCCGATGATACGGGGAAACCGGATCTGCCGCCGTCCCGCCTTGACGTGCTGGATGGTGAGGCCGGAGCCGCAGGTGATCACGCGGGCGACCGCCTCGCCCGGTCCAGCGACCGGATCGGGTACGTCGACCAG
>DASTZX010000056.1:0-2994 GCA_035764045.1 Xanthobacteraceae bacterium | reverse complement strand
GCTGCGCCGCTGGCTCACCGAGAATGCGTCCGAGATCGACCGCCATCCGAGCGCGGTGTGTGCAATGGAGATGGCCGTGCTCGATCTCCTCGCGCGTCGTGCCGGCGTCGCAGTCGAGGATCTCGTGGGCACGCCCAGGCTCGACCGGCCGCTGCCGGTGACGGCGGTTTATGGCAGTGCCTCGGCCATCGCCTTCCATGTCCAGCGCTGGCGCTTCGGCCGCGCCGGCATGGGCGACGCCAAGCTGAAGCTGACCGGTGATCCGCGCCGCGACGCCGCCCGCGCGCGGAGTCTCGCCCGCCGCGGCCGCCTGCGCCTCGATGCCAACAATCTCTGGCGTGACGTGCGCGCCGCCATTGCCGCCCTCGCTCCCTTGGCGCCCTATGCCTGGGCGGTGGAGGAGCCGGTGGCGCCGCGCGACTGGCCCGGCATGGCGGCGGTCGCACAGGCGACCGGCCTCGCCATCATCCTCGACGAGAGCTTCGCCACGCCAGCCGATCTTGCCCCCGCGCCGGCGGGAGCACAGTGGATCGCCAATCTCCGCGTCTCCAAGCTGGGCGGCGTCCTGCGCACGCTCGACGCCGTCGCCGCGGCGCGGCGGTGCGGCATGGGCATGATCGTCGGCGCGCAGGTCGGCGAGACGAGCCTGCTCGCCCGCGCCGGACTCCTCGCCGCCGCCGCTGCCGGTCAATCGCTGCTCGGCTTCGAAGGCGCTTACGGTACGCATCTCCTGGCCCACGACATCGTCCGGCCATCCGTGACCTTCGACCGAAGCGGCCGCATCGCGCCCGCCGCCTTCTCCGCCGGCTGGGGCCTCGATCCCGAGCCGCGTCTGGCGCAGGCCTTCGCCGCCGCGCGCGTCGACGCGAGCTGACCGCAAGCGGTCATGTGTGGACGGCCCCGCCGTTGCAAGGACAAAATGATGGCTGAGCGATGAGCGGGTGCGGTCATGTGTCCGGCCTTTGGGTGCGGTGCTGATGACCGCTGGCTCATGATGAGATCCGCTGACCGGCTCCCAATCATTGCGGCGAGCTCGTCGGCCCAATGACGACTGTCGGGTTTTGCCGATCCTCGGTTCGACCGAAGGGTGCTCATCAGTGCTTCCATCGTCCTCGCAACTCAGTGCTTTGGGCTATCCCTTTGTTCGATCGCGGCTGACATCCCTTCGTCCCGACCTGCGCTCGGCTCGGCCGTCGCGCGCAGCGGCGGTCAAGGATGGCCGCAGGCCACCGCAGCGCGGCGCGCCGCGTCCTTGACGGCCGCGAGCACGATGGCAGGCTGGGCGTCGGTCGACGGGCGTCGGGGCGCATGGCGGCGTCACGCGGCGGTGAGATTGCTCATCTGGGCGTCGTAGGGCTTGCCGCTGACCAGGACGGCCCAGCCGATGCGTGCCAGCTTGTTGGCGACGGCAACGTTGACCTTCTTGGCCGGCAGGCGCCGCAGCAGGCCGGCGATCCACGGCGAGAGGCTGGGATCGGCCTTGACGCGGCGCACCAGGCCGGCGCCGGCGATGACCAGGAGCGTGCGCAGATAGCGGTCGCCCGCCTTGGTGATGGGGCCGAGACAGGTCTTGCCGCCGGTGGAGTGCTGCGACGGCACGGCACCAAGCCAGGCCCCGCATTGCCGCCCGCGGGCAAAGCGCGTCGGCTCGCTCACCTTGGCGACGAAGGCGCTCGAGATGATCGGGCCGTAGTGCGGGATGGTCTCGAGCCGCACGCTGTCGCGGTTGGCCTTGTGCCAGCGGGCGATCTGCCGCTCGATCGCCTGGATCTGCTCGTTGGTCGTGCGCCACTGCGCCACCAGCGGCGCGAGTATCGGCCGGATCAGCGCCAGCTCAGGCGGGCCACCCTCGGCCTTGGCCAGCAGCTCGACCAGCGCCTTGAAGCCGGCCGCCCCTTTGCGGGCAATGATGCCGATCTCCGCCAGGTGGCCGCGGATGGCATTGCTCAGAGCGGTCGCTCCTTCAACCAGCTGTTGGCGCACGCCGTGCATCATCACGACCGCTTGCTGCTCGAGCGTCTTCACCGGCACACAGTCAATGTCCTTGCTCAGCACCGCCTGGCAGCACGCGGCCGCATCGACCCGGTCGTTCTTCTTGCCGCGCTTGACGAAGCGCTTCACGCTGGTCGGCGGGAGCAAGCGAACCTCGTGGCCCACAGCCGCAATCTCCCGCCCCCAGTAATGCGCCGTGGCGCAGGCCTCCAGCGCAACCACGCAGCGAGGCAACTGGCGGAAGAACTTCAACACGCCGTTCCGCCGCAATTGACGCCGCAGCACGACCGCGCCCGACGCATCGCGCGCCTCGACCTGGAAAATCCGCTTCGCGATATCCATTCCAACCATGCTAATCTCGACCATGGACGGCCTCCCTCTGTATGGTCTGCATCATCGGCCATAGTGGCACTTAGATGCCGTTCGAGGCAGAGGCCGTCCACACCATCATTGCGAGGCGCGCGCAGCGCGCCGTGGCAATCTCCAACAGAATACACGCCTGTGGGAGATTGCCGCGGCGCCCTTCGGGCGCCTCGCATGACAGCGCGTGAAAATAACATGATTTATCTGTTAAATATAAACCATTGACGCGTTCCCGGTGGGATATTAGTTTGTGCGCGTGGCGCCGATTTGAGCTCCAGCTTGCGGGCGCCTTAGAAATGCAGCTAAAGCGAGGGCCGAACCGCCCAGCTTATCGCTGCGGCGGTTTTTTCAATGCCCGAGTGGCCCGAGGAGAGCACGTGTCATGCCCCGTTCCGTTTCCCGCCGTCTGACCTTGGCCGCCGCGCTCGCGGCGCTCGCCGCTACCGTGGCGCCGCCGGCGCGCGCCGCCGACAAGCTCACAACGCTGCGCCTCGACTGGGCCTATTACAGCCCGGTCAGCCTGGTGCTGCGCGACAATCATTGGATGGAGCAGGAATTCGCCAAGGACGGCGTCAAGGTCGAGTGGGTGCTGAGCCTCGGCAGCAACAAGGCGCTCGAGTTCCTCAACGGCAACAATGT
>DASTZX010000055.1:0-52433 GCA_035764045.1 Xanthobacteraceae bacterium | reverse complement strand
GCACGGCGATGGGTGCCGCCTGCCTTGGCGGACGTCTACCTCCTGACGATGGGGCTGAGCGAGCTCCAATTCGACCAGTTGACGGAGCTATCTCAACCCCACCAGGTTCGCGTGGTCGCCATGGGCTCGGAGCAATTGCTTGGCTTCGACGTCGGCAATGTGAGCAAGACCCATGTACCGCTCAGCACGCTCGGTAGACTATTCCTGCATCAATTCATCCCCGACACATACGACACGTTGTTTTACATCGACGGAGACACCTGGATCGCGGGTGATATCAGCCCGTTGGTGACGTTTCGGCCGCCCGAGGGAAGGATCTGTGCGGCCGAGGATCCGTCATTTTTCTACCGCCACGACCTCGGCTCGACGGGAAACAAAGTTCGCGCCTACTTTTCCGGACTCGGCCTCGACGGTGACCGAGGCTATTTCAATGCGGGAGTTCTGATCTCGACTCTTGCGACCTGGCGCGACATCGCCGGCGATGCGTTCCAGTTCTTTTGCGCGAATGTCGAGCGATGTTCATTTCATGACCAGAGCGCCCTCAACGCCGTCGCTCAGGCGCGCCGGGTCAAGCTTTCCAACAAATGGAATTTCATGACCGATTTCAAATTTTGGAACGTCGAAAATCGGCTCGAGCCGCGCATTTTTCATTTTACGGGCTTTCCCAAGCCGTGGATGGGCACCTTCTATCCGTGGTCCGACATGTCCGTCAGATATGCAAGCGCTTTCGACGCGCTCCACGCCACGTCGTTCTCCATCCGCTCATTGGATGAGCGGCTCATCGCCGAGGTCGAAGCCGCGAACAAGCGAATCTC
Organism: Xanthobacteraceae bacterium; assembly: GCA_035764045.1. GTDB lineage: Bacteria > Pseudomonadota > Alphaproteobacteria > Rhizobiales > Xanthobacteraceae > JAVDCA01. The sequence goes on along the minus strand of DASTZX010000055.1, from coordinate 51,618 downwards.
GATTCGATTGGCCACGCTGTTTCGTCATCGACGCTTCGCGCGGTCGCGCGAGATGATGAGAACTATCGAAGCGCGCGCGGTGATCTGAGTCACGCCGGACGCTGCTCAACGGCGAAGACGCTTACGATCAGGGCCTCGGCTTCATGCTGAGCCTTTTGAGGATTGCGGTCCCGAGCACCGGTAGCGTACGGCGGATGGTGCGCACCGCCTCGGTGCCGGAATCGGGGACGAACAGGTGCTCGATCATCGATGGATCGACGCGATTGAGCTCGTAGGCCGACCGAGCCGGCTCGCAGTCGGTCGGGCAGCGATCGGGACGGCAGAAGATCAAGGCATTCTGGCGGTACCACCAGTCGACCTGGGGATTGCCATAGACGGCCGGCCGGATGCAATCCACGGCAAGATAACCGCGTCGCGCGAATTTCTCGGCCCAATAGCTCGGCCACTGCTCGTTGATGTGCGCGGTTCCGCCTTGCCGCGGTATCGCAGCGGAGAACAAGACGACCGGCGCGCAAGTCACCAATGTGGTGACCAACTGCTCGGCGCAGCTCTCCGGAAGATGCTCGCCCACCTCCATGCAGCAGGCCAGGTCGAAGGCGCGGCCGATCTCCGACAGCTGAACCAAGTCCTCGGGGCGGAATTTGTCGGCCGGTATCTTCAGCATGTCGAGCGGCACATATGCGCCGTCGATGCCAAGATAATCCGTGATGCCATGGCGGCTGAACACGTTGAGCCACCCGCCGACCCCGCAGCCGACGTCCACCACGGACGAGACTTTGAAACGCGAGAGGACCAGCGGCACCAGGATTTCCGCGGATTGCATCGAGCCATCCTGCTGGACGGCATAGAAGGTCGAGGAATAGAGCGTCTGCTCCTCGCCGTCGTGATGGACACCCAGCCGAGAGTCTCCGTCCGAGCTGTGGGACGCGCGCGGACCAGGCTGTTTGAGAGCGGCCGAAGCGTAGCGAGTGACATTCATTGAAGCCTCCTTTTCGGTTTACGCCCGCGTCACTTCGCGCGCGGGAGCGATCGAGCTCGTCTTCCGGCTGGCGGCCGCCGCACGGGCGAGGCCGGCCAGCAGCAGATCGAGCTGGCGCTCCGTGTTGAGCTGCGGGCGCTGCGAATACGTCTGCGCGGCGCACGATTTGGTCTGGTAGAGCTCGTCATCGAACCAGAGTTGCCGCAAGGCCGCGGCCCATACCTCGGGCGGCGCTCCAGGATCGATGATCAGGCCGCCCGGGCCGATCGCCTCTGGCAGCCCGCCGATGTCGCTTCCGATGACGGGAATCCCGCTGAAGTGCGCCTCCGAGGCGACCCGGCCCCAGCTCTCGCGCTGGCTCGGAACGAGCAGAACGTGGCAGTTCCGAAAGATTTCCCGCATGTTGGTGCGCCGCTCGAGGAGGCGTACATTGGGCAAGCGCCACAGACGCCGCAGCAGGCGCCAGCGACTGTCGACGTCGAGCGGCCATCCCTTCACGAACAGGAAGGGTATTTCCGGGCACAGCGCCGCCACTGCGAGCGCGAGATCGACACCCTTCTCGCGCACCGGATTGATGAACACCGCGTTCCGTCCGGCGCGCTCGGTGCGGTAAAGCTCCGACCTGAAGATCGGCGGAACGATATGCGCCGCCATACGGTAGCGGCGGCTGAATCTCCCCGCGGTGTACTCGGAGTTTGCGAAGTATTCGATTGGCGGCAGATCGGCGGTCTGCGCGGGACGGCCGTCGAATGTCCAGTCCTCGAAGTCGAGGCCGTGGAAGTAGCCGATGGCCGGCACGCCCAGGCCGCTCAGGGCGGCTGCGTATTGGGGCAGTCGGCCGTCCTGCAAAATGGCCGCGTCGGGCCGCGGAATGGCGTCCACCATCGTCCATGGTTTGCGAGCGCGAAACACCGGGTAGCCCAGGTCGTGATCCACCGAGAGCCTTCGCCCCCTGGTCCGGTCCCGCAACAGGGTCCGAACGCCGAATGAATTTCCATAGGAGAGCCGCGTGAGGACGCTCGGCTGATGTCCGCGCTTGATCAGCTCCAGGCAGAATTCATGGGTATGCGTGTTCAGCCCGCCGTAGATCTGCGGCAGATGCGGAATGCTCGATGTAAACAGAACCCGCACGAGACCGATCACCGATGTTCGAGCGCTATCGCCCTACAATGCCAGCACGGCGGACAGCGCCGCGCCGAGGGATGGGCGCGGCAGGCGCGACCGTTCGTTCGGCACGAAGACGAAGTTGTACACGTAGTGGCTCTCCGCGGACGACCGCGGCAGGGTCTCCGGCCGCACGCCAACGAGCTCACCGGCGCGGAAGCAGAAACCTCGGTAGCCGACCGCCTCGAACCATGCCCAGGCGCGATCGAGCGCGCCCGAGCGATGACGATCCTCCAGTTCGATGATCACGTTGGGACGCCACGTTCCGATGATGCCGGCGCCCCCCCGCAGCACCGCCATTTCGTGCCCCTCGACGTCGATCTTGATCAAGCCGACGGGACTCGTGACCGCCTTGTCGAGCGACACCGTGGAAATGCTCGCCCTCGCCCATCGCTCGGCGTCTCCGCCGGCCAGGTCGTCGCGGTCGGCTATTCGTGCCTCCGGGTGGCGGCGCGGATCCCTTGGAACCAGGAGCTCCGCTACGCCTTCAGAATCCGAAACCGCGCATTCGACGATCTTGATCGTCGCGGGCAGGCATTTTCGCATCACGGCGGCCAAGTGCGGTTGGGGCTCGAATGCCATCACACCGCCGGAGAATCGAAGGGCGGCCGCGGCATACATTCCGCGGTTGGCGCCGACGTCGAGCATCAAGCGATCCGGATGACACAGAGCGGGCACCAGCCGCAGCTCGGGCTCGCCCCGCAAGACATGTTTCACGTACCACACGCGATACGCCGCCCGGCTGCGAACCTGCTTGGCTGACCAAAGCCTCAGAGCATAGCTGTCGCGGATCGATCCAGCTTCTCCCGTGTTCAGCATTCGCGCCTGCTCGCGGTTCGACTTTTGCACCCGCCCGCACCCGTCTGCCCATCACAACTCTACACTCGATTGGAGCGTTTCAGCGCGTGGGTACGGCAAATCTCGCGACCGCCTCGGCGTCGGAATTGTTGAGCCTGCATACCGGTGATAGCGTTTCGCATCGTTGGATTTGCGTTTTCGCCTCATGCGTCATTCGACTTGGCTCAAGTTGGAATCCAGTCCGGTTTGGCATCCGGCCTATCGGCTTTACCGGAGGATGCCGTCCGCATGGCGCGCGCCCGTGCGCTGGATGCTGCTCCCGCACTGGTCCATCATGACCGGCCTTGTGCAGGCGTTCGCGGCGCGGCGTGTGCTTCGGGGTCCGTTCGCCGGCATGACGCTGCGTCTCTCGGGGCGGTCCGCCCGGTTGCTCTCGTCCTACATACTCGGAACCTTCGAACTCGAGATCCAGACCGCGATCGAGCAGCTGATCGCCCGCGGTTACGCGACCGTTGTGAACGTGGGCGCAGCGGACGGGTATTACGCCGCGGGGTTTGCCCGGCGCTTGCCGGAGGCCGAGGTTCTCGCGTTCGAAGCGATCGGCGAGTTGCACCCCATCATCCGGCAAACGGCCGCGGCGAATGGCGTCGCCGATCGCGTTCGGATCAGCCCGAATTGCGACCTACACGCATTGCAGACCGCACTCGCGCACGCGACGGCGCCGATGCTGCTTTTCGTCGACGTCGAGGGGTATGAAGCTCAGCTACTCGACCCGGATCGGCTTCCTGCCCTACGGTCCGTCGACCTCCTCATAGAGACCCATGAGGCGGCCGTTCCAGGCTGTACCGAGCTCCTCGTCGGCAGGTTCCGCGCGAGTCACGCCATTGAACGCTTCGTCGCCCGACCGCGCGAATTGCGGGATTTCCCGTCCGGCTTCCTTCCCTTCCTGCCAAAGCTTTTTCCGTCGGCGGCGGTCGAGCTGATGAACGAGCGTCGAACCGGAGTTCAGCAATGGCTGTACTGCCAAGCCCGGCCATCCGGCCCGAGCCTTGAGCAGCGCGCGGAGGCGCCTCACATCGAAATGGCCGGGACGAAAGCGGCGAAATGACGCTTTGGTCGGTTACTCACGGCGGCCGACAGCAGCAATCCGTCGGACCTCCGCGCGCTCAAGCGTATCGTCGAGCAGACGGATCGCAAAAGCCGAAACGCGCGTCGAGAATTTTCGGGCGAAGAGCTTCCCCGGGCCGGCGTTCAACGCGGCACGGACGTCGTCCGCACTTGCGATGACGCCTCCGGGAAGATGATGCAGGTTTGCGTAATGGGCGAGCGACCCCGACTTCGTCACCACGTTGGTGAAAGATTCGACCGGATCCGCCGAAAGTGCGAATGGCGACTGATGTACGACAGTATGAAAGAAGATCTCGTCCGGGGCGAACACCCGCCGGAAAAACCGCAGGACATCCGGGTGGCTGCGCGCAAACTCGAGGCAGTATCGTGCGCAATCGGAGGTGAGCGCCCACCATTGCGAGCCGCCCATCAGCGGCCACTCCGTCGGCAGCGGGCGAGGTGCGACACGGAGGGTGCGTTCGAGCGCGAACAGAGGAAGCCGACCCCACGAATAGCGCGGAGCCCAGTCGCGGAAATGCCGGCCGCGGACCTTCCATCGTTGCACATCATCCGCCTCGAGGATCGGAAAACGGCGAATGAACTGGCGCTGCGGATTGCTCGCGAAAAAGGAGAAAATCTCTCCGTTGCTGGCAATCGGATAGTCGGTTCCGGACAACAGGACGAAGCGCGCGCATTTGTCATGGTCGGCGAGCGCCGTTTCGATCAGGCGCAGTGTCGCCTCCACGACCGAAAACCCCGCCCAGGTCACCTCGATCGGCGGTTCACAGAAGCGAACATGGGGGATCCCGGTCGCGGCGCGCCGAAAGGAGGCGAGCTCGGCCTTCGCATCCACGTGGACGTAACAGCGGACCGATTCCGTAGAAAGCCTCTGGAGCAGCGCGCGAAGTTGCTGGGGATCCTCATGGGCGAGGATCAGGTAGGAGATCGAATGCGCGGACGGCATGCGTCATCAACTTTCGAGGACGCGCCCCCCAACTGCGCTCTCCGGAGGAGGATTCCATCCTCGGCCGCTTCTGGCAAGCCCGTAAGGGCTGTGGGATGTCACAGAGGCTTTATCTTTCCATCGAAGAAAGGCGATTGGACGGCATGATCAGGCTTCTTCCATTGGCAAACGGCGCGACCATACGGGCCGCCGTGATCATTGCAGGCTTTTGCGCGCTTGCAGCGACGGGCATCGCCATCTTTCGGGGAAGCTCGTTCGGGCAGGAAACGCCCTCCGTTCTCAACCTTTCAGATTACGAGATCACCTTCGACGAGCCCTTCGACAAGCTCGACGTTTCCGCATGGGGCCCGAATACGCGCTGGATCGCGCATACGCCGTGGAACGGAGACTTCGGCGACGCCGCCTTCGCAAATCCCACCCCCGATTTTCCGTTTTCCGTGGCGAACGGAATTCTTCGGATCGAGGCGCGTCGCGATGCGCAGGGAAAATGGCACAGCGGCCTTCTCGCTTCGACCGATCATTACGGCCACGGGTTTTCGCAGCAATTCGGATATTTCGAGATGCGCGCCAAACTGCCCCCCGGTCCCGGCCTGTGGCCCGCTTTCTGGCTCGTGGGGAATCGCGATCCGGATTCATCGGCGGAACTCGACGTCATGGAGTATTACGGTGGCTTTCCCGACATGTATGAGTCCGTGGTGCATCTCTGGAAGATTTCGGATCGCGGACGCAATTTGACGGTCCTGCAGCGACATCCGGTGACGCGGGATTCGCTGTGGAAGGACTTTCATCTTTACGGCGCTTCCATCGATCCGGACTGGATCATCTTCTACCTGGACAGAACCGAGGTGAGCCGCACGCCGACGCCGCCGGAGTTTCGTCGGCCGCTGTTCATTCTTTTGAATCTGGCGATGGGAGCGGGCTGGCCGATCGACAAGACGCCGAATCCGTCTGTCATGGAGGTCGATTACGTCCGGGCGTTTCGCAAGAAGGACAAATGATCCAGGCGGACTCTCGCACACCGGGGCCGTCGCGGCTGATGGTTCGATCGCAGTCCCAGATGCGAGGCGGGCAAGCGCCGCCCAATCGCGCGCCATACGCGAGGGTCGTCGCCGCGACACGCCGCGCGCGCGCGGGTCATTCGGCTTCGGACGAGGTCGCCGCCGGTGCGACCCCGGCTATGCTCGAATGCCGACCGAGATGCAGGTACTCCGGACTGAATCCGGCGATCTCCTGCAGGCGCGGCCAGTCGTGGATCGCGAACGTGCTGCCGCGGAAGGTGAAGAGCTCATCGTCGCGAAGCTGCTGCAACGTTCTGTTGACGTGAACCACCGACAAGCCGAGCGCATCGCCAATGTCGTTCTGGGTGGCTTCGAAAATGTATCCTTCCGTTCGCTTCAGGCCGACCGAGTCGAGACGAAGCGCGATCTCGCAAAACAGATGCGCCAGTCTCTCATAGGCCGAGCGCCGCCCGACGCTGGCGAGCCAGGCGCGGTAGATAGCGGCGTCGCGCAGGGTTTCGCGCCAAAGCGCGTGGCGGATCGACGGATGCGTGTCGATCACGTGCTCCAAGGCGTTATGTTCGACGGCGGCGACCGTGCATGTCGCCAAGCTTGCGACCGCATGATCCATCCGATTTTCGATCAGGGCGGACAGGTCGCAGAAGTCACCGGGCAGCAGGAATGAGAGGATCTGTCTGCGGCCGTCCGGCATCGCCGTATAGCGGCACATCAGCCCATCCAGCAGGACCGTCGCAAAGGCTCGCGGCTCCCCGTCGCGCACCACGTCCTGGCGAGCGGGTATGACCTTATACCGGCCGAGCACCTGCCGAAGTGCCAACTCGTCCCGTTGCGACAGAGCCGTGCTCCGCCTCAGCTTCATCAACACAGGCGCATACATTCGCAACGCAGTCCCTTGCCCGACAATGTGCAATTGGCATGCCGCAGATCGCGAGTCCCATCTGTCCTCCCCGCGTCCGATCCAGTCCGAGAGCTGAGTAACCTCCTGAAAACTAGACGTACCTATTACGCCAATCGCGGAACATAGTTCCGCATCCTGAGGCCCTGCCTGACTTTTTGTCACGGAAGTGAGTCGCGTGCCTGACTCTGACGCATTCGCCATGAGCCGGAGCGCTGCCCGCGGCCCATGCTCGCCGGAACGACTTCCGGGCGATCGTCGCAGGCGAGCGATCCGATTGTTTGTCTGGGACTCTCAGTGATCCGAGCGATGACGGCTGGAACCGATACCCGAGCTCGTCTGTGCGAGCGCGAACCGAAAGGCCAACGGCCGCGAAATGCTAGCGCCCGTCAGGTGTGCGCAAGCCGCCCCAGACGTCGCGCACCTGCTGGTAGTGGGTCATCGGATCGTAAACCGTCGTCTTCAATCCGAGCCCGCCGACCGACAATCCCCCGACCGAGGACAAGAGCGCATACGAGGCGACGACCCGGTCGTGCTGGGCGGTCACCAGCGCAACACGAGCGTTGACCAGTTCCTGCTGCGCATTGAGCACGTCGAGCGTGGTGCGCTGGCCCACGCGCGCCTCCTCGCGCACGCCGTTGAGGGCGATCTCGGCCGAGTTGACTTGCGCCTGGGTCGCCTGGATCTGGGCCTTGGCGGCCTCCAGCTGACCCCAGCTCTGCGAAACCGTAGCCTGGACCTGGTCCCGCGCAGTATCGAGATTGATCCGCTGCTGGCCAAGGGTCTCTTTGGACTGGCGGACGAGCGAGTATTCCTGACCGCCCTGATAGATCGGCACCGTCACCTGCCCGGTGAGCGACGCGTTGAACGACCGCAGAGTGGCCTGACCTGTGCTGACGGACGATTCCCAGGCCTGGGAGACGTTCGCCTGCGCCGTCACGGTCGGCATCAATGCGCCTTCGTTGATCTTCACCTGCAGCAGCGCGACATCGATGCCGAACATGGCCGCCGCGACGGTCGGATTAAGCGCGCGTCCGGTGGTGATCGCTTCGGCGAGCGTGCGCGGGGAGAAGCGATCGACGGGGGCGGCGGGTGCGAGCGAGCCCGGCTGGACACCGATGACCTGGCGATAGATCGACTTGGATGTCAGATAATTCGATTCAGCGGTGAGGACCTGGGCGCGGCCGGCGGCGAGCCGCGATTCGGCCTGGGCGACGTCGGTCCGGGTGACCTCGCCGACGTTGAAGCGATCGCGCGTCTGGCGCAGCTGCTCCTGCAGCACCTCGACGTTGCGGCGCTGCAAGTCGAGAATGGCCGCGTCGCGGATCAGGTTCATGTAGGCGGTCGCCGCATTGAGCAGCACCGTCTCTTCGGTGACGGCGAGCGTGGCCCGTCCGGCCGAAACCTGCGACTCGGCCTGCCGCGTGCGGTTGGCGGTCTGAAATCCGTTGAACAGGGTCTGCGTCGCGGTCACCGCAACCGAGTGCGGCGTGAACTGGGCGTTGGACTCCTGATAGACCGGCCCCTCCGGGGTCGCGATCTTCGTCAGATTCGCCTGGTTCTGTGTCGTCACCGTGCCGGTCAGCGACACCCTCGGCCGATAGCCGGACAGCGCCAGTGGGACACCTTCATCCTGGGCCCGCAATGCGGCGCGCTGGGCGTTGAGCGTGGGATTGTTCTGATAGGCCTGGACGAGGGCCCACTCCATGGTGTCGGCCCGCGCCGGACGGGTGTCGCCGATCGCCGCTGCGATCAGCACGACGGCGACGAGCGGCCCGGCCGCGATTCGTCGCGCCCCCGCCCCTCCGTCCCTCATGATGGTGCCCCGATCCACCACTCCCAACCGAATCCCCTGCACGCGCCCGACCCACAAGACCATACAGTCTCCATGGGAGGTTTGAACCCCTAAGGCCTACTCTTCCCATAAAAAATGGCAGGATGGCGCAACGCGGCAACACTTTCGGTCCGCGGCGAGGCCGGCGGCTAGAAGACGAAGGCCGGCACCTTGGCAAACGGTGGCAGCAGAGGGGCGGCAGCGTCGAAAAGCGTACGGCCGCCGATCTCTCCCTTGTCCATGCGGTAGAGAATTGCCTTTGCGTCAAGGCCGGAGCCGAAAATACCGGCAAGACGGCCGCCCTCGCCGAGCTGCCGCAGCAGGACCTGTGGTTCGACCTCGGATCGGCCATTGATGAGTATGGCGTTGTACGGTCCCAGTGCCGGCCAGCCGGCCTCGAGGGGGCCCTGCACCGCCGAGACATTGGAGGCACCCAGGTCGCGGGCAAGGTCGCCGCAGCGCTTGACCCGGGCGGGATCGTCCTCGAGCGCGACCACGCTGCCGGCCAGCCGGGCGAGAATCGCCGCCGAATAGCCGCTGCCGCCGGCGACATCGAGAACCTTGTCCTGCGCGGTGATCTCGAGGGCCTGGATGAGACGACCCAGCACCATCGGCTTGAGCAGCGCGCGCTTGGGATCTGCCGCAACATCGCGGTCGAGATAGGCGAGCGGCTCGAGGCCGGGCGATACGAAACGTTCGCGCGGAACCTCCAGGATCGCCGCGATCAGGTCGAGATCGGTGACGTCGTAAGGACGAAGCTGCCCGTCCACCATTGTGCGGCGCGCCAGGGCAAAGTCGATCATCAGGGGATTCTCCGGCCGCTCATCAGGGGCGCCCGCTTGTGCGGCAAGGAGGGGGAAAACGCAAGATTGAGGCCATGCGAGCCCCTCGTCGGCCCGGCTGGAATTCCTGCTGCCGCCGCGCTCCAGGTACAGCGCTGGGCCCGCCTGGACCCATGGCCGGCGGCATGGCCACGTGGCGGAGTGGTTACGCAGCGTAAAGGAAACATTCCCGAAAAAGAAGGCGAAGGTCGCGGCGCTCCCTAGGAGGGGCCGAACAATTTTGGCGCGCCCGAACCCAGCTCGGAATTTGACGTACCCGCCCGCTGAAATGTTTCAATCGCGTGTAGACTCGCGACGATTGTCGTTGAGATGCGGACGCTGATCGCCGGTCGGGCGATAGCCGCCCGGACGCGGACGCTGCCGGAATTTCACCGGCCCTTGTTCGTTCCTGCTGACCTCGCGATGAGTGCTGGTTGGCCGATCAGCGAGACCTCAAACCCGCCCGTTTCCAGGTCGACGATGTGCAGGCGCGGGGAATAATCGAAAAAATAACCGAGGAGGACAATCGTGACCGTATCGCAAAAATCCCCGCCTGCGGCAGCGCCGGGCCGATTCGACAGCGCATCGGAACGCGGCGGACGCGTCACGCCCCCGACCATACTTGCCGGGGAGATGACGCTCACCGCTCTCGCCAACGAGTTCGGGACCGACAAGGGAACGATACGAGGCGCGTCACACGCCTACGCACCTTTCTACGAACTGCTGTTCAGGCCGCTTCGGGACCAGCCAATCTCGCTACTGGAGATCGGGCTTGCACAGCCACACGATCGGGATGCCGCCAGCATCCCCTCGGTCACGATGTGGCATGCGTACTTCAAGAAGGCGATGATCTACGGAGCGGACATCTGCGATCACTCGCATCAGCAAACGGACTGGTTCAAATTCGTGCAGGTCGACTGCGGCGACAATCAACAATTGGAAAGGATCAATCGCCTGGGGGTGCCATTCGACATCATCATCGATGACGGCTCCCACGCATCGTATCATCAACAGCTCACGTTGAGCCGAATCTTCAAGTCGCTCAAGAAAGGAGGCCTCTACATCATCGAGGACCTTCACTGGCAGCCCGCCCTGGAACGGAGGCTCCCTCGCGTTCCGAAAACCGCGCAGTTGCTGGCGGATTTCATGCACAGCGGGCGTTTTCCGCCAATTCCAGGGACCTCGGAGCAGGATTGGAACTATGTCGGCGACCACATCGGGGGTGTCGCGCTGATCGATGAAGATCTTCTTCTGAGCATGCAGCATTTTTTCAATATGAGAACGGGCCAGAAGCCCGAGTATCCGCACTTCCTCGATTGGCCATTTCCGGCACGCGTCTTCAACCGACACTATGCCCGTCGCCTGTGGCAAGCAGGCAGGGGCTTCGCGAGAGCGGCCAGCGGGACTGGAGGATGGACGCAGAATTCCACCATCGGGTTTGCGGTCATCCAGAAAGTCTGATGTGCCGCGGTCGCGCCCATGCGCCGATGGACGTCGATCCCCACCGAACGTGCCGTGCCCCCTCCCCGAGACTGAGCGGCGCGTTTGTATTGCCGCTGCCGCCGCGCTCCTGATATAGCGCTGGGGCTGCCTCGGCCCAACGCGCGCGCTGGCCGGCAGCATGGCCACGTGGCGGAGTGGTTACGCAGCGGTCTGCAAAACCGTTTACGCCGGTTCAATTCCGGCCGTGGCCTCCATTCCCAATCGCTTTTCGGCAATCCTGAGAACCTGGTCTCACCCTCCCCTTTCGGGATTGGGCCCGCCCTGGCGGCGTCCGACGCCTGCCAGGAGCTCTGCGCCAGTAACCATTGTGCTATGCAATAAATATTCTACCGCCATGCGGTAAGCCACTATTCTGTAACAGGTATACCAGCATACATAGAGTTCACGATGATTCGGGGACAAGAGGTAACGCAATGACGACCCTAACCATGCCATTTCCATCCGGCCGCCCGACGCGGGGCTCCGGTGTGCTGAAGTTCCTGTCCGGCCTTGCGGCTGGCGTTCGCGACGGTCTCGCGGTGGCGGCGCGCTACGACAAGCTCGCGCGCCTGAGCGATTCCGACCTGGCGCGGCTCGGACTGCAACGCGAGGACATTCCGCGCGTCGCGCTCGGCGGCCGCAAGCGCTGACGTCCCGCCCGCCCGGCGATGCGCCGGGTCGGGCTCCGTTCTGTTGTGTCGCGTTTCTGTTGTGTCGCGTTGCCGCGGCGGTTGCCTTCGGGCGCTGTCGCGGCATTATTTTGATCTCTCGCCTTTGCGGCGCGCAGTTCGGCAATTGCCGCTTGGCAAAGCGCGGACGCGTTTGTTATACGGCCCTCGCCTTCCAAGTATGGGCGCCGTTCCCCGGTAGCTCAGTGGTAGAGCAACCGGCTGTTAACCGGTTGGTCGCTGGTTCGAATCCGGCCCGGGGAGCCAGACTTTCGCGTGGGCCCGTCTTCGACACACACATCCGGGCTGTTGAGCCGCGAGGCCGCGAAGGCCGCCGCGGGCGGGGGCGCTGCGCTGCGCCGAGGACTGCCCGGAACCCAGTCTGCGGTTCCGCGTCGGATCGCCGGTCCCCGGAATGGCCCGCGCTTGCCACCGCGGGGTCGCGGTCCCGCCCCACAATTTTCGAGAACGCTCGGCAGGTTCCGGGCCATGATCGCGCGAGGGCTGGGCAATCGAGCCTCGATCTTTGCGTGCACAACCATTGGGGACACGAGCGATGGCGAAAGAACAACACAGTGGGCTCCGCGCATGGATGGTGGGACTGACCGCGGGTGGTGCCCTGCTCGGACTGGGTGGCGCGGGCGCGCAGGCGGCGGATCCGAGCGGCGTCTGGATGGTGGCCGACCAGACGGCGAAGATCCGCATCGAGCCCTGCCCGGACGGCTATTGGGGCGTGATCGATTGGGAACGACAGCCCGGGACCGACAGCCACAATCCCGATCCGTCGAAGCGCGGCCGGCCGCTGCTCGGCACCCCGCTCCTGATTTCGATGAAGCCCGCCGAAGGCAATGCATGGCAGGGCAAGGTCTATAACCCGCAGGACGGCGGGTTCTACAACGCGTCGATCAGCCTCGAGCGCCCCGACGTTCTCAAGCTGCAGGGCTGCATGCTCATCTTCTGCAGCGAACAGCGCTGGACCCGCGCCGCCGCCCCCGCCGATGCGGGGCGCGCGACCACCGGCGCGAGCGGACAGGCCCAGGCCCAGGCGCGCCCGCGCAATGTCTGCCCGCAGCAGTCCTCGGGAGCCGCAGCGTCGCGGCGGAACCAGCAGGTGCGCTGACGCGCGCCTGCCTGCGCTCGCTACTTCGCGGTCGCCTCGTCGCGGTTGTCGCGCGGCCGGCCCATCAGGGCCGGCTGGAACAGGACGGCGGCCGCGAGCGTGCAGACGAGCGAGAGGGCCAGCAGCTTGCCCATGCTCGACGTGCCGGGATGGCTCGACAGCCACAGGCTGCCGAACGCCGTCGCGGTGGTCATCGCGCTGAAGAACACGGCGCGGGTGAGACTCGACTGCAGCAGGCTGGTCTGCCCGGCCCGCCACGCCATCACGTAGTAGATCTTGAACGCGACGCCGACGCCGAGCAGCAGCGGCAGCGCGATGATGTTGGCGAAGTTGAGCGGGAAGTCGATCAGCGCGCAGATTTCCAGCGTCACCACGCCGGCGAGCAGCAGCGGCACCAGCGTGAGCAGCACGTCGCCGATCCGCCGCAGCACGACCCACAGCAGGATCGAGATCGACAGCAGCGCCCAGAAGCCCGCCTGCAGGAAGGCGTGCACGATGGTGGTCCCGGACTCCAGGATGCCGATCGCCTCACCGGTCGCGGTCGGTGCGGTCGCGAGCACCGCGCCGGCAAAAGCGCGGATCGCCTCGTTGTCGTTGGGATCGCCCTTCATCGCCGCCTCGACGCGCGCATGTCCATCGGGCGCGACCCAGTCGCGCGCGATCTCGGGCGGAATGCTGTCGCGCGTCACCGCCTTGGGCTGCAACGACGTCCGCAGATCGCGCAAATCTTCGACCAGCGGGCGGACCATCGCCCGCGCGACCGTCCCGCGCGCGGCGGGTCCCGCATCGGCCAGCTTCACCATCTCGTCGGCCAGACGCCGTGACGCCTTCGCGCCCTCGCCCGTCTCGCTGCCGGCGGCTTCGCGGAGGTTCTGCGCCCCGCTGCGCAGCGCCGCCACCACCTCGGCGTCGGTCGGCGCCGGCTTGACCGCCGGCGGATTGAGCGGCCGCTTCAATGCGGTCGCCGCCTCGGCGATGCGCGCAAGCTTCGCCGGCTGATCCGACGGCACGAAGCTGTCGATGGTCATGGTGCGCGCGACCTGCGGCAGCGCGGCGAGCTCCTTGGAGAGCTTGTCGGCGTCTGCGACCGTCGGCGCCAGCGCCTGCGCGGTGTGCGAGCTCATGTTCGGATCGCGGCGCAGATCGAGATACGTCGCGATCGATTCAGCCTTCGGGCTGCGCAGATTGGTCGGATTGAAGTCGAATCGCAGATGCATCAGTAGCGGCGCGCCGATCGCCGCGACCAGGAGCGTGCCGACGATCACCGGAACGCGATGGCGCTCGAGGAACCGGTCGACCGGCGCGAGCGCGGCGTAACCGAGCGGCTCCGACTCGCCGGCGGGATTGAGGAGCTGCAGCAGCGCGGGAAGAAGCGTGATGCTCGTCAGGAACGCAATCACCATGCCGAGGCCGGCGATCAGGCCGAGCTCGGAGAGCCCGCGGTAATCGGTCGGCAGGAACGACAGGAAGCCGGCGGCCGTCGCCGCCGCCGCAAGCGTGAGGGGCGCGCCGGCGCGTTCGCCGGCCCTGACGAGCGCCGTGCGCAGGTCCGCGCATTCGTGGCGTTCGGCTCGGTAGCGCACGCTGAACTGCAGCCCGAAGTCCACCCCGAGTCCCACGAACAGGACGGCGAACGCCACCGAGATCAGGTTGAGCGAGCCGACCAGCAGGAGGCCGACCGCCGCCGTCATCGCCAGCCCGACGAACAGGTTGACGGTGACCGCGAGGATGATGCGGGAGGACTTGAGCGCGAGCCAGAGGATGAACAGCACCACCGCGATGGTGATCGCTCCGTTGAGGAGGGCGCCCTCCTTGAGGGTCCCGAATTCCTCGTCGGCGATCGGCACCGGGCCGGTCAGCCGCACTGTCGCCCCGTAGCGGCCGGCGAGGTCGAGGTCGGCCGCGGCTTTGCGCACGGCCGTGGTCGCCTGCTCGCCCGGCTGCAGCGCGTGGAAATCGAGCACCGGCTTGATGCTGACGATCCGGCGCGTCTCCGTGATGCCCGGCGCCTGACCGCTCATCAGTTCGTACCAGGAGAACCACGCGGCCTTGCCCGCCAGCACCTTCTCGATCGTGTCCGCCGACAGATTGAGCGGGCGGGCGAGCGCATCGAGCGGAACCTGTCCGCCTTCGACGCCGGTGAGGGTGAGCGAAAGTGCCTGGACGAGCCCGCGCAGGCTCGGATCCGCGGCGAGCTGGCCGAGCAGCGGCCCCGAGCGGGCAAGCCGGCCCGTCGCGCCCGCGACCTCCTCAGTCGGCATGAACAGGAATCGATTGCGGATGAAGAAATCGCTCGTGCCGACGGATTCGACCGAGTGGAACAGCCCGCTCTCGGGCTTGAGCCTGTCGACCAGCGCGTTCGTCGCCGCGCTGGCAAGTTCCGCGTTCGGCGCATCGACGACCGCGACGAGCAGATCCGTGCCCTGGGTAAAGACCCGCTCATAAGCCAACTCGCGCTGCCGCCACGGCAGGTCGGACGAGATCAGCTGGGTCACATCCGCATTGATGCTGAAATGGCGGGCCGCGTAGCCGCCGCAAGCGATTGCAAGCACCGCAGCGGCGATGAGGATCGGCCAGACATGCGTGGTGCAGAATTGGACGATCCGCCCAATGGCGCCATTCAGCGTGGAGGTCGAAAGATTTTTGACGATCCGGACAATGCGGGCCCCAAGGTCGGGCCGAGCCGGAAGCTCCATTTTGCCAAACGGGGCTGCCGGTGCCCTGTCACGACGGTTGCGCACGACTGCGGCGGTCGCCGACCTTGCTCCGGGAACTTTGCGGCGGTTACGTGGTACGCTGTCCAACATGAATGTCTCGACCTTTGGCGGTCACGCATTTACCGCAGTGCAGCATCATTCTCAACAGGGCGGACCCCACTGAGACGCAAGGCTGGGCAGCATTGAGGCGGCTTGCATTCGATTTGAATTGAACATGCAAGAGTTAACACGTGTTGATCATCTCCGCCTAGCGAGCGGATTCTGCTGCGATTTCTTCACGCACCCGAACCTTGCGCCACGAATGGGCGTTATCTCGGGAGCTGGTCGGGCGAAATCGTGCGATTTCCGGCACATTGCCGCTGATACCTGCAGAACGCACGACCCCGGCCCGGCGATCTCGTGGACGGGAACTTGAACCGGGGCGGGTGCGGGGCGTAGAAGGAGCAAATACTTCCGCTGGGGCGGTTCGAGGCCCGGCGGTCTTGCTGGAGGACGTGATTTGGGTCTTGAAGCGGGGACGTGCAATGTCGGGAGCCGTCGGCCGCGCAGAGGCCACCTAGCATAGCCCCATCGGCGAACCGGTTTTGACGCCGCGAACCACAACCTCACGCGACGACGCAACGACGCATACGGACGAGAAAGAGCGAGCATGGCCATACCGTTTCTCCGCGAGCTGCGTATCGGCAGCTACCTCATCAAGCAGAAGCTGATGGGGCGCGAGCGCTATCCCCTGGTGCTGATGCTCGAGCCGCTGTTCCGCTGCAATCTCGCCTGCTCCGGCTGCGGCAAGATCGATTACCCGGATGCGATCCTCAACCGCCGGCTCTCGGTGCAGGAATGCCTGGACGCGGTCGACGAGTGCGGCGCGCCGATGGTCGCGATTCCGGGCGGCGAGCCGCTGATCCACAAGGAGATCGGCGAGATCGTCAAAGGCATCGTGGCGCGCAAGAAGTTCGTCTCGCTGTGCACGAACGCGCTGCTGCTCGAAAAGAAGCTGCATCTGTTCGAGCCGTCGCCATACCTCTTCTTCTCGATCCATCTCGATGGACTGAAGCATCACCACGACAAGTCGGTGTGCCTCGAAGGCGGCTTCGAGAAGGCGGTCGACGCCATCAAGGCGGCAAAGGCGAAGGGATTCTCGGTCAACGTCAACTGCACGATCTTCGACGGACATCCGGCCGAAGACATCGCCGCCTTTCTCGACCTCACCGAGGAGCTCGGCGTCGGCGTCTCGATCTCGCCGGGCTACGCCTACGAGCGCGCGCCCGACCAGGAGCACTTCCTCAACCGGCGCAAGACCAAGGAGCTCTTCCGCAGGGTGTTTGCGCTCGGCAAGGGCAAGAACTGGAAGTTCATGCATTCCGCCCTGTTCCTCGACTTCCTGGCGGGCAACCAGGAGCACCACTGCACGCCGTGGGGCATGCCGACGCGCAACATCTTCGGCTGGCAGAAGCCCTGCTACCTGCTCGGCGAAGGCTACGTAAAGACCTTCAAGGAGCTGATGGAGACGACCGATTGGGATGCCTATGGTACCGGCCGCTATGAAAAATGCGCGAACTGTATGGCGCATTGCGGCTACGAGCCGACGGCCGCGCACGCCGCCATCGCCAATCCCTTGTCGGCGCTGAAGCTCGCGGTGCAGGGCATCCGCACGGACGGGCCGATGGCGCCGGAGATCTCGATGGAGAACCAGCGGCCGGCGCAATACGTGTTCGACGGCCAGGTGCAGCAGAAGCTGTCAGAGATCCGCAAGGCCGAAGCAGAGGCCAAAGTCCAGAAAGCGGCGACAGCGGCGTAGCCCCGCAAAGGCGCGGCCGACGTCGCCGCCGGCGCGCAGCAGCTTGGAAATCTCCGACGGTGCGCGCGCCAGTCCGGTCGCGACGGCGCCGAAGTCCACCCGTCCGTCCGCCTTCAGGGCCTGCTTCGCCAGTGGCGGCAGCGCACGAATCGCCGGATCGCTGATCACGCGGATCGCCGCGAAGGGAAGATCGTTGGCGGCCGCATACGCCGCCCCGATATGCGACTCCATGTCCACCGCGATCGCGTCCGTCTCGCGCCGGATAGCGGCCTTCTCGCTCGGCAGCAGCACCGGCTCTTCGACGCCCACCAGCGCACCTTGCGCGACAGAGATGCCGCTCGCCCGAACACGATCGGCCATCGCCGAGACGACGCCCTTCGGCATCTTCCAGGCGCCCGTTTCGGCGATCACCGCAGTCGCCACGACGATGTCACCGGGATGCAGCGACGGGTCGAGCCCGCCCGCGATGCCGAAGCTGATCACCGCCCTGAGGCCGGTGGTGTCCAACCCCGCCAGGCGTCTGCGCAGCCGGTCAGGGTCGCTGCCACTGCAGACCACATGGCTTACGCCTGGCCCGGCCGCGATGCGCGATTCCTGAGCAAGTCCCGTAATGACGAGAAACACCCGTCACATCCCCCATGCCACCGACGAGCGATTCGCCCGCCGCAGGTTCCGATAACGCGCCAGAGCCCACAGTGGAAAGAACTTCGCGTAGCCGTGATAGCGCAAATAGAAGACCCGTGGAAAGCCCGTCGCTGTGAAGCGCGGCTCCTCCCAGAATCCATCCGTCCCCTGAGTGGCCGCCAGATAGGCGATGCCTCGGGATACCGCCGGATGAGCCGATTCGCCAGCGGCCATCAATCCGATGACCGCCCACGCAGTCTGTGACGCCGTGCTCGGCGCCTGTTCATAGCCGCGATAGTCGAGCTTGTAGCTCGTGCCGTCCTCGCCCCAGCCCCCGTCCGGATTCTGGATCGCGACCAGCCAATCGACGGCCTTGCGGATCTGTGGCGAATCATGCGGCACGCCGGCGGCGTTCAAGGCGCACAGCACGGACCACGTGCCGTAGATGAAGTTCATGCCCCAGCGGCCGTACCAGCTGCCGTCGGGCCGCTGGGTCCGGCGCAGGTAGTCGATTGCCCGGTCGATGGCGGGCGATTGCCCTGCCCTTTCGCCGAGCTGCACCAGCATCGACACGCAGCGCCCCGTCACGTCTTCGGTCGGCGGGTCGAGCAGCGCGCCATGATCGGCAAACGGGATGTTGTTGAGATACTCGAAGTCGTTATCCACATCGAAGGCGCCCCATCCGCCGTTCCGGCTCTGCATCCCTTCGATCCATTCGCGCCCGCGCGCGATCGCGGCATCATAATCGCCGGTCGCGCGATCCTGGCGGAAGCGGTCCATCGCCATCACGACGACGGCGGTGTCGTCGAGGTCGGGATAATGCGGATTGGCATACTGAAAGGCCCAGCCGCCCGGCCGCACATCGGGTCGTCGCACCGCCCAGTCCCCCTTGGTCTCGAGCACCTGGAGCGGCTTGAGCCATGCAAGACCCTTGCCAGCCCGCGTGACTGCAGCCTCGGATCCGACCTCCATGAGCGCATGGCAGACGAGCCCCGTATCCCACACCGGCGAGACGCAGGGCTGGCAGTAGGCCTCGTCCTCCTTGATCACGAGCAGCTTCTCGATCGAGGCGCGGGCGGTCGTGACATTGGGATCGTCGGGTGGAAGCCCAAGCACGTCGTACATCAACAGCGAGTTGACCATCGCGGGAAAGATCGCGCCCAGGCCGTCCTCGCCGTTGAGCCGCTCGGTGACGAAGGCGGCCGCCTTGTCGATCGCACGCCGGCGCGGGCCGTTCGGAAATCTGGGCTCGAGCGCGCGCAACACCGCGTCGATCGCGCGGAAGACGAGAAACCACGACCATTTCTGGTGCGGCGCCTTCTTGCGCGGGCCCACGGTCATCGGCGGCTGCGTGAACACCTCGTCGATGGTCACGCCGCGCGGATTCTTCGCGCGCGGCTTGAGCGCCATCAGAACGAGAAGCGGCACCAGCACCGTGCGCGCCCAGTACGACACCTTGTCGAGGTGGAAGGGAAACCACTTGGGCAGCAGCATGATCTCGACCGGCATCACCGGCACGCTGCGCCATGACAGCACGCCATAGAGCGCGAGCAGGCTGCAGGTGAACACGTTCGAGGTCGCGGCGCCGCCGCGCGCCAGAATCGCGTCGCGCGCGCGCCGCATGTGGGGGGCGTTCGGATCGTCGCCGATCATCTTCAGCGCGAAATACGCCTTCACGCTCGCGCTCATGTCGAAGTCGCCGTCCTGAAACAGCGGCCAGCCGCCATGCGTGCCCTGGATGCGGCGGAGATAGACGGCGATCTTCGCCTCGAGCCCGGCATCGACCGGCTCAGCGCGGTAGTGCCGCATCAGCACGTATTCGGCCGGAATCGTCGCGTCGGCCTCGAGCTCGAACACCCAATGACCGTCCGCCCGCTGGCGCTCGGCGAGCGCCGCCGTCGCGCGCTCGATGCTGCGGTCGAGCGCGTCGTCGGCAATCCGATTTGCCGTCTCGAGCATCATGTCATCGCATCCTTCGTGTCGAGGCTCAGCGCACGGCCAATGCCGCGGCCCGGATGCCCGATCGGATCGCCCCTTCGATCGTCGCCGGCAGTCCGGTGGCCGTCCAATCTCCGGCGAGCCAGAGATTGCTCCACGCCGTCGCCGCCCCCGGCCGCTTGCGCTCCTCGGTGGGCAAGGCCGCGAAAGTGGCGCGCCGCTCGCGCACGATCTGCCAGCGTGGCGGCGCATCCCTATTGCCTATTCTCGCCACGGTCGCAACCTCGTCCCAGATGACTTTTGCCAGGCTGTCGCGCGGCGTGTCGACGAGTCGATCGGCGCCGCTGATCGTCACCGACAGGCGGTCCGGGAAGGCGAAGATCCATTCGACGGTCCCGTTGATGACGCCGACGATGGGCGGCATTCCGGCGGGCGGCGCCAGGCGGAAATGCGCGTTGACGATGGCGCGAAACTCGGTCGGCGCGGTCAGTCCCGGCAGCAGCGCGGCGGCGACCACCGGCGGCACCGCGAGGATCACCCGATCGTCGTCGCCAAGCCGCACCGTCTCGTCGCCGAAGTCCAGGGCCGCGGCGCTGCGCTCCGCGAATGCGATTGCTCGGAGGCGGCGTCCGAAGCCGACGCGCGCGCCACGGCGCGCGAGATGATCGAGGGCGGGCGCGATGAATGTCGGTCCGAGCCCGTCGCGCGCGATCAGCGGACGGCAGGCGCGCCCACCCACCGCGACGGTCTCGCGCAGCACGGCAGCGGCGAGCGCCGCCGAGCCCTCGGCCGGCGCGGTGTTGAGCGCCGCGAGCAGCAGCGGGCCGACGAGGCGATCGTAGAGGAGACCGCGGCAGGCGATCACGTCGGCGACGGCGGCGTCGCGCGGCGGCAGCAGCAGCCGCGCCAACGCCAGGTAATCTGCCGGCCGCGTCCCCGGCACCCGCCGCTGCTTGTCGAAGATCCACAACGGCAGCCGGCCGTCGCCGATCTTCAGCGTCCAGCGTTCGCCGGTCTTCAGATCGACGAAGGGGAAATCGGCGTGCTGAGGCCCGTCCAGCCGGTCGGCCGCGCCGATGATGCGGAGAAAATCGAGCGATGCATGATTGGCCGACAGCAGCAAGTGATTGCCATTGTCGATCTCCATGTCGAGCGCGGGATCATGATACGAGCGGCAGCGGCCCCCGGCCTGGCCGGCGGCCTCGTGCACCACCACTGCCTCCCCGGCCTGCGTCAGCTGGACGGCGGCCGAAAGCCCGGCGAGACCTGCGCCGACGACGTGAAGTGTGCGCCCCATCAGATCACCGCGTAGCGCAGGATGATCCACAACAGCCGCGCGCGGCCGAGACGGACGCGCGCGCGCGGCGGCGCAAAGCCGCGTGCGACCAGCGCGTCGAGATAGAGCTTGTAGGCTTCGCCCATGATTCTGGGCGCGCGAACGGCGCGGCGCGGCGCGGCGTTCATGATCGCGTCGGCGCGCTCGAAATGGCCTCGCACGCGTTCGATGATCGGGGCGCAGGCGCGGGCGAGGGCCGGATGGGACAGCACCTGCCCGGGTTCGGCGCCATCGATCGCCGCCGCGCGCAGCGCCTCGCGCGGCAGATAGAGCCGGCCGATCGCGGCGTCCTCGTCCAGATCCCGCAGGATGTTGGTCATCTGCAGGGCGCGTCCGAGATGGTGCGCGAGCTCGCGGCCGCTCTTGGCGTCGAGCCCGAACACCCTGACCGAGAGCCGGCCGACCGCGCTCGCGACGCGGTCGCAGTAGAGGTCGAACACGGCGAGGTCGGGCGCGCGGATGTCCGCCACCACGTCCATCTCCATGCCGTCGATCACGGCGAGGAAATCCTCCCGCGCCAGGCCGAACTGACGCACCGCCTCGGCGAGACCGCGCAGCTTCGGCACCGCGCGACCTTCATAGAGAGCGTCGATGTCGCGCCGCCACTGCTGCAGCTCGGCAAGCCGCCGGTCGCGTTCGCCCGGATCGTCGGCGATGTCGTCCACCGCCCGGCAGAACGAGTAGATCTCGAACATCGCCTGGCGCTGCGCCGGCGGCAGAATGCGCATCGCGAGATAGAACGAGCTGCCCGACGCGCGCTTCGCCGCGTCGCCGCCTGGCGCGTCCGGCTGGATCGGCTGATCGCTCACGCGCCCTGATGCTCCGGTGACGCGTCGCCGCGCCGTCCGACGCGGCGCCACAGGCCCTTGAGCACGCCGAGGACGCCGACGCCCGCAAAGCCGACCGACTTGAGATGCACCTTGTCGGACAAGGGATCGCGCACCATCAAGGTGCGCACCAGCCGCTGGGCCAGCGTGTGGATCACCGAGATCTCCAGGCTCAGGCGAAAATCCCTGATCTGATTGGGCAGCGGATAGCCCTCGTGCAGCAGCCCCGCGGTGCGCGCCGCGAGCTTGTGCAGGCAGGCGAGCAGCTCGGGCGAGGCGCGCGAAGCATCGAGCGCGGCGACGCTCGTGCCGGCTGCCGCCATGAAGTCCTGGGGAATGTAGACCCGATCGAGATTGCGGAAGTCGTTCTGGCAGTCCTGGATGTGGTTGATGACCTGCAGGGCGGCGCAGATCGCGTCGGATGCGGGCCAGGTGGCGCGGCTCTCGCCGTGCACGTCGAGCACGTAGCGGCCGACCGGCATCGCCGAGAGACTGCAGTAATGCATCAGATCGTCCCAGTCGGCGTAGCGCAGCTTGGTGACGTCGAGGCGGAATGCATTCAACAGGTCTTGCGCATGGCGCGCGCTCAGCCCGCGCGTGGCCAGGATCGCGCGCAGGCGCACGCCCTCCGGGTCGGCCTCGCTGGTGCCGAGCAGGCTCGCTTCCAGCCGGTCGAGCAAGGCGAGCTTGCGGTCGGGCGCCAGCTCCGCGTGGTCGGCGATGTCGTCGGCCACCCGGACGAACTCGTAGAAGGCGAGGATCGGCTCGCGGTAGCGCGGGTGCACGAGATGCGAAGCCACCGGGAAGTTCTCATCCCGGTGTCCCTTGCCCGATCTCAGCTCGCCTGCCAGCGTCATTTCTGCTCCGCCACCTTGGCACCTGCCTGCGCCTGCACTCGGCCCTTCCACAGCCCTCCCCGGCCCAGGGCATGCTGATAGGCGGAATCGAGGGTAAACACCATGTAGGCAAAGGCGATCGCCGGGAGCGCCACGCCCCACAGCGGGGAGCGGCGGTAGAAGCGCAACATCGGCTGAAACGAGATCGCCATGAGGACCCAGGCCGCGCCGCCGAGCAGCCGGGCCGGGCCGTTTCCGGCGATGAGCATGATTGGGCCCGCGAGGAAAGTCGCCGCGAGCCCGCAGATCGTGCCGAGCAGGTTGAGCGGCGAATAGCCGAGCTGCGCATAGGCCGAGCGCGCCACCATGTGGCGGATGTCGCCGATATGGTCGTAGGGCCGCGCACTCGTGACCCGCTCGGTCAGGCCGAGCCAGATCGGCCCCTGCTTCTTGAGCGCAGCGCCGAGCGCGCAGTCGTCGATCAGGGCGCCGCGAATCGCTGCGATGCCGCCGGCGGCGCGCAGCGCCTGCGGCCGCACCAGCATGCAGCCTCCCGCCGCCGCGGCGGTCGGATGCGTGCGCTGGTTCACCCAGGCAAACGGATAGAGCATGTCGAAGAAATAGATGAAGGCCGGAACGAAGCAGCGCTCGGCAAGGCTGACGCAGCGCAGCTTGGCCATCAGCGAGGTGAGCCCGTAACCGCCCGCTTGAGCTCGGGCGACGAGCTGCGCCAATGCGTCCGGCGCATACGTGATATCGGCATCCGTCAGGAGAAGGAACTCCGGCGGTTCTGCTCCCGCGGTCGCCTGCTCGACCCCCTGGGCGACCGCCCACAGCTTGCCGGTCCAGCCGGATGGCAGCGGTCGCCCGGCCAGCACGGTGAGCCGGTCCGCAGCCCCTGCCGCCTCGGCGGCTGTGCGCGCCGCCTCCGCGGTTCCATCCCGGCTTTCGTCATCCACCAGAATGACGGAAAACGAACCCGCATAGACCTGCCCGAGCAGGGAGCGGATGGTCGTCCCGATCGTCTCGACCTCATCGCGGGCCGGAATCACCGCGATCACCCGCGGCCATACTGGCGGCGGCCCAGGCTCGTTGCGGTTGTCGCGCTCGCCGGCAAGCCAGAAGCGGCCGCGGCCGAGGATGAGGTAGATCCAGATCCCGAGCGCGAGTGTTGCGACGATCTCACCGGCCATCTAAGAATTTGTTCCCGTTGAGGATTTATGGGGGTTACTTTAGCTCAACTCTGTGCCAGTTGAACGCGCGAATGTCATAAGCCGATCGACCTATGCCGCAACGTCAACCCCGATGAACAGCCCCGGAACAGTCCTCGTCACCGGTGCGAGCGGCTTCGTCGGCTCGGCCGTCGCGCGCCAGCTGGTCGCGCGCGGTTTCC
Organism: Xanthobacteraceae bacterium; assembly: GCA_035764045.1. Taxonomy (GTDB): domain Bacteria; phylum Pseudomonadota; class Alphaproteobacteria; order Rhizobiales; family Xanthobacteraceae; genus JAVDCA01. The sequence continues at coordinate 27,298 of DASTZX010000055.1, read as the reverse complement.
CGGTGCGCGCCCTCGTGCGCTCGACCAGCCCGCGGTTTCATCTCGAAGGCCTCGGCCTCGAATACGCCGAAGGCGATCTGCGTCGGCCGGAGACGGTGCGGCCCGCCATGGCGGGCGTGCGGTATCTCTTTCACGTCGCCGCGGACTATCGGCTCTGGGCGCCCGACCGCAACGAGATCGTGCGCAACAATGTGGACAGCACGCGGATCGTGATGGAGGAGGCGCTGCGCGCCGGGGTGGAGCGCATCGTCTATACCAGCAGTGTCGCGACGCTGGCGGTGCGCACCGACGGCACCTCGGTCGACGAGACCTTTCCGCTCGACGAGGCCAAGGCCATCGGCGCCTACAAGCGCAGCAAGGTCGCGGCGGAGCGGCTGGTGGAGCGCATGATCGCCGAACAGTCCCTGCCCGCCGTGATCGTCAACCCCTCGACCCCGATCGGCCCGCGCGACGTGAAGCCCACGCCGACCGGGCGCATCATCGTCGAAGCCGCGCACGGCCGCATGCCGGCCTTCGTCGATACCGGCCTCAACCTGGTCCATGTCGATGACGTTGCGGCGGGGCATCTCGCGGCGCTCGAGCGCGGCAAGATCGGCGAGCGCTACATCCTGGGCGGCCATAACGTGCATCTGTCCGAAATGCTGGCGGTGATCGCCACCCTGATCGGGCGGCGCCCGCCCCGCGTGCGCATGCCGCGCTCGGCCATCGTCCCGCTCGCGATCACCGCCGAAACCATCGCGCGGTTCACCGGACGCGAGCCGCTCGTGACGCTGGACGCGCTGCGTATGTCGAAATACCGGATGTTCTTCACCAGCGCCAAGGCCGAGCGCGACCTCGGCATGACCGCGCGCCCCTTTACGGAGGCGCTGGCAGATGCCATCGCCTGGTTCCGCGCCGCCGGCTACATCAGACGCTGACGGACCCCTTTTTGTTCACCACAAGAGCCCACGACACAGCAGGTTGCACAAGTGAGCAGCGAAAACACCTTCCTGTCGCGTCTCAACGCGGTTGCGGCCGACACCGAGACCCTGCTCGAACGGCTGATGGAATCCGCCCCGCTCGAGGGCGAGCGTGATCGGCCGGCTCGCCTCCTGGCGGCGGTTCGCTATGCGAGCCTCGGCGGCGGCAAGCGGTTTCGCCCTTTCCTGGTGGTCGAGTCGGCGGCGCTGTTCGGGGTCGACCGCGCCCAGGCGCTGATGACCGGCGCGGCGCTCGAATGCGTTCATTGCTACTCGCTGGTGCACGACGACCTGCCGGCGATGGACAATGACGATCTCCGTCGCGGCCGGCCGACCGCCCACAAGGCGTTCGACGACGCGACCGCGATCCTTGCCGGCGACAGCCTGCTCACCTACGCGTTCGACCTGCTGGCGCGGCCCGATACCCATCCGAACGCCGAGGTGCGGATCAAGCTGGTGCTGGCGCTGGCGCGCGCCTCCGGGCTCGGCGGCATGGTCGGCGGGCAGATCCTCGATCTCGCGGCGGAAGGCCGCTTCAATGACGTGCCGAAGCCGAAGAGCCTCGCCGAAGTGGAGACGCTGCAGGCGATGAAAACCGGCGCGCTGATCCGGTTCGGGGCGCTCGCCGGCGCGATCCTCGGACAGGCGGGCGACGAACGGCTGCGCGCGCTCGACCGCTACGGCGCCGCGGTCGGCCAGGCGTTCCAGATCGCCGACGATCTGCTCGACATCGAGGGCGACGCAGCAACCGTCGGCAAGCAGACCGGCAAGGATGCGGCCGCCGGCAAGGCCACCATCGTGGGCGTGCTCGGCATCGCCAAATCCAAGGAGCGCTTGGCGGCGCTGGTCGAGGAGGCCTCGTCCGCGCTGTCGGTGTTCGGCGCGCGCGCCGACGTGCTCAAGGCGGCCGCACGGTTCGTGGCGGAGCGGGAGACCTGAGGCCCACGCACGACCGATTTCTTCGCGGCCCCTGCGACCCCGTTTGCATCGCCCGGGCAGACCGGTAAGGTCGGGGGATGTCCCTCGTGACCGATGACGCGCGCCAGGACGCCGCCGAGCCGCAGGGCTTTGCGGGAGGGATCGCCCCGCTCGCCGCCGATCGTCTCTATGCGTTGCAGAACCCCGTCCCGCTCGACGGCCGGGTCAGCTCCTACCCGGCGAGCGCACGCGGCTTCTCGGTCGCGAACTGCTACCTCCTCACCGAGCCGGACGGCGCGATGCTGATCGACACCGGTTTCGGCAAGGACGAGGGGACGATCCGAGGGCAGATCGAGCAGCTGATCGCGCCGCGCCTGCCGCTCTCCATGTTCCCGCTGCGCCTCAACGAGTTCATGTCGATCAACAATGTCGAGAGCTTCGCGGGCCATTTCAACGTCGAGACCTGCTATACGAGCAACATCGATGCGGCGCTGTGGTTCGATTTCGGCGCCAAGGCGGAAGGCCGCGATATCCTCAAGTCGATGAAGGTCACGGCGGTGACCCGCGCGGACACCATCCGGCTCGGCAAGGCCGGCCGGGCGATCGAGGTCATGCAGGCGCCGATCCGGCTGATCGCCACCCGCTGGCTCTACGACCGCGCCACCCGCACCCTGTTCTCATCCGACCTGTTCACCCATGTCTGGCGCAGCGCCGCGACCGGACCGTGGATCGTGACCGAACAGGACGACATGGCGTCGCCGCGCGAGATCCGCTCGTTCATGCTCAACACCCGGTACTGGTGGCTCGAGGGCGCACCCACCGACTCGATCCGGCGCGGAATCGGCGAGGTGTTCGACAAGTACGACATAGAGACCATCGCGCCCGGCTACGGCTGCATCCTGCGCGGCCGCAACGTGGTGGCGCGCCACTATGCGATGCTCGATGAATTCCTGAAAGACTGCGACAAGAGCGTGATGGTGTCGCGCTACGTGTCGCGCGACGAGGAGCGGTGAGCCGATGCTCGACAAGCCCGTTGCGGCCCGCATGCCACGCGAGATCGCGCCCGGCGTGTTCTGGATCGGCGATTGCCTGGCGCAGCGCCACAAGGGCAAGGTCTATCACGGCTACAACGCGGCGTTCCTGCTCGTCGGCGAGGACGCCTCGATGCTGGTCGAGACCGGACATCCGAAGGACTTTCCGGTCATCGAGCGACATCTCAACGAGCTGTTCGCGCGCGGCGTCGCGCCGCTCAAATATCTTTTCGTCACGCACCAGGAGACACCCCATTGCGGCGGCCTCGGCCGCATCCTGAAGACCTTTCCCGATGCGCTCCTGTGCGGCGACATCAGCGACTACCACCTCGCCTTCCCGCAATACGAGCACCGCATGCGCGCGATGCATGAAGGCGATGAGATCGACCTCGGCGGCCGGACCTTCATGGCGGTCGAGCCGGTGATCCGCGATCTGCGCACCACCTGGTGGGGCTTCGACACGCGCGAGCGCGTGCTGTTTCCGGGCGACGGCTTCGCCTACAGCCACTATCACGAGGACGGCCATTGCGGGCTCGTCGCCGAGGAAGCGGTGTCGCTCGACTTGCCCGATGTGTCGTCGACCTTCGCGGACCTCGCGCTGTTCTGGACGAAGTTCGCCGACATGAATGTCTACTGCGACCGGCTCGACGACCTGATCGCGCGGCTCGGCGTGAAGACAATCGCGCCGACCCACGGGCTGCCGATCACCGACGTGAAGGCGACGGTCCCGAAGGTGCAGGCGGGGCTCAAGGCGGCGGCGCTGATGCCGGAATCGGGCACGAACGAGAAAGCGGCGGCGGCGGTCTGACGCGCCGCTCTGGAGCATGTTCCGTTTCTGTGGAATCGGAACATGCTCCAGAGTCATTGATGGGCGCATGTCCTTATCGGCGAACCGGGGCCACTTCGCCGGGACGTGCGCTAAGTCCCGCCCGCGATGTGGTTGTCGCGGATCACATCACCCCACAGCTTGATCTCGCGCTTGAGCAGACTGCCCGCGGCCTCGGGCGTTTCCTGCCCGGCCGGAAAAAGCTCCATGCCGCCGTCCGCAAAAGTCTTGCGCACTCGGGCGTCGGCGAGTGCGGCACGCAACGCGCCGTTGAGCCGGTCGATGATCGGCCGCGGCGTGGCGGCGGGCGCGAGCAGCATGTGCCAGAAATCGAGGTCGAGCTTCTTGTAGCCGAGCTCGCCGAATGTCGGCAGATCCGGCAGACCGCCGAAGCGGTTGCGCCCGATGACCGCGTAGGCCTTCAGCTTGCCGGACTTGACCAGCGGGCCAGCCACCACGGCCGATTGCGATTCCAGGTCCACCTGTCCCGATAGAAGGTCGACGAGGGCAGGCCCGGCGCCGCGGTAGGCGACCTGGGTCACCTTCGCGCTGAGCTCCTGCGCTATGAGCACGCCGGCGAGATGGCCGAAGGAGCCGACGCCGGGATGCCCGATCTTCACGTTCGCGCCGGTCTGCTTCATCCACGCCACCAGCTCGGTGAGATTGTTCGCCGGCACTTGCGGGCTTCCCGCCAGGGTGGACGCCGCGGTGTTGATGAGGCCGATCGGGCGAAAGCTCTTCTCCGCATCGAACGCGAGATCCGGATAGAGCGTCATGCCGGCCGCCAGCGCGACCTGGTGGATCATGATCGTATAGCCGTCGCCTTCGGCGCGCGCCGCACGCGCGGCGGCGATCATGCCGCCGGCGCCGCCGACGCTCTCGACCACGATCGGCTGGCCGAGCGATCTCGCCATGCCGTCCTGGACGATGCGCGCGATCGTGTCGGTCGCTCCGCCGGGCGGAAACGGCACGATCATCGTGATGGGCCGACTGGGATAGGTCTGCGACCAGGCGGCGCCGCTCGCGCCGAGCCACGCGGCGGCGATCAGCGCCGCAAGCGCACGTCCAAGCCTCATGGGTCCTCCCGGGGCCGCCCATGTTTTTTGTTCGGCGGCGGCCGGTCGGAATATTCGTCCTTTTCTCGCGCTGCCGGCAAGGGCGATCCGGCCCGGTGGGCGACTTCGACGCAGCGTCGATCAGATCGCCGGGCCGCCGAGCTCGGCAAAGCCGCCGAGCCGATGGCGCGAGCCGCGCACGGCGGCGACGCAGTCCGGATCGGTGAGCGTGGCAAGCTCCTCGGTGTAGCGATAGCCTGGGGCGTGGCCCGCGAATGCGTTCGCGGTCGCCGGATGGGCATAGATCTCGACCGTGCCCTCCGGCAGGCGCTTCAGCAGCCCGAGCAGCCGCTCGCGCGTCAGCGCGCCCGACCAGGCGAGGCCGAACACCGCATCCGGGACCGCCATCCCGGCGCGTCGCGCCTGGGCGCGCAGCCCCCTCGCCCACAGGCCGAGCAGCCGGGGCGCGAGCGCGGCCGCCGACGGCTCGACCGCTTGGACCACCGCCGGCGGCTCGATCGGGACACGAATGGCGCGCGCGCCGAATTTCCGGCCGATCGCCATCATCTGCGCGGCGATCACCGGGTGGAGGTGGAAGTGCTTGTGCGCGTTCACGTGATCGAGCGGCAGGCCGGTCGCTGCGAAAGCTTCGAACTGCGCCGCGATCTCCGCCGCAATCTGCCGCCGCACTGCCGGCCTGAGCGCAATCTCACAGCCGAGCCGCGCCATGTCGGAGCGGAAATGGCCGTCGGCGCCGACGAGATCGGGGACGCGCTCGGCCGGCAGCGCCGGCTTGGCCTCCACCAGCACCAGATGCAGCCCGACGCGCAGATCCGGCAGCGCGCGGGCGCGGCGCACCGCATCGGCGGCGCCGGGACTCGCGACCATGAGGCTCGTTGCGGAAAGGATGCCCGTCCGGTGCGCGCGCTCGACCGCCTCGTTGACCTCCTCGGCGAGGCCGAAGTCGTCGGCCGTGACGATGAGGCGGTTCAGTGCGCAACCTCACGATGGGCGCGCAGGAAGGAAAAGAACTCCACGCCTTCGCGCAGCCGGCGCTTCATCATCTGCGGGCTGCGGATCATCTCGCCGACGATCGAGGCGATCTTCGGCGCGCGGAAATAGAAGCGGCGGTAGAAATCCTCGACCGAGTGGAAGATTTCCGTGTGGCTCAGGTGCGGATAGTGCAGTGGCGCGATCTGCACGCCCTTGTCGTCGATCAGCTCGGCATTGGCCGCGTCGAGCCAGCCGTTCTCGACCGCCTGCTTGTACAGGAACGTGCCCGGATAGGGCGCGGCGAGCGAGACCTGGATGGTGTGCGGGTTGATCTCGGTCGCGAACCGGATGGTCTCCTCGATCGTCTCCTTGGTCTCGCCGGGCAGGCCGAGAATGAAGGTGCCGTGGATGGCGATGCCGAGCTCGTGGCAATCCTTGGTGAAGCGCTTGGCGACGTCGACCAGCATGCCCTTCTTGATGTTGTGCAGGATCTTCTGGTTGCCGGACTCGTAGCCGACGAGCAGGAGCCGCAGCCCGTTGTCGCGCATCACCTTGAGCGTCTCGCGCCGAACATTGGCCTTGGCGTTGCACGACCAGGTGACGCCGAGCTTGCCGAGCTCCTTCGCGATCTCCTCGGTGCGCGCGGCATCATCGGTGAACGTGTCGTCGTCGAAAAAGAACTCCTTGACCTGCGGGAATGCGGCCTTGGCGTAGCGGATCTCATCGATCACGTTGCCGACGCTGCGGGTACGGTAGCGATGCCCGCCGACGGTCTGCGGCCACAGACAGAAGGTGCAGCGCGATTTGCAGCCGCGACCGGTATAGAACGACAGATAGGGATGCTTGAGATAGCCGATGAAGTAGTTCTCGATCGTGAGGTCGCGTTTGTAGACCTCGGTCACGAACGGGAGCGCGTCCATGTTCTCCAGGATCGCGCGCTCCTTGTTGTGCGTGATCGCGCCCTGGGCGCTGCGGTAGGACAGCCCGTCGATCGCGCTCCAGTCGCGCCCTTCGGCGAGCTCCTTGATGGTGAAGTCGAACTCGTTGCGGGCGACGAAATCGATTGCCGCTGAAGCCTTGAGGCTCTCATCCGGCTGCACCGCCACCTTGGCGCCGACGAAGCCGGCCTTGAGCCGGGGATTGGCGGACTTGAGCGTTTCCAGCACCTTTACGTCGTCGGCGAACGAAGGGGTCGACGTGTGCAGGACCGCGAGATCGTAGTCGCCCGCCTGCGTGAGCAGGTCGGCCATTTGCACGTGATGCGGGATCGAGTCGATCAGCTTCGAGCCAGGCACCATCGCGGCGGCCTGGGCGAGCCAGGTCGGGTACCAGAACGACTTGATCTCGCGGCGCGCCTGATAGCGCGAGCCCGCGCCGCCGTCGAAGCCGTCATATGACGGAGCCTGCAGGAAAAGTGACCGCATTCACGCCTCGACTGGATATTGGGGTAACACGCTGGTGGACCGTCAGTTCGATTCCTGCACCACCGAGCCGTCGGACAGGACGCGATAACGGCGGCCTCTCCAGCTGACCGTGGTGCCGAAGAAACCGGACACAAATGTGGTAAAGGCGACCAAGTCCCGGAATGGCACGAGCCAATATGGCTGGCGCGGAAGATCGAAGGCGCGCTCGACCGAGATCGTGAGCAGGGTGCGGCAGACCACCGCAAACGCCGCCACCAGCAGGCCGAGCGGGCTCCCGAGCAGCGCTCCGATCAGGGCGAGCGGGAACGGATGGGTGATGCTGGCACCCAGATAACCGATCGGATCGATGCTGCGAATCGTCCGCTGTTGCCGCATCTGGTGCCGCAGCAGCTCGCCCGCGGACTGCTCGAAACAGGCATGGCCGACCGAGAAATGCGGGATCGCCACCTCGTAGCCTCGCTCGCGGACCGCCTCGCCGAGCGCATAGTCATCGGCGAGACAATCGGCGAAGGCCTGGAAGCCACCGATCTCCTCGAGCGTCTCCCGTCGCAGTGCGATCGTTGCCCCGAAGCAGGGATTGGCGAGCCCGATGCTGCGCGCGACCACGACGTTCGGCAGAAAGTAGGTGTTGATCGACATCGCCGAGAGGCGGGACCAGAATCCACCCACGGCGATGCCGTGATACAGGCAGGTCACCGCCCCCACGCCGGGCGCCTCGAGCGCGCCGGCCACCTCGTCGAGATAGGTCGGACCGACCTCGATATCGCTGTCGGACAGCACGATGACGTCGTGGCGCGCCAGCGGCGCCATGTTGATGAGGTTGGAGACCTTGCGATTGGTGCCGTAGGCGCGCGCGTCGACCACGAGATCGACGGCAAGATCCGGACGGGCGGCCTCAAGGCTGCGGACCACGTCGATCGCCGGATCGGAGCGGTTCTGCGAGCCGAACACGAGTTGCACGGGCGCGCCGTAGCACTGGTCGCCGAACGCGTGCAGGCGCGTCAGCAGCTGCGGCTCGCGACCGCATAGCGGCTTGAGGATCGTGACGGAGGGATGCGAGCTCGCCGAGCGACGGCGGTTTTGGCCGAAACGCAGCGACAGCGCCGTTGCGATGAGCACATAGACACAACCGATCGTTGCTGTCGCGACGCAGACGTTCGCGATCCAATGGATGAACGCAGTCCCAAGCATACGCGCCCCCAGGCCCACGTCTTCAAAACGCGGTGCGGCCCTACGCTAGCACGATCGTCATGGCGGGGCAGCCCGCGTGGGCAAAAACTTCCCCCCTGTCACGCCAAAGCCGCACCTCGTTCGACCGTCGGCCGGCTCGTCTCGCCTGCTAGAGCTTGGGCCCGCCGCTCGCGGTCGGCGATCCGGCCCCGGGCGGGGACTGCGCCGGAGATGGCGCATTCTGGAACCGGGAATCGCTGCGGCCCCGCGCGAATCCGTAATCGTAGAGCGCGCTCATATATTTAGGGTCGAACAGCCCGCGCCCTACTTGCTCGAAGTTGTCGCCCACATAGGTCAGATTGAAAGGGATACCGGCGCGCTTGGCGGCGAACGAGGCCAATGCAAGCTGAAGCCGTCCGCCCGCCGCGAGCGCGATGCTGATCGCCCGGCCCAAGATCGCCGACGTATTCCGTGACGGCATGTAGAACTCGTCCGACATCTTGCCGTTGACGATGACGTAAATGTCAGTCGCCGGCAGCCGCAGTGTCGAGGACGGCAGCAGGTACGGCACCGGCGCAAAGAACAGCGGCCCGGTCGCGCCGCCGTCCGCATGCATCTCCTGGAATTGTCGGCCATTGGCCTCGACCGTGATGAGGACCGGCTGAAACAGACCCTCGATGCTGGCTGAGGCCAGCAGAACCTGCCGAAACAACTTGAGCGCTGCGTCTCCACCCTTGGCGGCGATGGCGCCCATGTTCCAGACCATCGGCCGTCCGGCGTCGAGATTGGTCGTCACCACGAACAGCCGGCGTCCCTTGGCGTATTCGGCCGCGATGGCCGACAGCATCTCGGGCGTCACCCGTTTCTCGATCAGCTTCTGCAACGGCCATGCGTCGGTGAGGCTTTCCGGGGTGGCGCCGATCTCGAAGATGTCGCTCGCCGTGATCTCGGTGTAGCCGCGATGCAGCTCGTCGTCGTACTGCGGTCCCGCGAACACATAGGTCGCCATCAGGGCGCCGGTGCTCACCCCGGTGATGGCCGCGAATTGCGGCCGCGTTCCTGCGGCCGACCAGCCATTGAGGAAGCCGGCCCCATAGGCTCCTTCGGCGCCGCCGGTGGACAGGATCAGCCAGGGGCCTGCCGGCTTCGGCAGCGCGCGCTCGAAATCGGCCGTCGAGTCGGCCCAGAAGCGCACGCCGGCAAAGCCCGGGACCTCGGCCGCCGCTTCGTCCGCGGCGGTGAATTCCGGACGGGTGAGCTTGTCGGGCTGAACCGGAGGCGCGCTCGTCGCCTTCTTGGCCGCCGGCTTGGTCTTCGCGGCCGATGTCGCTGCGGCATCGCCGGCATGGCGCGAACGCGCCACAAGGGTTGGACTCTGCCCATAGGAGTCGCCCACCGACGCGCCGACAACGGCGATCGCCAGTCCGGCAAGAAGAAGGCTCGCAAATCGTATCCGCACGGCTCGGAAATCCCTTTCAGTCAAAATCCGCGTTGAACGCCATACGCCTCTTGGTCGCGAGACGCCGTCATCCGGTTCACGTCGGCCCCGCGACCCTGCTTTTGCACATCGCGCCCCGCCTGCTCAAGCGGATGCCTCACAGCCGCCCCGCGAAGGCATCGGCGATGAACGCGTGAGTCAGCGCATAGGTCTGGCGCGTCGCATTCTCGTCATAGATCGCAACGCCGGGCATTTTTGAATCATCGTCGGTGTAGGCATGCAGGATGCCGCTGAACAGCAGCATCTGCCATTTTGCCCCGGCGCCATCCATCTCCGCCTCGAAGGCGTCGCGGTCGGCTTTCGGCACCACCGGGTCGGGCGTGCCATGGATGACGAGCAGCGCCGCCTTGACGGCGCCCGGTTGGGCCGGAGCCTTGGTCTTGAGATCGCTGTGGATCGCCACCACCGCAGCGAGATCGGCGCCGTCGCGCGCGAACTCGAGCACGTTGCCGCCGCCAAAGCAGAATCCGATCGCCGCGCGCTGATCGGTGATCAGCCCCCGCTTTCCGGCGACGCGCAGGAACGCGTCCTGCGCGGCGCGCACGCGCCGCTTGGTCTCCGCCGGATGGTCGCGCAACGGATTGGCGAGCGCGGCCGCCTCGCCGAAATCCTTCGGACGCACGCCCTCGCCATACATGTCGACGGCAAACACCACGTAGCGGTCCTGCGCCAGCAGGGCCGCCCGCTCGACCGCCTGCTGCCGCATGCCCATCCAGTTCGGGCACATCAGCAATGCGGGGCGCGGCCGCGCGACCGTCTCGTCATAGACCAACGCACCGACATATCTCTTGCCGGCCAGCTCGTAGGCGACCTGCTCCACATGCATGGGCTTCCTCCCGCCTCACCGCGATTTCGGGATGACTTCGCCAATCGCGCCGGCGTCGTGCGCCGAGAAGAACAGCCGCCCGTCGGGCGCCGCGATGATGGCCCGCGCGCCGCAATTGGGCCCGGGAATCAAGTATTCGCCGATCACGCGCCCGTCCGGCGCCATGCGGCCGATCCTGTTGGCGAAGTTTTCCGTGAACCAGAGATCTCCGTCGGGCGCGACCGTCACGCCGCGCAGCGAGGCGTCGGGCGTGCGCACGGGAAATTCGGTCACCTTGCCGGCGCGATCGATGCGGCCGAGCCCGTTGGCCTTGGTCTGCACGAACCAGATGTTGCCATCGGGATGCGCGACCATCGCCCGCGGCTCGCTGTTCGGGGTCGGGATCGGATATTCGGTGACATCGCCGTCGACCGTCATCCGCCCGATCTGCCCAGCCTCGTATTCGCTGAACCACAGGGCGCCGTCGCGCACCACGATCGAGAGCGGCCGGCAGCCGGGCGTGAGCCCTTCCGAGAACTCGGCTATCCAGCCGTCTGGCGTGATGCGGCCGATACGGCTCACATGCGCTTCGGAAAACCACAGATTGCCGTCCGGACCGCACATGATTCCATCCGGTCCCGCGCCCGCGGTCCACAACGGGAATTCCGAGATCGCGCCGTCCGGCGTGATCCGGCCGATCTGGTTGGCGGCGTTCTCGCAGAACCAGAGATTGCCGTCCGGTCCGGGGATGATTCCGATCGGCCGGCTGTCCGCTGTCGGCGTCGGGAATTCGCTGAACGCGCCGCTCGTCGGATCGAGGCGGCCGATCTTGCCGGCACCGCTTTCGCAGAACCACAGCCGCGCATCCGGGCCGACCACGATGATATACGGCTTGGCGTCGGGGGTCGGAATCGGATGCAGGACGATCTCGACATCGGCCGTCGGACCGACCCGGCGTGCGGATTGAGCGCTCACTGGTGCCTCTCCTGCCCGTGCAGTGCGAAACAGGCGATATACAGGGCGTCGACGCCTTGTTCCACCATACTTGCGTAGGTAGCCCGGCTTCCCCAACTCCTGCTATCATGCATCCCATGAACGCACCCAACGCCCCGAGCTATGCCCCGAGCTATGAAGCCGCGCTCAACGCGCAGGTCGAAGCAATGGAGGCGGCCTGCACCCGCTGCGGCAAATGCGTCGAGGCCTGCCCGGTCACCGGCCCGGGCGGCGTCGCGGCGCCAGCCGAAGCCGTGATCGAAGGCGTGTTCGACATCCTGCGCACCGGCGAAGGTCCGGAGGCATCCCGCCGCTGGGCGAATTCCTGCGTTCTGAGCGGCGAATGCATCAAGGCGTGCGACGAAGGCGTCAACCCGCGTTTCCTGCTCGCGATGGCGCGCGTTGCGCTGGCGCGGCAGAGCGACGAGCCGCATGCGCGCCGGCGCCAGGGCGTGGCCGATTTCCGCAAGCTGAGCCAGGACGTGAACGTGCTCTCGCGCATGCAGCTCACCAGCGACATGCTGGAGCGGCTCGGCCAGCGCACCGACACCAGCCGCCTGCTCGGCAGCACCGAGGCGCCCGAGACGCCCGATTTCGTCTTCTACACCGGCTGCAACGTCCTCAAGACGCCGCACATCGCGCTGCTCGCGCTCGACGTGATGGACGCGCTCGGCGTGACCTATCGGGTGATGGGCGGACCGTCGCATTGCTGCAGCATCGTGCATTTCCGCACCGGCGACCTGGAAACCTCCGGCAACTTCGCGGAAAAGACGCTCGCCAAGCTCGGCAGCGCCAAGAACGGCCAGGTCCTCTCATGGTGCGCGAGCTGCCATGTCCAGTTCACCGAGTTCAACATGCCGGCGCACGAGCGCATGACCGGCAGCCGGCCATTCGAGATGACGCCGTTCATGCGCTTCCTGCGCTCCCGCCTCGACGACCTGCGACCCATGCTGAAGCGGCGCATCGAGATGCGGGTCGCGCTGCATCGCCATCCCGGCGTCCCCGGCGTGATGGAGGCCGGCGAGGAGATCCTGCGCGCCATCCCGGGCATCGAGCTCGTCGAGCTCGGCCAGCCGGCGGTGGGGCTGATGAGCAACTACCTGCGCGCCCTGCCCGACTACAAGCGCAAGCTCCAGCACGACGAGCTCGTCGCCGCGCGCGACGCCAAGGTCGATGCGCTGGTCGCGGTCTATCACCCCGATCATCGCGAGCTGTGCGCGCACGAGCGCGACTTCCCGTTCCGCATTCTCAATCTGCTCGAGCTCGTCGGCGCCAGCATGGGGCTGTCGCACGAGGATCGGTTCAAGCGGCTCAAGAAGCTGCAGGACGTCGAGCTGATTCTGTCGGAGACCCGCGACCTCCTCGCGCGCCACCACGTCGCCGAAGACACCGCACGCCAATCCATCCGGGCCATGCTGGACGAGCAGCCGCTGCCATTGACGGGCAACGGCGGCACCGGCGAGCGGCCGGCAAATCCGATCAACGGTTGATGCGTCTCTGAACGGCCGTGCGGCTCTACCCGCCGGTCAAGCGCTGCAGGACGCGACGGAGCGGCCCCTGCGCGGTGACGGGCTTTTCGCCCACGGCGAAACAGACGCAGTCCGCCTCGCCCTTCGCGAACGGCTCGTCGTGCGATTCCTCGCCGACGAAGATGATGTCGCCGCGCATATGATCGCGCCTGCCGTCGCTCGCACACCCGGCAAGCACCAGAGCCGTCATGAGGCCCTGCGCGGGGCCGATCGGCAGCCGAGTGCCCGGCCGGACTGAAATCAGGCGCACCGAGTCGTCCGCACCGGCGAGCCGCGCTACCTTCACGCCCGCGCCACGCGTTCGCCAGCGCAGATCCGCATCGCAGCCGGCCCATGGCCGGAGCGCCCGCGGCAGCATGCGGCTGCTGCCGCCGAATGCTGCGGGAGCGGCCGGTCTCGGCGCCGCGCCCGAGCTCGCAAAGATATTCACCAGCCGGCGGTCGCGGCCGGCGAGCGGCACCGGTCGGAGCTCCTCCAGGAATACGCCATGGGCCGCTTCGAGCGCCGCCGCATAGGCGCGGTTGTCGGGCTTGAGCTCGAGGTGGGCGGCAACCAGCGCGGCCAGGGGGGCGCGGAGCGTCTTGGCCGCATAATCGGCGATAAGCGCATCGATCGGCTGGCCGTCGGTCGTCCGTCGAATGGCAGCGTCGTAGTTCAAGCGTGCTATCCTTGGCCGTCCCGGGTCCGCGTTCATGCTTCCCCGAGCGCGATCTGAAGAACTTCCGTCCACGCCAGGATTACGCAACGGATTACGGATGGGATACTGCCCCGGATCACCTGTGAACCATTGATTCTGTAGCGAAATACCGCGAGAAGGGAGCCACGTGACCGCAGGTGGCCTGGCCTTGTCGCTGCGACGGCTGCCCGATAGGGTCGCCGGAAGGCGCCCTGCCCCTAGCCTACAGGTCTTCGACCACAGGTCTTTCATGCAGGTCCGCGACGGCATTGTGAATGCGATCGGCCATACCCCGCTGATCAGGCTCAAGCGCGCCTCGGACGCGACCGGGTGCACGATCCTGGGGAAGGCCGAGTTCATGAATCCCGGCCAATCGGTCAAGGATCGCGCCGCGTTGTTCATCATCGAGGATGCGGTGCGGCGGGGCCGGCTGCGACCGGGCGGCGTGATCGTCGAAGGCACCGCCGGCAATACGGGCATCGGGCTTGCGCTGGTCGGCAACGCCATGGGCTTCCGCTCGGTGATCGTCATTCCGGAGACCCAGAGCCAGGAGAAGAAGGACACGCTTCGGCTGGCCGGCGCCGAGCTCATCGAGGTGCCGGCGGTCCCATATTCCAACCCCAATAATTACGTGAAGCTGTCCGGCCGGCTCGCCGCCGATCTCGCCAAGACGGAGCCGAATGGCGCCATCTGGGCGAACCAGTTCGACAATGTCGCGAACCGCGACGGGCACATCGCGACCACCGGCCCCGAGATCTGGGAGCAGACCGACGGCAAGGTGGACGGATTCATCTGCGCGGTCGGGACCGGAGGAACGCTCGCGGGCGTGGGCATCGCGCTCAAGGAGCGAAATCGAGACGTCAAGATCGGCCTCGCCGATCCGCTGGGCGCGGCGCTCTACAGCTTCTACACGACGGGGGTGCTCAAATCGGAAGGCTCCTCGATCACCGAGGGCATCGGCCAGGGCCGGATCACGCAGAACCTCGAGGGTGCGCCGGTCGACCTCGCCTACCAGATCCAGGACCGCGAGGCGGTGGCCCTGCTGTTCGACCTGCTCGAGCATGAGGGCCTGTGTCTCGGCGGCTCCTCCGGCATCAATGTCGCTGGTGCGATCCGCCTCGCCAAGGAGCTGGGGCCCGGTCACACAATCGTGACGGTGCTCGCCGACTATGGCACGCGCTACCAGTCGAAGCTGTTCAATCCGGACTTTTTGCGCTCGAAAGGCCTTCCTGTTCCGCCCTGGATGGAGCGGCGCAGCACCATCGGGGTGCCGTTCGAGAAGACATAAGCGGGGTCGCCCCGCGGCGCAGCCCGCCGCGCCGATGGAAAAGCGCCCGAATGTCGGCTAACGCTTGAAGCCATGCCGACCGATTGCCTGTTCCGCGACGACAGCTACCTGCGCGATTGCGACGCCACCGTCGTTGCGATCACCGATCGCGGGGTCGTGCTCGACCGCACGGTGTTCTACGCGAGCTCCGGCGGGCAGCCGGGCGATCGCGGCGTGTTCAGGACCGGGGCTGGCGGCACGATCGCAGTGGACAGCGCAGTGTTCACCGACGAGGCCAAGAGCGAGATCGCCCATGTTCTGCCGGCTGCCTCGCCGGCCGATGCAGCCGGTCCGGAGCCGGGCGAGCGGATCATGGCCGCGATCGACTGGGAGACGCGCTACCGCCGGATGCGGATGCACACGGCGCTGCATCTGCTTTCGGCCGCCCTGCCCTTCCCGGTCACCGGCGGGGCGGTCGGCGATGCCGAGGGCCGGCTCGATTTCGACATTCCGGAGGCCGGCCTCGACAAGGACGAGATCACCCGCAAGCTTGCCGAGATGATCGCCGCCGACGCGCCGGTGACGGCGGGGTGGATCAGCGACGAGGAGCTCGCCGCGAATCCGTCGCTGGTCAAGACCATGTCGGTGAAGCCGCCGATGGGCACCGGGCGGGTCCGTCTGATCGCCATCGAGGGCTACGATCTGCAGCCCTGCGGCGGCACTCATGTGCGACGGACCGGCGAGATCGGCAGCGTGCGGGTGACGCAGATCGAGAAGAAAGGCAGGCAGAACCGGCGCGTGCGCCTCGCCTTCGCGTGAGCGGCGCAAGGGCGGCCGCCGGGGTTGCAACGTTGGAAACGTTTTCGTAACGGCTTCCGGGCTCTAACGACGACCGAAAGACTCGCCATGGCCACTTCCCCTTCGACGCAAGCCGCCAGCCCCTGGCTGGTCACGACCGACTGGCTCGCCTCGCGGCTGCGCTCGCCCGATCTCGTCGTGGTCGACGGCTCCTACTATCTGCCAGGGCAGAACCGCGACGCCGCCGCCGAATATCTGGCCGGCCACATTCCGGGGGCGGTGCGCTTCGATATCGACGCCATCTCCGACCACTCGTCGAAGCTTCCCCACATGCTGCCGACGGCGTTCGAGTTCGGCCTCGCCATGGCCGAGCTCGGCATCTCGGAGCGCGATACGATCGTGATCTATGACGGATTGGGCCTGTTCTCGGCCCCGCGCGTATGGTGGACCTTCCGGCTGTTCGGGGCCGAATTCGTGCACATCCTCGACGGCGGCCTGCCGAAATGGAAGGCGGAGAAGCGCCCGCTCGAGCAGGGGCCGGTGACGCGTCCGCGCAACCATTTCGTGACCCGCACGCCCGAGGACATCGTCGCGTCGCTCGCCCGGGTCGAGCGCGCGGTGACCGAAAAGAGCGCCCAGGTGGTCGATGCGCGTCCAGCCGACCGCTTCCGCGGCCAGGCGCCCGAGCCGCGGCCCGGCGTGCGGCCCGGCCACATCCCGGGCTCGCTCAACGTGCCCGCCTCGACCCTGCTCGAGAACGGGCGCCTGCTCCCGAAGGAACGCCTGCGCGCCGCCTTCGCGGCCGGCGGTGTCGATCTCGAGCGGCCGATCATCACGTCGTGCGGCTCCGGCGTCTCGGCGGCCGTGCTGTGGTTCGCGCTCGACGCGCTCGGCAAGGCGCCCGCCGCGCTCTATGATGGCTCGTGGTCGGAATGGGGTTCGCTCAGCGCGATGCCTGCCGCCACGGGCCCGGCCTGAGTGCGGCGCGCCTGCACCTTCACTTGAGGATCTGGCTCAGGAACAGCTTCGTCCGCTCATGCTGCGGATGAGTGAAGAACGCCTCCGGCGTGTTGATCTCCACCACCTGCCCGGCGTCCATGAACACCATCCGGCTCGCGACCTGGCGGGCGAAACCCATCTCGTGGCTCACCACGACCATGGTCATGCCGTCCATCGCGAGCTCGACCATGGTGTCGAGCACCTCCTTGACCATCTCGGGATCGAGCGCCGACGTCGGTTCGTCGAACATCATGATCTTCGGGCTCATGCACAGCGCGCGCGCGATCGCGACCCGCTGCTGCTGCCCGCCGGAGAGCTGGCCGGGATATTTGCCGGCCTGCTCCGGAATCCGCACGCGCTCGAGATAGCGGCGCGCGATCTCCTCGGCCTTCGCCTGCGGCATCTTGCGCACATAAATCGGTGCGAGCGTGCAGTTCTCCAGCACCGTGAGGTGCGGAAACAGGTTGAACTGCTGAAACACCATGCCGACGTCGCGGCGGACCATGGCGATGCGCTTGGGATCGTTGCCGAGCGCGATCCCGTCGACGATGACCTCGCCGCGCTGGTAGGCCTCGAGCCCGTTGATGCAGCGCAGGAGGGTCGATTTGCCCGACCCCGAGGGTCCGCAGATCACGATGCGCTCCCCGCGCCGGACCGTGAGATCGACGTCGCGCAGCACGTAGAATTCGCCGTACCACTTGTGCAGGCCCTTGATGTCGACGGCGACCACGCCGCCGCTCTGGCCCGCCGCCGTGTCGCCGTTCCCGCCCGTGGAAACCATCGGTGTCCCCTCAGCGCCGATCGCCCACCGCGAGACGGCGCTCGATGCCGGTGGCATAGCGTGACATCGAATAGCAGCAGATGAAATAGACCAGCGCCGCGAAGGCGTAGCCGCTCGCGCTCGTCACCGGCGTCGCCCAGCTGGGATTGGCGCGCGCGGTCTCGATCGTGCGCAGGAAGTCGAAGATGCCGACGAAGAAGACGAGGGTCGTGTCCTTGAACAGCGCCACGTAGGTGTTGACGATGTTGGGGATCGTCACCCGCAGCGCCTGCGGCAGCACGACGAGGCGCAGCGTCTGCCAATAGCCGAGGTTCAGCGCCGCCGCCGCCTCCCATTGGCCGCGGGGAACCGCCTGCAGGCCGGCTCGCACCACCTCGGCCATGTAGGCCGAGGCGAACAGCGCGACCCCGACCAGCGCGCGGATGAGCTTGTCGGGCGCCCAGGCCGGCGGGACGAACAGCGGCAGCATCACGCTTGCCATGAACAGCACGGTGATCAGCGGCACGCCCCGGACGAACTCGATGAAGATGACCGACAGCCCTTGCACGGCGGGCATGTGCGAGCGCCGCCCGAGCGCGAGCAGGATGCCGAGGGGAAGCGAGACCACGATGCCGACGCTCGCCACCACCACGGTCACGAGCATGCCGCCCCACAGCGACGTGTCGACGACCGGGAGCCCGAGCGGCGGCAGGCCATAGAGCAGGAAGAACGACAGGATGGGAAACAGCCCGAAGAAATACAGCGCGCCGAGGCCGCGCCGCGGGGCGTCGATCCACAACAGCCAGGCCATGCCGAACGCGAGCAAGGCGAAGAACACATCGACCCGCCAGCGGCCGGCGATCGGATACGAGCCATAGGTGAAATAGGCGAGATGCGCGCGCACGAAGGCCCAGCAGGCGCCGACCTCGGGCCGGGCGGCGGTGGACAGGCACGCCTGCCGGTCGCTGCCGGTCCAGACCGCGTCGACCAGGAGGAAGCGCACGGCGGGCGGAACGATCCAGGCGAGCAGCAGGATCGTGAGCACGGTCAGCACCGCGTTGAACGGGGTCGCAAACAGGTTCGCGCGCATCCAGCCGAGCCAGCCGGTGGACGCGAACGGCGGCGCGAGCTCCGGCGCCGGCGCGCGCCGCACGAAGGCGGCGCCATCGGCGGTCGTCACGCTCGATGCGTCGAGGGTCGTCATGCGCTCACCGTTCCCTCAGCGCCATGCGGGCGTTGTAGAGGTTCATCAGCAGTGCGGTGAACAGGCTGATCGCGAGATAGACCGCCATGGTGATCGCCACGATCTCGACCGCTTGGCCGGTCTGGTTGAGCACCGTGCCGGTGAAGATCTGCACCAGGTCCGGATAGCCGATCGCGACCGCGAGGGAGGAATTCTTGGTGAGATTGAGATACTGGCTGGTCAAGGGCGGGATGATGACGCGCATCGACTGCGGAATGATCACGCGGCGCAGCGTCAGCGCGCGGGAGAGCCCGAGCGCGAGCGCCGCCTCGGACTGCCCGCGCGGCACCGCCATGATCCCGGCCCGCACGGTCTCGGCGATGAACGCGCCGGTATAGACTACGAGCGCAGCGACGAGCGCGACCAGCTCGGGGAGAAGCTCCATTCCGCCCCGGATGTTGAACCGGCTCATCTGCGGATAATCGATGGTCAGGGTCCCGCCGCCCACCAGCAAGGCCGCGAGCGGCAAGCCGAGCACCAGGAGCACGCCGATGCCGGCGGCGACGCGCCCGTCGAGCCATTTGCGGCGGGCGGCGAGCGCAAGCGCGATCGCGCCGGCGATGCCGACCAGCACGGCGGCCGAGACCATGGGGCCGGCACCGCCCAGCTCCGGCGCCGGCAGAAACAGGCCCTTATTGTTGAGGAATCCCCCGCCGGGCAGATGGACGCTGTTGCGGAAATCCGGCAGTGCGGTGAGCACCATGCTGTACCAGAACAGGAGCTGCAGCAGCAGCGGCACGTTGCGCACGAGGTGCACGTATCCGGTGGCGAGGCGCGCGACCAGCCAGTTGGACGACAGCCGCCCAATCCCGATCAGGAAGCCGACGATGGTGGCCAGCACGATGCCGATGCAGGCGACCAGCAACGTGTTGAGGAGACCGATCCAGAACGCCCGGCCGTAGGTCGAGGCCGAGGAGGAATAGTCGATCAAGGTCTGGCTGATGTCGAAGCCGGCGGGCTGATTCCAGAACCCGAAGCCGGAGGCCATGTGGCTGCGTTCAAGATTGGCCGCCGCAGCCCGCACGAGATAGTAGACGAGACCCGCGAGCGCGACGCACAGCAGGATCTGGATCAGCAGCCCGCGCAGCTTCGGATCGCGCAGGAGCGGCACCTTGGGCGGACCGCTCTCCACGCCCATGGTCATGGCCGCCTCGCGCTCAGCGAATCGGCGGCGCGTATTGCAGCCCGCCCTTGGTCCACAACGCGTTCAGCCCGCGCGTGATCTTGAGCGGCGACCCCTGCCCGACGTTGCGATCGAACACTTCGCCGTAATTGCCGACATTCTTGACGATCCGACGCACCCAGTCCTTGGTCAGGCCGAGCTGCTCGCCATAGTTGCCTTCGGTCCCGAGCAGGCGCTTGATTTCCGGATTGTCGGATTTCACCTGCTCATCGACATTGGCCTTGGTGACGTTGAGCTCCTCGGCATTCACCATCGCGAAGTGCACCCATTTGACCACGTCGAACCACTGGTCGTCGCCGTGCCGCACGAACGGCGCAAGCGGCTCCTTGGAGATGATTTCGGGCAGCACCACGTGGTCGTCCGGCTTGGCAAGCTTGAGCCGCACGCTGTAGAGCTGCGAAGCGTCGGTGGTGAACGCGTTGCAACGGCCGCTCTCGTAGGCGCTGGTCGCTTCCTCGAGCTGGAGGAAGGTGACGGTCTTGAGCCGCATCTTGTTGGCGCGGAAATAGTCGGCGAGGTTGAGCTCGGTCGTGGTTCCCTGCTGGACGCAGATGGTCGCGTCGTTGAGCTCGAGCGCGGAATTGACCTTCAGGTCCTTGCGCACCATGAAGCCCTGGCCGTCGTAATAGTTGACCGCGGTGGCGTTGAGACCGAGCTGGCTGTCGCGCGAGGACGTCCACGTGGTGTTGCGCGCCAGGACGTCGACGTCGCCCGACTGCAGCGTCGTGAAGCGGTCCTTCGCGGTGAGGGCCACGAATTTCACCTTGGTGGGGTCGTTGAACACCGCCGCCGCGACCGCGCGGCACAGGTCGACGTCGAGGCCGGTCCAGTTGCCCTGCGAGTCGGGGATGCCGAAACCCGGCAACTGGCCGTTGGCGCCACAATTGAGCATTCCGCGCTTCTTGACGTCGTCGAGAGTGCTGGCGGACGCGGCGGTCGCGAGCGTCATGGCGAGGCTCGCGCAAGCAAGAATGGTAAGAAGGCGCTTCATGGGCAGGCTCCGCGGCGAGTTGCTGATCGCCCGCCACCCGTAAGGCGGGTTTCCCTTGGCCGGCATCTCAAAACGATTGCCCTTCGAGGTCAAGGGGTTGACGGTGACAGGCGGGGACGGGGTAAAAGCCCTGGGCGGCGTTGCCGTGTCGTCCACTGATTGGAGGAGGCGCATGAACAAAAAGACGGGGGACGAGCCCACGCGCGCGCTCAAGCCCGATACCCTGCTCTCGGCCGGCGGGCGCGACCCGTTCGCGCATCACGGCTACGTGAACACCCCGGTCTATCACGCCTCGACCCTGCTCTATCCGAGCGCCGAGGACTTCCTGGCCCATCGCGGCCGCTACCAGTACGGCCGGCGCGGCACGCCGACGTCGGAAGCGCTGGAAGACGCGATCCGCACGCTCGACGGTCCGGCCTGCGCCGCCGTTGCGCTGCTCCCGTCCGGGCTCGCCGCCGTCTCGGCGGCGCTGCTCGCCGTGCTGCGCACCGGCGACCATCTTCTGGTGACCGACAGCGTCTACCTGCCGACGCGCAAGTTCTGCGACCAGGTCCTGACCCGCTTCGGCGTGGACACCACCTACTACGATCCGCTCATCGGGGCCGGGATCGCGAACCTCATGACGCCGAAGACGCGCGCGATATTCGTCGAGGCGCCCGGCTCGCTCACCTTCGAGACCCAGGACATCCCGGCGATCGCCGCCGCCGCCCATGCCAAGGGCGCGCTGGTGCTGATGGACAACACCTGGGCGGGACCGCTCTATTTCCGCGCGCTGGAGAAAGGGGTCGATCTCTCGATCATTTCCGGCACCAAATATTTCGGCGGCCATTCCGACGTGATGCTGGGCACGGTGTCGGCCAACGCCGCGACCGCCAATGCGCTCAAGGACTATACGGGCTTCGCCGGCCTGTGCGTCGGCCCGGACGACATGTATCTCGGCCTGCGTGGCTTGCGGACGATGGGAGTGCGGCTCGCGCGACACCAGGAGTCGGGCCTCAAGGTCGCGCGCTGGCTCGCGAGCCGGCCCGAGGTCGCGCGCGTGCTGCATCCGGCCCTCGAGGGCGATCCCGGGCACGCGATCTGGAAGCGCGACTTCACCGGAGCCTGCGGCCTGTTCAGCTTCATTCTCGAGCCGATGCCGCAGGCCGCGGCCAACGCGTTCCTGGACGCGCTCAGCCTGTTCGGGATCGGTGCCTCGTGGGGCGGCTATGAAAGCCTCGCGATTCCCTTCGACGTCACATCCTGCCGCACCGCGACGCGCTGGGCGCCGGGCGGTCCAGCGATCCGCCTGCATATCGGGCTCGAGGACGTCGGCGACCTGATCGCCGATCTCGAACGCGGGTTTGCGGCGCTGGCGGGAGCGCGGGGGCAACGGGGTCGTGCGAGGTGACTCGCCGAGGGCGCGAATAGCGAGTGGCGAATAGCGAATGGAGCGCGCAAACGCGTGCCTCTATTCAATTCGCTATTCGCCATTAGCCGGCCTTCATGCCTCGATGACCTTCCACTTCTTGTAGAAGACGGCGTTGAGGCCGCGGAAGATGACGCGGTTGGCCGCGACGATGGCGTCGAGCAGCCCCGGCAGCGCCGACGGCCGCACGATATCGACGAACAGGCAGTAGCGCGTCTTGTCGGACTCGTTGAACGACTGGTGCAGCAGCGTGTCGTCGAAGATGAACAGCTTGTCGTCGCGCCAGTAGTTGGTCGTATTGCCCACCACGATATAGGCCGACCTGTCGTCCATGGTGTTGACGTTGTAGAGCACCCGGAAGGTGGCGCGCAGCGGCCCGAAATGGCGCGAGGTCGACTCCTTCTTGCGGAACACCGAGACGCCGATCGTCTTGATGTACTTGTAGTCGCGATGGAACTCGGGCACGTCGATGATCGTGTCGACGTTCGAGCCGTACCATTTGAAGAAGAACATGCTGCGCGGGTTGGCCTCCGCCGCGCGTTGCAGCTGCCCGACCAGGTCCTGGCGGTGGGCGCCGTCGATCAGCGACTGGATCTCGTCCTGATAGCTTCTGGGCAGGTCGGCGAGCTTGTACACGCCCTTGTTGACGTAAGGGAGCGCCAGCAGATCCATCAGCACGTTGAAGGGCGACAGCAGCCAGGTGAAGACGCCGTTGCCGAAGAAGTAGCGATCGATGACGTCGAGGTTGAGGTCCTTGTTCCGCGCCACGTCGTAGATCCCGCAGGCGACGTAGAACAGCATGAGCTTGGGGAAGAAGTAGGTCAGCGGCGCGAGGATGAGCAGCACCTGGACGGCGCGCGTCAGCGGCTTCTTCATGGCGAACTCCCCCACCCGGCTCGAGCGCTCACGCGTTAGACCTTAGCGCGGATCGCCGGCCGCGATCCATTGCGATCTCGAATTGCTCCACCGCCCGCTTACGCCGGGCTGAGGCCGGAATTGCGGCGCTCCCGGTACACGAAATAAAGGTTCCGCAGGTAGACGAACAGGCCGAACCCCTGGCCCAGGATGAAGACCGGGTCCTTGACGGCGAGCGCGTAGCCGAACAGCAGCACTCCGCCGCCGATCGAGAAGAACCAGAAGGCCACCGGAAACACGCTCTTGCGCGCGCGCTCGGTCGCGATCCACTGCACCACGAAGCGCATCCCGAACAGCACCTGCCCGGCATAGCCGAGCAGCACCAGCAAGTTCAGCTTGAGGAAGAACACGTGGTAGAGATAGTCCCCGGCGGCGTGCCACAGATCAGCGAGCATCGCGCATTACCTCCGAAACCTGCGGCACCCGCCGCCTGCGCCGTACGAGCCACCACACGCCGGCGAGGTCGAGAATGCCGATCCAAAGGCGATCCCACATCCCGTAGTTCGAGACGCCGTGCCGGCGCTCGCGATCGACGACGTCGACATAGATCACCTCGTAGCCGTCGCGGCGCACGAGAGCGGGCAGGAAGCGATGCAGCCCGTCGAAATAGGGCAGCGCCAGAAACACCTCGCGGCGGAACGCCTTGAGGCCGCACCCGGTGTCGCGGGTGCCGTCCTTGAGGATGGTGCTGCGTACCGTGTTGGCGATGCGCGACTGCCAGCGCTTGAACCCGCTCGCCTTGCGCCCGACCCGCTGCCCGGCGGCAAGCCCGACCCGTGCGCCGCCCTGCTCCAGCGCGTCGATCATGCGCGGCAGGAATTTTGGATCGTTCTGTCCGTCGCCGTCGAGAGTCGCGACCAGCGGCGCGCGCGCCGCCGCGACGCCGCTGCGGACCGCCGATGACTGGCCGCTCGAGCGCGCGTGCTTGACCTGCCGCAGATAGGGGCGCTCGCGCATCTCGCGCATCAGCTCGCTTTCGGTCCCGTCGCTCGAGCCGTCATTGACGTAGACGATCTCAAAGCTGCGCCCGGCGAGCGCAGCCGCGATCTCGGCCACGAGCGGAGCCACGTTGCCGGATTCGTTGCGCACCGGAACCACCACCGAAACGGCCGGCGTCGGCATTCCGAGCGTGCTCGCGTCGGTCATCAGGTCAGTCCCAAGGGGGTTCGCGTGGGCCTTCTATTGCCCCAGCAGGGCGCGGGCAACCTTTTTGAGCCGCCGGAACGACGGGCCGGGCAGCGGGCGGACCCGGCCGTCGGAACCCACGACGAAGCCGAGCCGGCGGACCGCGAACCAGTCCCGCACCACGATCGCCCCGAAGGCCCCGAACGCCGCCCCCGCGATGACGTCGCTCGGGAAATGGGCCGAAACGATCACCCGGCTCGCTGCAATGACGATCGCATAGAGCCACAACAGCGGCCGGGCGCGCGGAAAGATCAGCCCGACCGCCACCAGGGTCGCGAACACGTTCGTCGCGTGGCCAGACGGCAGGCTGGCATAGTCGGAGCGCCACGACAGCGGCTCGAACGCGAACGGCCCGAGCTCGGACGGCCGGACGCGTCCGATGATCCGCTTGAGGATCGAGTCCGCGACGCCGGTCAGCGCGATGGCGAGAAACATGTAGCCGACGCGCACCGCCGCGGCTGTCAACACGCCACGCGCCATGTGGCCGAGCGGCACCAGCCCGATCCCCACACTCGCGACGAGCAGCGCGGCGAGCGGCGTGAGCGGCCAGGCGCCGCGGCCGAAATCGGTGAGCTCGTTCATCGTCTCGATAAAACCCTGCGGCAAGCGCGTCACGGCCTCGATCGCCGGCGCGTCGAGCCAGGTCATCGCGGCGGCGAGGAGCGCGGCAAACGGCAACGCGAGCGGTGCAAAGCGCCGCCATGCCGGCACGAGGCGGCCGGCGAATGCGCCGCGCGGCGCGCGCAGGGGCGCGGCAATCCCGGCTACGACATTGGCGACGACAACGCTGGCCCGCGCCGGCGCCGCGCGCGGCGATCCACCCGGTGCGGTCATCGGCCGGTGGTGGCTGGTCGTCACGGGCCGGCCTCGGCGCGGTAGACGGTCACGGTGATCGCGCGTCCGCCGCTGACATTGATGCCATCGACCCGCATGCCCTTGGCGTAGCGCACCCCGAGCGCCTCGGCGCGCTGCGCGAACGAGCGCTCCTGATGCGCCTCGACGAACGCGAAACGGCAGCCGCCCGGCTTGAGGAACTCGGCCGCACCGGCGCCGGTCGTGTGCCGCAGCTCGGTCCCGGTGAGAAACACGAGGCTCGGCTCGTGATAGCCGGTGGTGGCGACCTGCGGATCATCGCAGCCGGCGGTGAAGCGCACGTATTTCTCCAGATCGTTCGCCGGAAACAGACGCGGGATCGCCGACAGCGTCTGGCCGAACAGTCCCCAGGACAGGAGGATCGCGGCCGTGACGGCCCGCAGCAGCGAGGATTCCGGTCCATCGACGCCGTAGAGCCACCACGCGAACAGCGCGACCAGGACGCCCGCCACCAGGAACGGCCAGGCCAGGACGCCTGCCTGCTGCCCGACTGCGATATGCAGGCTCACGGCGGCGATGGCGAGTGCGACGCTCAGGATGAACCACCACATCGGCGCGGTCTTCATCCATCGTCCGTGCGAGAGGGCGTGATTGTCGACGACGCCGGCGATCAGGATCGCGATTGCCGGATAAAGCGGCAGGACATAGTGCGGCAGCTTGGTCGCGACGATCTCCAGCACGATCCAAGCCGGCAGGATCCACGCGAGCAGAAATCGCGCGCCCGGCTCTGCACGCGCCCGCCACACCGCGGGCGCTGCCGGACCGGCGAGAACCGCGCCGGGAAAGAAGGTCAGCCAGAACAGGACGAGATAGGTGCCGGGCGGCGCTCCGTGCGATTCCTGGCCGCTGCCGACCTTTGCGAACAGATCATGGCCGAGCGACTCGGCGAAGAAGCTGTCGCCGGTCTTGGCCGCGATCGCGATGAACCACGGCAGCACGAGCAGCAGCATCCACAAAACACCCAGGGCCGGCTTGAGCCGCATCAGCCAGGCGGCCGAGCGGTCGACCGCAATGAGAGCGACAGCGGCCAGGCCGGCGAACATCAGGATCAGCGGCCCCTTGAGCAGCACCCCAGCCGCGACCGCGGTCCAGAAGATCGCCGGCAGGCGCCACGGATGGGCCATCGCGTGCGCGACGCCATGCGCCCCCAGATACGCCCGGCCGAGCGCCCCCATCGCGACCACGATGGTGAAGAGCAGCATGGCGTCAGTGGTGGCGAGCCGCGCCTCGAACCCGAGCAGGAGGCAGCTCGCCAGCATCAGCCCGGCGATCAACGCCGCCCGCCGCGACACGAAGGCGAGCGCGGCCCAATAGGTCGCGAGCACGGCGCCGATCGCCCCGAACAGCGAGGGCAAGCGATAGAGCCAGATACGCGCATGCGCCCGCGGGACGCCGACGGCTTCGCCCAGCCGCACGACGCCGGCCTGCAGCCAGTAGATGCCGATCGGTTTCTTGTAACGGCTCTCGTCCTGGAAGCGGATGTCGACATAGTCGCCGGTTTCGAGCATCTGCTTGCTCGCCTGAGCGAAGCGGGCCTCGTCGCGGTCGACCGGCGGAAGGGTGAAGAAGCCCGGCAGGAAGGTGAGCAGGCAGACGAGCACGAGCCACGCGGTCGCGCGGCCGTTCGAGGCCGAGGCGAAGTCGGCAAGCGCCTTGTGGTCGGGCCCGAACGACAGCCGCTTGGCTGTCTCGTCGATGACGACGGTCATCACCCCTCCGTGTAAGCTCGGCCGGACCATAGAGATTTTTGCGCGTGCGGGAAAGAACGCGGGATATTGCGGAACCTGCCGCGCGTCATG
>DASTZX010000054.1:0-3381 GCA_035764045.1 Xanthobacteraceae bacterium | reverse complement strand
ATGACAATGCCGCTACGGACGCTCAGCCCCACAACTCCTTGCTCGCCAGCCGCGCGCCGGCCGCGAGCGCCTCGAGCTTCGCCCACATGATCGACGGATGGACGCGCCGGTAGAACGGCCCCTGGGCGAAACCGCAGTCGGTGCCGGCGATGACGTTCTCGCGCCCGACCAGCTTCGCGATCCGCACGATCCGCTCCGCCACCAGTTCCGGATGCTCGACGATGTTGGTGGCGTGACTGATCACGCCCGGCACCAGCATGCGGCCGGCCGGCAGCTTCGCTTCGCCCCACACCTTCCATTCGTGCTCATGGCGCGGATTGGCGCCCTCGATCACATAGGCGCCGACCCGCACCTTCATGATCAGGTCGGCGATGTCCTTGAGCGGCACGTCGGTCGTGTGCGGGCCGGGCCAGCTTCCCCAGCACACGTGATAGCGCACCCGGTCCTCCGGGATGCCTTCGAGCGCATGATTGATGAGCTCGACCTGCATCGCGGTCCACCGGCGATAGTCCTGGAAGGTGCCGGGCGGCACCATGCGGTCGTAGGTCACCGCCGTGCGCGCGTCGTCGAGCTGCAGAATGAAGCCCGCATCGACGATCATGCGGTATTCGGTGCGCATCGCCTCGGCGATAGCCTGCAGGCATTCCTCGTCGCTCTTGTAGTACTCGTTCTTGCGGTCCGGGATCACGCTGCCCGGCGCCGCCACCGGCAGAAAGGCTTCCTCGACCTTGGCGGTTTTGAGCGCCGCCTTGAAGTTGTCGATGTCGCGCTGAAGCTCGGCCTGTCCCGTGTAGGCGATCGGCCCGACGCAGATCGACTCCGATACTGTCGCGGGCGCCTCCTTGGCATCGAGCTCGGCATAGAACTCGGCAAAGCGCGTACGGTCGGCGCCGCGGGCGAACGGGTTCGCTCCGGCCTTGATCGGGCGGCGCTCGAAGCCCGAGAGCCGCTCGAGCACGTATTGCGACCAGCTGATCGACTTGCCGAACTCGCCGTCGCTGACCACGTCGATGCCGGCCTCGGCCTGCCGCCGCACCACGGCGGCGACCGCGTCCGTGAGGCAGCGCTGATACGCGGATTCGTCGAACCCCTTTCCGGCCTGCTTGGCGCGCAGGAAATCCTGCAGGGCGTCGGGCCGGATCAGGCTGCCGACATGGGTGGTGAGAATGCGGGAGGTGCTGCGTTTCATGGCGGCGCTGTCTATCAGCCGATCGCGCGGCCGACAATCGCGGTGTTTCGCCGCCGCGCGGGCCGCAGCCCACCATCCTGGCGCGGTTACTGCTCCTTGAGCTTGTCGAGGCCGACCGCATCGACGAGCGCGGTCCAGCGCGCGAGGTCCTCCTTGATGAAGCTGCCGAAGCCTGCTGCCGACATCGCCGGCGGCGGCTCCATCCCGACCGCGAGGAGCTTCTGCGCGACCTTCGGGTCCTGAACGGCGCGCTGCACCTCGGCATTGATCTTGTCGACGACCGGCTTCGGAGTGCCGGCCGGCGCCATCAGGCCACCCCAGCCCGGCATCACGAAGCCGGGGAATCCCGATTCCGCAAGCGTCGGCAGCTTCGGCAGCAGGGCGGAGCGCTGCGCCGTGGTCACCGCCAGCCCGCGCACCGTGCCGGCCTCGATCTGCTGCTTCGCAACGGTTGAGACCGCGACGAACATCTGCACCTGGTTGCCCATGACGCCCAGCATGGCGGAATTGACGTTGTTGTACGGAATGTGGACCACCTGGACCCCGGCGGCCTTGTTGAAGGTCTCGCAGGCGAGATGCGGCACCGTGCCGAAGCCGGCCGAGCCGCAGTTGATCTTGCCGGGCTTCGCCTTCGCGTACGCCACCAGATCGGCGACCGAATTCACCGGCAGGCTGGGATTGGTCACCAGCGCATAGGCGATCAGGCCGATCAGGGCGGTCGGCTCGAAATCCTTGACGAAATCGTAGGTCGCAAGCCGCATCGCGGTGGCGAGCGTGAAGGTCGGAGTGGCGAACAGCAGCGTATGGCCGTCGGGCCGCGCGCCGGTGACGCTGGCGACCGCGAGCTTGCCGCCGCCGCCCGGCTTCGACTCGACGACCACCG
Organism: Xanthobacteraceae bacterium; assembly: GCA_035764045.1. GTDB lineage: Bacteria > Pseudomonadota > Alphaproteobacteria > Rhizobiales > Xanthobacteraceae > JAVDCA01. Next base: position 1,309 of record DASTZX010000054.1, on the reverse strand, counting down.
GCTGCTTCCAGGCTTCCTGCAGGTGCTCGGCGATGATGCGCGAAAACACGTCCGGGCTCGGCCCCACGATGATCTTGACCGGACGGTTGGGAAACTCCTGCGCCTGCGCGAATGCGGGCGTCGCGCCCGACATCGCCGCCGCGATCACAGCCGCGATCGCCGCGGCCATTGCACTCAGCCGACGCACGCTTCCAGTCATTCCGTTCCTCCGCAGTTGGGTTTCCTGTATTCATACGGTCCCACCAGCGTGAAGGAAACCCATGCCCGATCCCATCCAACCCATCCGCCGCGTCGTCACCGGCAACGATGCGAGCGGCCGCTCGCGCGTGCTGTTCGACAGCGCCGCTCCCAATGTCAATCCGGGCGCGGTCAGCAAGGGCACTTGCATGACCGACGTGTGGGTCTATCAGTCCGCGCCGGCGGTGATCTCGGGCGAGCGGGACGACGGCAACCTGCCGTTCCATTTCGAGCCGCCGGCCGCAGGCGGCCATCTGCGCATCGTGCAGTCGCCGGCGAAACCCGCGGACTACGACCCCGCGAAGGATCCCGGCCACGTTCCACTGCACGAGCCGCGCCGGCGCGCCGACGGCGTCATGGTGCGCGGCGGGCAGAATGCGTTCAGCGCGCCGATCCACAAGTCGGAGACGCTCGACTACGGCATCATGCTCCAAGGCGAGCGCGTTCTCGTCCTCGACTCGGGCGAGCTCGTGATGCACCCGGGCGATGTCGTGGTGCAGCTCGGCAACTGGCACGGCTGGACCAATCCGCGCACCGGCAGCCTCATGGCTTTCGTCATGATGGGCGGCAAGTTCGAGGAGTGAGCGATGGCCGAGCCGATCAAGCCTGTCCGCCGCATCGTCACCATCGACGACGCGCGCGGCGCATCCCATGCAATCGCCGACGGTCCGTCGCCCGACGTGCGCACCGATCCGGCGCGCCCGGGCTACGCCTCGACCCGCATCTGGACCACGGATGCATCGCCGCCGCGTCTCGAGCGGCAGTTTCGCGACGCGCTGCTGACGCCGCACATGCTCGAGCCGCCGCCGCACGGCTCCGTCTGCCGGATCGTGACCATCCCGCCGGACGACGCCTGGCGGCGGACCCTGCGCGCATCCGATGTCGCCGCGTTCTTTTCCGCGATGGGCGCGCCGCGCGCCTCGACCTTTTCGCCGAGCGCGCCGCATCCCTACATGCAGAAGACCCGCACGCTCGATCTCTGCCTGATCCTCGAAGGCGAGGTGATCCTGGTGCTCGACACCGAGGAGGTCGCGCTTCGCGCCGGCGACACGGTGGTGCAGCGCGGCACCAA
>DASTZX010000053.1:0-17183 GCA_035764045.1 Xanthobacteraceae bacterium | reverse complement strand
ACCCGCAGGCCGAGCGCGCCGGCGAGGTGCGCCGCCATGGTGTCGACGCTCACGATCAGGTCGAGACCGCGCATTCGCGCCGCGAGCCTGTCGATCCTGGCCGTGCTCAGGTCCCCGATCGGCAAGCCTCCGGTCACGGCGCCCGGATGGAGTGCATGGAGCCGCACGCCCGGAACCTGCGTCAGCGGCGCCAGCGCATCGAGCGGCGCCGACCGCGTCTGGCCCCAGTCGCCCGCTTGCCAGACGATCCCGACATGAACCTCGTCCTCCCGCCCGCCATGCGGCTCGATTCCGGCCCGCAGGTACGGAACGGCACGACCGACATCGTCGGCGACGCGCAACGCGTGCGGCAGCTCCATGCTTTCAACGTCGACGTCGTAGGCGACGTTGGGGGCACCGTCATGCAGCGGCAGGACCCGGTCGACGCCGCGCACGCCGGCGATCAGGTCGAGCAGCTCGGGCTGGCACCAGACAATCAGCTCGCGCGCTCTCGCGCGCAGCTGCGGCGCGAAGCGGATGAACTGGATGGTGTCGCCGAGGCCGTGGTAGCAGCGCAGCAAGACCCGCGCGCCGTCGAACGGCTCGCCGCGCCAGATCTGCTGCTGTGCGCGCGGGCCGTCGTGCTTCGATCCGCCCCGCGCCGCGCGCTCGTGCAGGAGGGCGTCGCTGATCTGCCAGGCGCGATCGAAGCGCCCAGCGCGGACGGCCCCGACCCATTCCTCGTAACGTTCGTCCACGGCGCGCCTTGATGATGATCGATGCGGGCGGAACGCGGGAGCGATGGCGCCGGTTCCTCGACGAGACGGCAAATGACATTTGCGGCCTTACGACGTCTTCCGCGCCATCACCGTCTGGTCCCAGGACGTCTTCGGGTCGAAGGCATCGCCCGACCACGGTCCCCAGATCGTCTCGACGGAAAATCCCGTGGTCAGCAAGAGCCGCCTGAGGTCGGCATGCGAATAGACATTCTGCCGGACCGAGTGGCGAAAGATGCGCGGCTTCCGGCCGCGGGCGTCGACGATCGTCCAATCGGCGCGGGTCTGCCGGCGCCGCGGGTCATAGCGCGACGCGTCGGTGACCTGGACGTCGGGGACCGGCTCGTACACATAGGTCATCGGCTGCTTGAGGCGCCGCGCGACACCGGCGCGGTTGAGCGTATTGATGACGAGCGCGCCGCCCGGCCGCAGCACGCGGTGGACGGCGCGGAGCATCCGGGCGTCATCGCTCCGGCGCGCGAAATAGCCGAAGCTGTTGAACAGCGAGACCACGAGGTCGAACCGCGCCGCCGGGAACCGCGCGCCGATCTCCTTCATGTCGGCCTGAACGAACCGGATCCGCAAGCCTGCCGCGCGGGCGCTGCGCCGCGCCGCGCGCAGGAACGGCGCGGAATAATCCAGGCCGGTCACGGCGAAGCCGCGGGTCGCGAACACGAGCGCGTGCCGTCCGACCCCGCAGGCGAGATCGAGCACCTCGCCCGGCGGCGCGAGCCCGGTGCGCGCCAGGATATGATCGACCTCGATCCGCGATTCCTCGGCTTTCGCGGAAAACATCGCCTCGCCGACGACCGGCTGAAAGAAATCGCGCCACCAATCGTGTGCGGCCACCGTCATTGCGCGAAGCCCGTCGACCTCAGGCCTGTCCGAGGTCGACGATCATAGCGCAACTCCGGCGAGCCCGCGGCGGGCGTTCGCCATGCCCGGTGCGGATCGGCCGGGTTCACTGATGCGCGATCAGCCGCCGGTGATGTGGTTGGTGCGGATCACGTCGCCCCAGAGCTCGATCTCCGACTTGAGCAGCGCGCTTGCGGCCGTCGACGTCTCGTCGCTGGCCGGATAGGTGTCCATGCCGGCGTCGGCAAACAGCTTGCGCACCTTCGGGTCCGCGATGGTAGCGCGCAGCGCCGCATTGAGCTTGTCGACGATCGGCTGCGGCGTGCCCGCCGGCGTCAGCAGCATGTGCCAGAAATCGATGTCGAGCTTCTTGTAGCCGAGCTCGCCGAAGGTCTTCAGCCCCGGCAAGCCGGCATACTCCTTCCTGCCGATCACGGCGTAGGCCTTCAGCTTGCCGCTCTTGACCAGTGGGGCGGCGACCACGCCGCCGATGATGCTCAGATCGACCTGACCGGAGAGCAGGTCGACGAGCGCCGGGCCTGCGCCGCGATACGGCACCTGCGTCACCTTCCAGCCGAGCTCCTGGCAGATCAGCGAGTCCGCCAGATGCCCGAACGAGCCGACGCCCGGATGTCCGAACTGGGCATTGCGTCTCGGCTCCTTCATCCAGCGCAACAGCTCGTCGAGATTGTTCGGCGGCAGCGTCGGACGGCCGGCCAGCGTGGTCGGTGCGGTGTTGATGAGGCCGATCGGGACGAAGTCCTTGATCGCGTCGAACGTGCGATCCGGATAGAGCGTCATGCCCGCCGCCAGCGCGTCCTGGTGCAGCAGGATCGTGTAGCCGTCCGGCTCCGCGTGGGCGGCCTTGGCCGCCGCGATGGTGCCGCCCGCACCGCCGAGGTTTTCCACCACGATGGTCTGGCCGAGCGCCTTCTCCAGCGCCGGCTGGATCATCCGGGCGATGGTGTCGTCGACGCCGCCGGGCGGGAAGCCGACGATCATCGTCACCGGGCGATTGGGATAGGTCTGCGCCGAAGCGGCGCCGGTCGTCATACCGGTTGTCAGAAGAGACGCGGCAAGGATCGATGCCGCAAGAATGCGAGCAAACATCGTATTCCTCCCTGGCGCCGTCCGTGCTTGGCAGGCGGCGAAGGGGAATATTCAGCCCGTCGCGATGGTCCGACAAGGTGCGGAACGTGCGCGGCATCGACGCAGGCGGTCAAATTTGGTCCGCTGGGACTCCGGGAGCCGCGAGGCTCGACAAAGACCACCATCAGCCATGCTTGCTCCCCGCCCGCGGCGGATCGGGCTTGAGATACCTGTGCAGCAGCATAGCCCGGGTTGCGTGAACGGAAACCCGGGCTACGCGCTGGCAATGCGCCAACCGCTTGCGCCCGGCGCACCCCCAACCCCGCACTCATGCGGCCGACGCGCTGACCTCCTGCTTTGCCACCATCTCGCGGACGACGCGCCGCAGACCCTCGACAAGATCGTCGGTTTGATCACCAAGCTTCGGCTGATCCCTTTCCTTCGGCTGATCGCCAGCCTTCGACTGATCGCCCTCGTTCGGCTGATCGCTCTTTGCCTGAACGCTCTCCTTCGGCTGACCCCTCTTCGGCTCCGCTTTCGACTGGGCGCTCTTAGGCTGAACGTATTTCGACGCAACGCGTTTCGACTGAGCGCTCTCGTTCGGCTGATCGCGCCGCTCCGGCTGCCCGTGAGTCTCCGGCCGATCGAGCGGACTCAGCGGCGGCGCAGGCTGCCGCAGCGCCGATGCTCCGACGACTTCGCGCGACTCCGGCGCGGGCGGGCTCACCGTCCGCGTGGACCAAGCGTGCCTGCTGTCTTCAGACAGCGCCGCGACTTTGCGGCCACTGCGCCGGCGCGCCGCGTGAACCACCGGGCCCGCAATGGCGAGCAACGCCATCGCGATCATGATCAGCGCGAACGTATGATCGCCCTCGCCGTCGCCCGTGATCGCCGCCCGCGCGGGTCGCACGGACGTCGGCGGCGGCGCGACATCGGGCGCGATGGCCGGTGCCGGCGCGATCGCCGGCGCGGGCGTGCCGGTCGGCGCGGGCACGCGCTCGCTCGCATCGGAAATCCGCGGCGCCGCGGTTGGGGGCGGTTCGGGAAATCGGCCGGCCGTGGGCCAGCCGGGCAGATCGAGGCCGATGCTGTCGCCTGCGGGCGCACCTCCCGTCGGGGCGGGCAGCGCCGCCGTCGCGTCCGCCGGCATCGGCTGCGGTCGCGGCGCGCGCGCCGACGTCGCCGGCGCATCGGCAGCCGGGTTTAGCCGCTCCGTCGCGCTCTTGGGCCGCGCGCCCGGCAGCGCAATGCGCGCGACATTGGAGCCAAGATGCCAGCACGTGCGCTTGGCCTCGCGATCGAAACGATAGAACCAATGCTGCCCCTGCGGAGCCGGTCCGCTCGGCTTGACGACACAGCCCTCGGTGGCGCCCAGCACATCGCTCGTCGCCACACTTGATGCGGCGAGCAGAACCGGAGCGACCGCACGCAATACCCAAGCCGGCCCGAATTGTGGCATGTCTCCCTCCATCACTCGTAAGCGTCCGTAACGCCACACGGACAAGGCGGGAGAAATTCTGATTCGTCTGTGCGGATTTGGGCTGGAAGGTGTTGCAATTTTGGCGATGGCCCGGCGCACGCGGCGCACGGGTTCGCGGGGCCGCGACGCGGCGGCCCCGCTTACGCCTTCAGCTTCCGCCGCCACGACTCGCAAAGCGCGCACCGCGACGCCCGAGCTACTCGCCAACGCTGGCTTCGCTTGCGCCGCAAGCTGGCCGGCACTCTGCTCGGCGACGCGCGCTTCTCGTTCGTGCCGTCAGCGCGTGAAGGCAACCGCCCGCTGCTCTCCGCCCCCGCCGGCTGGTTGGACTGGGCTTTCACCGCCAGCGCTTCGCGGGCCGGCCGCCGCGCCCGTCCTGCCGCGATAGTGATCGAGCACGAACAGCCGAATGGCGGACGACAGATTGCCGTTGGCGCGCTCGGAGTCGATCGCCGAGACCATGTCCGACAAAGTGAGCCGGCGGTCGGCCGCGATCTCCTTCAGTCCCTTCCAAAATGCCTCCTCGAGGCTGACGCTGGTCTTGTGACCCCCAATGACGATCGAACGTTTAGTGACAAGCGATTTCATATTGCCCCCTCCAACGAGTTTACCCAGTGCAGAGGTATTCGACTGAGATGCGTTTCGAGAATTGCCCGCCTGAACCCGAGGGCTCCTGCGGGTGCCCCGCGATGACGGTCCGTCCCACCCAGGCGAATCGTCATGCAGCGCGACCGGAGACAGCCTCGGATTGAAATATGCTCGAAAGGTGGCGGCCGGACGCGACATGCACACGAGCGCATTCCCGATCCGAAGACGCCGCAAATACCGTCGCTGCGAAAACGACGAAATACCGGCGGTGCGACATCGGCGAAATACCGGCAGCGCGACATCGACGGTCGGATATCCGACGATCCGCTTCTCTCGCGACGTCGACGCCTCGCGACGCCGGCGCCGCCGATTGCACCGCCCGACGCATACCACCGACCGCGCGCAAATCAGCGTTATGTTTTTGCAGCTGCCGATTCGCATTGTGTTGCTCGCGAGGAGTAGCAGATGTCGCCGGGCGAATTCGCTGTTCGCATGAGCGCCGCCGACGAGCGGTTCGCACGCGCCCGCAAACGCGACATTCGCGACATGCGCGCGGCCCTCGCCGAAAAGACCGCGCTGCTCGACAACTACTTCGGCGCATCGCGCCATCGCGCCGAGAACGACAACGCCCATTCGCCGCTGCTTGCGTTCACCGCGCGCGGCCCACTCTCCGTTCGTCCAACTTCGGAGGAGGCAGATGTTCGGAAAGAAAGACCTGGTGCATAGCCTGAGCGAGGATCTCGATCGCGCGCGCGCCAAGCGCGACGCGCTCGCTTGCAATGTCACGACGCTCGCCACGCAAATCGCCGAGTTGGAGGCGCGGCTGTCGGAGGAGACGACCCGGCGCGAGCGCGAGCGCATCGAACGCGAGATCGACGACGTCAAGCAGCGGATGCAGGACGCGGCGGCGCAGTTTACGCCGGCGATCGCGAGCCTGTGCGAGGCGACCGCGGCGACCGCGGCCGTCGTGCCGGAGGCGCGCGAGCTCCATGCCCTGCTGACCATGGTGGCGAGCGAAGTGGCGGACGAGATCGAAGTGCTGCTGTGCGAGCTCTACCGCCTCGCCGACGCCGTGCGCGGCGGCGAGCCCGCGGCCTTGGCCCCGCCGCCGGCCGACCGCGGGCCACAGCGCAAGACGATCAGCGATCGGGTGCCGCTGCTTCTTCCGCCGTTCCTGCCCCGCAACAGCGGCGCGCATAGACAGGAGCGGGAGGACGATCGCCGAAGCACCGCGGCGTGAGCCCGCTGGGTTCGGCGCGGCCTCAGCGATCCACACGCGCGTATCGCCTGCGCGAGCGGCCGCCATAGGTGTTGGCTATGCGCCAGCCCGATAACCCCGCGTGCCCGAGCAATGACGCAATTGCCCGATTGGCTCGTGCCGCGAACCCGAAGTTCGCACGACGTCTCGGCGAGACCGTTTGCGAACTTCGGGGTTCAAAAGCGGCACTAGCATTTTTGCGTGGCTCGTCTCTGTTCGATTCCGCAGTTCGCTCAGACGTCGCTGCGAACTTCGGAATCCGACACTCGCCCGGGAACCCCGCGCCCGCTCCGGCGTCAAATGGGAGAGCCGGAGATCGCCGACCGCGCAGGGCGCGCGGGCGGCCGACCGGAACACGGCGGGCACACGGATATGGCGCTGCGGATCGAGGATTATGCGCTGATCGGCGACTGCAAGACCGCGGCCCTGGTCGGCCGCGACGGGTCGATCGATTGGCTGTGCTGGCCGCGCTTCGATTCACCCGCGTGCTTCGCCGCCCTGCTCGGAACGTCCGAGAACGGCCGCTGGTGCATCGCGCCGAAGGCAGCCGTGCGGGCGGTGCGCCGGCGCTACCGTCCGGGCACCTGCATTCTCGAGACCGAATTCGAGACCGAGAACGGCGTCGCGGCATTGATCGATTGCATGCCGCCGGGCGGCGGCGCCGACCTCGTGCGCATCGTCGAGGGCCGGACCGGCCGCGTGGATTTCCACACCGAGCTCGTGATCCGCTTCAATTACGGCGCCACCGTCCCGTGGGTCACGCGGCTCGACGAGCAGACGCACGACGCGATCGCCGGACCGGAGCGCCTCGTTCTGCGCACACCGGTGGCGCTGCGTGGCGAGGACTTGCGGACCGTCGGCGATTTCACGGTCGCCGCCGATGAATCCGTTCCCTTCTATCTTTCCTACGGCCCCTCGTTTCACGCGCTGCCACCGGCGAACGATCCGTTGGACGCGCTCGCGCGCACGGAGAAATACTGGCGCGACTGGAGCGACCGTTGCCCCGAGGTGGGGCCGTGGAGCGAGGCCGTGATGCGCTCGCTCATCACGCTCAAGGCGCTGACCTACGCGCCGACCGGCGCCATCATCGCCGCCCCGACCACGTCGCTGCCCGAGCGGATCGGCGGCGTGCGCAACTGGGACTATCGCTACTGCTGGATGCGCGACGCGACCTTCACGCTGCTCGCGCTGATGCACCTCGGCTACTACGAGGAGGCGAGCGCCTGGCGCGACTGGGTCATTCGCGCGATGGCCGGCAGCCCGGACCAGATCCAGATCATGTACGGCGTCGCCGGCGAGCGCTGGCTGCCCGAGCTGGAGATCCCCTGGCTGCCCGGCTACGAGAAGTCGCGGCCGGTGCGGATCGGCAACGCCGCGTTCGAGCAGTTCCAGCTCGACGTGGTCGGCGAAGTCTTCGACGCCATGACGGTCGCCCACAAGAACGGGATGAAGATCACCCCGCGCGGGCGCGCCATGCGGCCGGTGATCCTGGAGTATCTCTCCAAGGCATGGCGCGAGCCGGACGAAGGCATCTGGGAGGTGCGCGGCCCGCGCCAGCACTTCGTGCATTCCAAGATCATGGCCTGGGTCGCGTTCGATCGCGTCGCCACGGAGCTCGCGGCGGACGGATCGTGCGAGGAGGCGAACCGCTGGCGCGCCATCGCCAACGATATCCATGCGGAGGTCTGCGAGCGCGGCTTCGACCGCACGCTCAACAGCTTCGTGCAAGCCTACGAGTCGAAGCGGCTCGATGCGAGCCTGCTGTTGATGGCGATCGTCGGCTTTCTTCCCCCCGACGATCCGCGCGTGCGCGGCACGCTGCGCGCGATCGAGCAGCGCCTGGTCATCGACGGCGAGTTCGTGCTGCGCTACGAGCCCGACAACCCGAGCGACGGCCTGCCGGCGGGCGAAGGCGCGTTCCTCGCCTGCAGCTTCTGGCTGGTGGACAATTACATCCTGCAAGGCCGGCGCGCCGAGGCGCGGCGGCTGTTCGATCGGCTGCTCGCGCGCTGCAACGATGTCGGCCTGCTCGCCGAGGAGTTCGATCCGCTGAGCGGCCGCATGCTCGGCAACTTTCCCCAGGCTTTCAGCCATGTCGGCCTGATCAACTGCGCGCTCAGCCTCGCCCGCGGAGAAAGCCCGGTCGAGGAGCGCGCCGCCATGGGGGCGGAAGCGACGTAGGCCGCGAACCGTAGCCCGCATGGGACGCGAAGACGCCATCCCCGTTCTGGCGCTCCCGCGTCTCCACACGGGCTACGGATCCCCCCTTCCCCGCTGGCGCGGGCGATACGGCTTTCCCCAAGACTAGCGTGCGGCCGTCATCATCGAATCCGGCGCGCAGCGCGTGTACATCTGCCGCCCGTGCGCGCTGGTCCAGATCAGATGATCGTCCTTGACGGAGAGGCGAACCGCCGCCGTCCACTGGTGATGGGCGTCGGAGCAGGTCGCCACCACCCGCCAGCCGGTCGCGGTCTGCTTGCGATTGGCGAATGCGCAGAAGGTATCGCCCGCGCGCGCGCCGTCCGCATCGATGATGGTCGGCAGCCAGCCGTCGCGAAGGTCGCGCAGCGAGCACGCGCTGGCGCTCGGCGCCCAGATGCCGGCGACGGGCGCGTCATCCGCCGCGAGCTCGCGGGCACGGACATCGCTCACCGGAGTCGGCGCGGGTTGAACGATTTCCACTTCGGATTCGAGCGGCGGCGTCGCCGGCTGCGCCAGCGCCGCATAGGAGACGGGCAGGCTCGCCAGCGGCGTCATCGGCGCCGACCCGACCAGCGTTTCGAGGCTCGGCTGCGCCTCAAACCTCGGCTGCGCGAGCGAGGCGAAAATCTCGGTGTCGTACCTCGCGCGGTCCTCCGCACGCCCCACCGCCGCCGCTGCGACAGTCTGGTTGGAGACGGAGATGCCCCGGATCGTCTGCCCCTGCGTGAGCCGCGCGAACGGTCCCAGGTTGAGAACCACCGCATAGCAGATCAGGAGAGCCGGGAGAACGGAGAGGCGGTGCAGGCGAATGCGCGTCGATTGCCACGACAGACGACCCCGCTCTGAATGCATCATCCCGTCTCCCCTTACCATGATCGGATCAATAGCTGCCTGAACAGGCACGATGATGTCCCCCCGGACAACGAACGGCACGAATCGACTCTTAAGATTTAGTCATCGCGAAACGGCGGAAGCGGGGCGGAGCGTCGTCGCTTTTGTGTCGGCGCAGAATTGCGCGACGCGTTTCGTTTCGAAACAGCGGTAACACCCAACGGGAGAAGAGGTAACGGTCAACGGGACAAAAGGTAAAAGCCAACGGGTCGTTCGTTGCAAAGCGCGCACGCAAGTCGCGCTTGCCACTTTCGCAACATGATTTGCCGATCTCGGGGCTTGCCCGAGATCGGTGTACGACTCTGCTTCGGCGCGTGTCGGCGCTGCACGTCAGGACTGGATTTTCAGAACTGCGCGTTCAGAACTGCGCTTTCAGAACTGCGCTTTCAAAACTGCACCTGGCCTCGGCAGGACGAGAGGCCGAGCTTGAGCTCGCCTTGCTCGCGCACCAGAAGATGATCGCATTGCGCGGTGCGCTTGAATTGCACGGTCGTCGGCGGCGCTCCGTTCTGCGGCGCCTGGCCGACCGTGTTCTGAGCCTGCGCGGCGGCTCTCTGAGCCGGCGGGACGATCTTCGCGCTGTCGCTCCACGTCGCCTGCACCGTGGCGGCGTCGGGACCATGCGGGACGACCGTGGTCACGTCGATGTGCAGCGCGTAGTCCTGGATCGATCGCAGCAGGGCGCCGCCCATCAGGCCCTGCATTCGCTCGATGTCGGCTTTTTCCAGATCGGCGGCGCTCCACGCCTTGGGCTGGTTGTCATGCAGCGTCTCGACGAGCACCCTGAACTTCGCGTCGTCCGTCAGGTGGCGCGCGGTCCATTGGCGGATCGCCGCCGGATCGCCGCCCTGCACGAGCTTGGTCGCATCCTGCTGAACCTGGGCAAAGAACTGCTTCGCCTCGTCTGCGGAAAGCTCGCGCTGTTGCGCCAGGGCGGGCCCGCCACAGGCGATCACGGTGGCGATGCCGGCGAGCGCGAATACGGAACGTCGCATGCTGTACTCCTTGATCTCCGCCACGCCGATGACGGTTGGTGGTGTTGGGGGTGCCGGGAAGGTCCGTCGAACGAAAGACCCACGGGCCTACTCATAGCGGCGCGCCGCCGCGGCCGCCTTGACCGGCGTCAATGTCGGCGTGGGAAAGACGCAGCCGCAGCCGAGTTGCGCGCGCGCAACCCGGGCCGCGGCTACGGAGCCGTTGCGGCGAGTGTCCCGATTCTGAAGCTCGCGAACGGACTCGCCGGGAAGTCACGCGAACTTCGGGTTCGCGGCCCTATGCGGCGTGCCGTCCGGCGCTGCGGAAGTCCTTGGCTGCCGTCCCCGCAGCCCGGAAGGTCTCCGCCGCCTGCTGCGCCGTCATCGCGACCGTCGTCTCGATGTCGGACAGGCTCCCGCCCGCGGCGGCGGCAATGATCGCACACGCGGCCGCCTTCTCGTCCGGGAATTCGCCGATGGCGAGCCAGTCATGGCGGCCGAACGTCAGGTACCATCCCATGAGCCGGCCGCCGGTGCTGCGAAAGAGCTGGGCGACGGCGTCCTCGCGATTTTCGGGCTTGTTCAACATGCCTTTGACCGCGTCTGGCGTGAAACGACCGCGCGAGATGTAGATCGGCATGATTTCCTCCGGAAATAAGCGCTGCCCACCTCCGTACGGATACGGCGAGGATAACGCCGCGACATCTTCGGGTGCAAGTTGGGTTGCAACCGACCGCGCCAAAATGCGCTTGCCGTGATCGGTCGCGTTCGCCTTTTATGCTGCGACAAGACCGCCGCCCCCGGCGCTGGTCACGCGCGCCGACACCGTCGAGGTCGGGCGCGGTGAGGTCAGAGCATTTGCGCCCACTCGCCCGCCGTAGCCCGAAGCGCGAAGGCGGGTCGGGGTGAAGGGCGCTCAGGTTCATCACGCTGAAGCGGACGTAACGACTCGCGGCGACGCCCCCTCACCCGCCGCGCTTCGCGCGTCGACCTCTCCCCGCACGCGGGGAGTGGTAAAGAGAGCGCGGCGACGGTGCTATGGTGCAACGCTGCATCGTAACTTCGCGCGCGAGGCGCTTATCCACCGCTTGTCCACAGGGTGGGGATTGACGGCCATTTACTTCTGGACATCGCGATTCGAAAATCTCGGGACGGCATGAGGGACCGCGCTTGTCAGCGAGGCAGGACTATCACGTCTTCTATCCGGAGGCGGTTCAGGCGATGGGGCTCGCCTTCGACGACGCCTGCCGGACGCTTGGACTGGTTCACAAGAGCGACCGGGCCACCGTTGCCACGCGGATCATCGAGATGGCCGGATGCGGCGAGCAGGATCCCGCCCAGCTCACGCGGGCGGTGTTGAAGACATTGGAGGACTAAGCCGCGGGCTTGGCCGGCGAACCGGGTTTCAGGACTGGTTTTGGGCTCGGTTCCAAGACTGAGTTGCAGATCGCCGGGCGGGCCTCCGCCGGGTTCCGGCGCCTGTTCCCCGGATGGAACCATTCGTCCCGCCGGGCGTTGACCCAGTGTCATGGCTAGACCCATTTCTCCCGCCGCTCGCGCCAGAGAGCGGCTCAAACATCGTCAGCAGCAGGCCGCGGACGCCCCCATTGCGATGGCGGAGTACCGCGCGGCCCAACAGGCCTTGCTCGATCGCACGCACGAGCTGCGGAGGCTCCGCCTCGCCCGCGAGGCTGAGCTTGCAGCCAAACAGGCCGCGGGCTCGGGCGACGGCCCGGCGCGGCGCTAGACCTCGCTCGCGGCCCGGCGGTTGACGCCTTTGCGCAACGCGACGGTCGACAGCTTCCTGTCGGCCGCCTTCTCCTCATCGAGGTTCGTCGTGAGGAGGCGGACCACGTCGTCGCGCCCCAGCTCTTCCGCCCAGGCGATCAGGGTGCCGTACCGTCGTGCTCGACCGCTTGCGCCGAGGCGATGATGGCCGCGTCGAGCACGCTCTTGTCGCTGAACAGACCCATCGTCTCACACTTTGGTCAGCGCGGCGGCAGCCGGTTGTCGGTCAGGCGCTGCGCCGAGAAGCCGACCGCCGCCAAAAGCGCGACGCTCGCCAGGCCGAGCAGGACGCCGTCCCGGTTCTGCTGGATCGAGTCCGCAACCCGCGGCGCGCGTTGACGCAGGGCCGCCGCCTGTGCCGACAGGTTGCCCGCGACAGCGCGGCCGGTTTCTACCGCCTGCTCCCGCCAATTCTGGGTCTGCGTCTGCGCCTGCCCGCGCCAATCCTGGGCGTGCACAAGCGCCTCCTCGCGCCAGTTCTCGGCTTGCGTCTGCGTCTGGGCGCGCCAGTCCTGGGCGGCTTTCGAACCGCGCGCAACCTTCTCCCGCACGGTGTCTGCGGCCGCGCGGCCCGCTTCGACCGCACTCGCGCGCACCTGCTCCGCCATCTGCGCGCCGCGCGCCGCCGTGTCCTTCACGGTGTCCGCGGCGTGGCGTGCGGCATCGCGCACCGCTTCGGCGCGATCCTGCACGGTGTCCCTGACGTTCTCCGCCCAGTCGGAGACGTCGTCCACCACCTCGCGCGCCCGCGCCTCGGCGTGATCGTAGGCGCCCGGCACCGGCGCGGTCCGCAGCAGGCTCACGAGCCCGCCGCCGATCAGCATCGTGGCGATCGGCGGGCGGCGGACGAGGCGCCAGGCAATCCCGGCCGCGATCGCCGCGGTCGCAACCGGATTGGCGGCGAGACGATCCTTGAGATTGGTGAGGAAACGATCCCGGTAATCATCCACCGAGCGGCGGGTGCTGGTGGTGAGCTCATTCCGCAGGCTGACGTTCGGCGCGCGCAGACGCTGCAGGTCCGCCTTGACCCGCCGCCGCGCGTCGGCGACCTCGCGTTCGAGCCTGTCCAGGTCGCTCATTTCCGGCTTCCGGGATTCTGCGTCGAGGCCCCGGCGCCTGCCGTCTGGCCGCTGCCGCGGTGATGCTCCTCGCCCTGCTCGGGCGCGAGGCTTCCGGCTTCGGTCGGCGGCACCGACGAGCCGGATCCCGACATCTGGCCCGCCACGCGGTCGGCGAACTCTCCGGCGACGTCGCGCGCGAGATCCTTGAGGCCCTCCGGATGGAGCCCCCTCTCCTCGGCGGTCTGCTTGAGCCGCTCGCCGGTCTCGCTCGCCGCCGTCGTCACCGAGTCCACGGCGCGGTTCGCCGCGTCCGCCATCGCGTCGTGCGCCGGCCCGAAGGCGCGCCGCTCGACCGCGCTCGCCGGGAACAGCGCCGCGACGGCGGCGCCGGCCGCGAGGCCCGCCACCGCGAGCGCCAGCGGCTGCTCGCGCAGAACCTGGGCGAACCCGCCCTGCACGCGCGACATCGCCTGGTTGGGCAGATCGGCGACCGACTGGCGCACTTGGCCCGCGAAGCCCGACATCCTCTCGGCATAGGGCGCCGCAGCGCCTGAAATGCGGTCCGTCACCTGGGAGGCATAGCCGCGAACCGCCTCGGCGCCGCGCCCGGCCGCGTCCGACATGTCCTGGCCAATGTTACGGGCCTCCGCTTGCGCCTCGTCATAGGACATTCCGTTGCCGACGCTGCGGCCGCGCGCTTCCACATCGCGGTAGTAGCTGCTCGAAGACTCGTCGCGCGTCCACATGTTGTCGGACGATCTGCTGCGCATCAGCAGCGCGCAGCCGGCGGCGAGGACCAGCAGGGCTTCGGGATTGCGCCGGGCCGTGGACACGAGCCAGTCGGCGGCTTGGCCGTAGGTATCGCGCGCGCTCATGATAGCTGCTCCTTCACCGTGCGGACGTCTTCGTTGATCTGGGCCATGCTGCGGGTCGGGGCGAGTTCGCTGCGCATCTCCGACCGGCCGTAGCCAAAGGCGCAAAGGGCGAGGATCGCCGCCGCGACGGCGACGCACAGGCACGCCGCCCAGGGCGGCAGGCCGGCGGCGACCAGCGCGAACACGATCGTTTCGAGAACCAGGAGAAGGACCATCAGCCCGAGCACGCCGGCGACCGCGAACCACACGGCCGCCTGCACCCGCTCGCTGATCTTCGCCATCACCTCGGCGCGCGCCAGCGCGATCTCCTTGCGGACCAGATCGGAGCCGTCCTCGAGGAGGCGCCTTATCGTCCGCAGGAACTCACTCTGCGACAGCTCAAATGCCATGGCGCCGCTCGTCCGTTGGGGCGTAGCCGCTCTGCGCGCCGGCGTAGTCGCGTTGCGAGCCGGGGTATCCGCCCTGGCGAGTGCCATACCTTTCGCCGTAGCCGCCCTCGCCGGCGCCGTAGTCGCTCGACCGGCTGTCGGCTTTCACGACCCGGAAAAAGAAGAAGCCGGCCAGCGCCGCCATGCCGAACACGGCGGCGGGCTGACGGCGGGCGAAGTCCGACGCCTCCTGATAGAGATCCTCCACCCTGCGGTCGCGCAGCCGGTCGGAGAGGTCGTCGATCCCGGAGGCGGCGAGCCGCGCCATGCTGGCGAGCTGCGGCGAGTTCGGCTGCAGGTTATCGGCCGCGGCGCGAACCGAGTCGGCGACATGACCGACGAGGTCGGCGCCGACATTCACCTGGTCGTTGAGCACGCCCTTGACGTGCTCGCCCGCTTGGCCGGCCAGCGCCGACGCGGTGTCTTTCGCCTTCTGTCCGGCCGCCTGGGCGGCGTCCGACACCCTCGACGCAGATTCGCTCGCCATCTCGGCGGCACTGTGCAGAATGTTGCTCGCCTGTTGCGCGCGCGCGTCGCGTGGCTCGTCCATTGAGGCCTCCTCAAGATGCACCGAGCAAACGCGGCCAGAATGTGAATGGTTCCTGACTCGCACCCGAATGGCGCGTCGCGCGCGGCGCGCTCACGCGCACCGCATCAGGACGCCCGTCGCCGCATGATCGAACAAGGTTTGTGCGTGCGCGCGGCGCGACGCGGCGGAGTGCCGGCGCGCGCGCGACGACATGATGATGCGGTTTGCATGATGTGGTTTGCGACAATGGCGACGTACTGTTACCGACGAACCTTCGCCGCGCTTGGTCGTCGCGCTGCGGATCGATGCGCCGGCCGGGCTGTCTGCGAACGATGGGCGAAGGATGGCGCGGACCGCCCGATCCAGGACCCTGGCGGATCTCGACGGCGTCGCGGATGAGATGTCGCGGAAGATGCGGAAGATGTTGTGGGTGAGACGGCGGACGGTCTCAGTCACGCAGGAACCGGCGCAAATGCGAGATGTCGGCCGGCGTCAGGACGCGTCGAGGGCCGGCTGCATCATGCTGGTCAGGAGATGCCAGCGCCGGAAGGCAGGGATCTGCAGCAGCACCTGCTCCATGCGGGCCCGATCCTTGCGCGAACGGGTGAGCAGGTAGAGGTGGAAATCGGGCGACTTCTTCAGCTGACGTTCGAGGTATTCGCGTTCTTCAAGGCAGTCGGGCTCGTTGGGGGCACGCGAAGCTGAGGGTTGGCCGGATGGGGTCATGGCAAGTCCGTGAAAGGACCAAAGGACGAGTCGGTCGGAGGAGAGTACCGGGCCAGGAACGCACGCACTGCACAAAATGTTCCTGCCAATCGTTCGCGCCTGCGATCGAATCGAGTTTCTCCTGGATTTTCCTGAATTTGAGTCCGGTTTGCGTCACAAGACAGGGTCGCGCGCACAAAGTTGACGGACCCCGCGACGCGGCGCGAGGTGTGCTGAGAAAGGACCGTCACCCTGAGGCGCTCGGCGCGCAGCGCCGAGCCTCGAAGGGCCGCCGCGTCGCCGCTTGCGCACTTGTTGCGCCGCCGGGGCCGATCATCCTTCGAGGGCCGCGCAAGTGCGCGGCCGCCTCAGGATGACGGGTCCTTTTTCATGAGTAGCCCACGCGAAAAAAGCCGGATCGCCGAGCTCAACTGACCCCGAGCTCTTTGCGCAGCCGGTCGCGGTTGGCGACATGCAGCTCCTGCATCTGCTCGAGCTGGTCCAGCAGGTCGCGCGCCGCACTGATGTCGTGCCCGTCGCGCTCGAGGTCGGCAACGATCCCCCGCTGCTTGGCGATGTGCTCTTCGCCGAGGGCGACGTGTCGTTCGGCCTGAGCCAGGTGCTCCCGCCAGATCGCACGGATCGCCTCGGAGGCAGCCATTGGCTTCGGTTCCATCCCGAGCGCCGGCGTCGGGGATCCGTCGGCTAACTGTGCGCCGGAAGGTTTCGTTCCAGCGGCGCACCGGGCGGAACGAAGTCCCCGGCCTCGGTCGACGCCATCAGCCAGCGGGTGACGCCGCGCAGCGCCGCCCGCTGGCCTTCCGCGCGCAGGGCGCGATAGACCTCGATCTGCCGGTGCGCCGAGGTGCCGCGCGCGACGATGCGCCGGAGATGCGCGGCCTCCGCCTCGTGCCCGAACGCCGCGATGTCCTCGCCGATCAGCGCCAGCACGTCGTCGAGGAGCGCCCGGAACGGCTTTGCCTCGGCCGTCTCCGCGTCGACATAGGTCCCGTCGGTGCCGTAGCGCTGCGCGCGCCAGCGGTTTTCCTCGGTGAGCGCCCGCGCCAGGGCCGAGAACGTCGCGTTCGTCTCGCGGTGACGGGCGACGTGGCGCACCAGCGCGCGGTAGAGCGCCGCGATCGCGACCGCATCGTCCACGCAGGTGCACACGTCGGTGAGCCGCAGCTCGAGCGTCGGGTGGTGCAGCGCCGGGCGGAGCGCCCACCAGATATAGGTCGCGTCGGGAATGATGTTCGCCTTGGTCAGCGCCTCCACATAGGCGCGGTACTCGGCGTCAGTGGCGAACATCTCCGGAAATCCGCTGCGCGGGAAGGCGTCGTTGGCGGCGTTGCGGTAGCCGAGCAGGCCGGTGTCGAACCCGGCCCAGAACGGCGACGACGTCGAGAGCGCGAGCAGCATCGGCAGGAACGGCACCAGCCGCCGCATGATGTCGGCGCGCCGATCGGGCTCGGGCACCTCGACATGGACGTGCAGGCCGCAGAGCGCGCTGCCGAGCCCGACCCAGCCGAGCTGATCGATGACCTCCGCGTAGCGGCCTGTCGTGGTCGTGCGGTTCTGGTGCGGCCGCGCCAGCGGATGCGTGCCGGCGGCGACGATGCCGACGCCGTGCTCGCGGCCGGCCGTCGCGAGCGTGCGGCGGAACCGCATGAGCTCGTCGCGCGCCGCGGTGGCGCTCTCGAGCGGA
>DASTZX010000052.1:0-2243 GCA_035764045.1 Xanthobacteraceae bacterium | reverse complement strand
GTGTTCTGGATCAGCACGAATGACGGAAATATCCCGGTGCCGGTTGACGTATTCACATCGCCGGTCAGAAACACCAGGCCATTGCCGACCGTCGTGCCGCCGGTGTCCGTCGTTCCAACGAAGACATCCGCCTGGACCGGGGCATGCAGCCCGTCGGTGAAGCTCGCCGTCGCGATCTGCCCGGTGGTCTCGTCGACCACAGTCACCTGAAACGCCTCGCCCAAGGCATCCATGCCGACTGCCCATGTGGTCGTCAGCGTGCCATCGGCGTTCGCCACCACGTCCCACGGCAAATTCGTGCCGCTGACCGGGTTGCCGTAGATGTCGGTGACGACGAAGTCGTACGTGTCACCGGCCGTCACGCCATCGACCGTGAACGTCGCCGTTGATCCCGGCGCGTAATCGGTCTGGTCGGTGCTGAGCGTCAGCGTGGATGTCAGATCATCGCCCATTGTGACAATCCCAGGTTGGCCGGGCTTCCGACGGAAGCGCGGGATGAATACTCATGCGAAGGGGGTGAAGGACGCGGTGGGACGTAGAAGGAATTGACCGTAATACTCGGATCGGGCCGGGGCGGCGCCGACTGCTCCCCCCTCACGGCAAACGAAAAGGCACGACGCACGAGCGTGCTCGCGTGCTCTCAACGCAGCATTCGGGATACCGGCCAGACGGCTCACGTGATGTCGACGCTCCCGCAGGCCATTTCTGGCCCAAGGTTCCATTTCAAGTTGTAGCGTCCACCCGGCCGTGAGGCCGCCTTTCCCCGTCAAGAAATTATTGACCAATTTACCTTGGGTCAAACAATATGATACCGGCAAGCCAAAATTTTACGGGAAGTTTATACCACTGTTGATGATCCGTCGCCGTAACGGATGGCAATTCGAGGGCTCGCGTTCTGCGTGAGCTCCCGTCCCGCCCTCGATCGATCTGGCATAACAACGGTCCAACAGAGGCTTACCGCTGGTTGTGGATCCGGTGATGAAGCCCCCGCCTTGCCTGCCGTCATGGTGGAGCGTAAGTCTCACCCACGGGTCGCGGCTGATCCTGTCGCCGTCCTGTACAGCCATGACGCGAATCCCCTGAACCCGAAATCCGACAGGGCCGTATGATGTCCCGCAATACTCCCCGCCTCTGCTTCATCGGATTCGGCGAAGCCGGCCAGGCCTTCGCCTCCGGTCTGCGCGGCGCCGGCGTCACGACCATGGCGGCCTGGGACGTCCTGTTTCCGCAGCCCGGAGGCGCCCGCTTGCGCAATGCCGGCGAGGAGCTCGGGGTGCGGCTCGGCGCCTCCGCCGCCGATGCCATCAAGGGCTCCGACATCGTGATTGCCGCCGTCACCGCCGCCTCGAGCTTCGAGGCCGCACAGCAGGCCAAGCCGCATCTCACCGCGGGCCAGTTCTATCTCGACATCAACTCGGTCTCGCCCGGCCGCAAGCAGGCGACCGCCCGGCATCTGGACGGGAGCGCGCGCTATGTGGACGTCGCCGTCATGGCGCCGGTGCATCCGGCGCGCCACCAGACGCCGGTGCTGCTCGCCGGCCCGCATGCGGAGGCGATCCAGTCGGTCATGCAGGAGCTCGGCATGAAGCCGTCGATCGCCGGGCCGGAGATCGGCCAGGCCGCCGCGATCAAGATGGTCCGCAGCGTCATGATCAAGGGCATGGAGGCGCTGACCCAGGAATGTTTCCTCGCCGCGCAGCGCGCGGGCGTGGTGCCGCAGATTCTCGCCTCGCTGTCGAAGAGCTTCCCGACCCTCGATTGGAATCGGATCCTCGCCTACAACCTCGAGCGCATGGCGAACCATGGCACCCGCCGCGCCGCCGAGATGGAAGAGGTCGCCGATACCTTGCGCGAGCTCGGCATCGATCCCCATATGGCGAATGCGACCGTGCAGCGGCAGCGCCAGATGGGGGCCCTCGGCAAGGGCGCGGACGTGCAGGACGCGATCGCACAGGGCGGCGACGCGACCTTGCAAGCCGTGAGCGTGGCGCTGGCGAAGACCGAGCGGCCGCACTAAACATCCTCTTCCCGTCACCCTGAGGCGGCCGCACGAAGCGCGGCCCTCGAAAGGCGACGGCCGATGCGGTGCTACGGCGTTTGTGGAGAGTCTCCGGCCGATCATCCGGGGCTCGCGGAGCCTGGCATCGGGCCGGCCGAAGGCCGGACCCGTTGGCTCGAAGGCGAATTGGCTCGAAGGCGAATTGAAGAAGCGCGCTGTGTCTCTGACCGACGACAAAAGATCG
>DASTZX010000051.1:0-21331 GCA_035764045.1 Xanthobacteraceae bacterium | reverse complement strand
CGCCTGGAAGTCCCGCACCATCGCCGGATAGGGATGCGGACCCGCCACCGTGCCGATGCAATAGAAGGTGTCGGCGACGTTCGTGACCCAGTCGCGCAGCGCGTCGTTCATCGCGTCCTTCAAGGTGCGCGATCCGGACTGCACCGCGCGCACCTCGGCGCCGAGCATCTTCATGCGCAGCACGTTGGGCTTCTGCCGCTCGACGTCGACCGCCCCCATGTAGACCACGCAGGGCAGCCCGAACTTGGCGCACAGGGTGGCGGTGGCGACCCCATGCATGCCGGCGCCGGTCTCGGCGATGATGCGCGTCTTGCCCATGCGCCTCGCGAGCATGATCTGCCCGAGCACATTGTTCACCTTGTGGGCGCCGGTGTGGTTGAGCTCCTCGCGCTTGAAGTAGATCCTCGCCCCGCCGCAGTGGGCGGTGAGCCGCTCGGCGAAATAGAGCGGCGAGGGCCGCCCCACATAGGTCGCGAGATGGCCGTCCATCTCGCGCTGGAAGGCGGGATCGGCCCTGGCGGCCGCGTAGGCCTTCTCGAGGTCGAGGATCAGCGGCATCAGCGTCTCGGCCACGAAGCGCCCGCCGAAAATGCCGAAGTGCCCGCGCTCGTCGGGGCCGGTACGGAACGAATTGGGCCGCTGGACGGTCATGGGCGGGTCGTGACGTCTTCTCGTTGGAGATGCTTCGCGGGAATGCGGGCGGCGCGAATGAAGGCGCGGATCTTGTCCGGATCCTTCTCGCCGGGGGCACGCTCGACGCCCGAGGAGACGTCGACCGCCCCCGCTCGCGTGATCGCGAGCGCATCGGCGACGTTCGTCGCATCGAGCCCGCCTGAGAGCATGAAGGCGAGGCCAGGGTCAAGGTTTTCCAGGAGATGCCAATCGAACGCCCGGCCGAGGCCGCCGGGCCGGGTCGCCTCGCGCGGCGGGTGCGCATCGAACAGGAGCCGGTCGGCGATCCCGGCGTAGCCGGACACGAGGCCGAGATCCTCGCGCCGCTCGACCGGCAGCGCCTTCATGACCGGAAGGCCGAAGCGCGCCTTGACGGCCTTGACGCGCTCAGGGCTCTCGCGGCCGTGCAGCTGGAGAACATCGGGCCGCAGCGCCTCGATCACGCGGGCCAGCTCGTCGTCGGTCGCATCGACCGACAACGCAACCTTCCTGGCGCGATCGGGCACGCGCTCGCCGAGCGCGCGCGCCGTATCGAGCCCGAGGTGGCGCGGCGACGGCGGGAAGAATACGAAGCCCACCATGTCGGCGCCGGCCTCGAGCGCGGTCTCGAGCGCGTCGGGCGTGGACAGGCCGCAGATTTTGATCAGCAGCGACATCTCAGGACCGGTTTCAACTTGCTCCGTCATGGCCCGCGCGAGCGGGCAATCCAGCAGATGTCGCGCCCGGTCAGGAGCGCGGCATCGAGGCGGACGTCACCCTTGTACTGGATCGCCGATGACCTCGAAATAGCGCGCAAGCCATTATAGCACAAGCACAATCTACCGCAGGCTGCCTACCCCAGGCTGCGCCACAGCAGCATCGCGGCAGCGAGATCCTCGATGGCGGTGCCGACCGACTTGAACAGCGTGATCTGCTTGTCGGAGGTGCGCGACTTCGCCTTGCCGCGGCAGAGCTCGGCCAGGTCGCCGACAATCTGCTTCTTGTCGATCACCTTCCGGCGCAGCGGAATGACGATGTCGCCCGCCTCCTTGAGCGCGCCGGCCCGCGTATCGACGTAGACACGCGCGCGCCGCACCGTCTCGTCGTCGGCCTCGCGCGTCTTGCGGGTGAAGCCGCCGACGAAATCGACATGGGTGCCGGGCTTGAGCCAGGCGCCGCGCAGGATCGGCTCGGTCGCGAGCGTCGCGCAGGACACGATGTCGGCCGCGCGCACCGCCGCCTCGAGGTCATCGGCGATCTCGACCTCGATGCCGCCGACCGCGAGCCCGAAGGCGAGCGACACCGCATGGCCATGCGTGCGGTTCCACAAGGTCACGCGAGTGATTGGACGCACCGCCGCATGCGCGCGCACCAGATGCGGCGCAAGCGTGCCGGCGCCGATCATCACGAGATGGGAGGCATCGGCGCGCGCCAGGAACGTGGCGGCGAGGGCCGAGGCCGCGGCCGTGCGCCAGGCGGTGAGCGCGCGTGCGTCGATCAGCGCGAGCGGCGCGCCGGTCGCGCCGGACATCAGCAGGTACTGGCCGTGGAGCGAAGGCTTGCCGGCCGCCGCATTGTCGGGAAAGACGGTGACGATCTTGCAGCCGAGAAAGCGCTCGGCCGGCTCGCCGTCGGTGCTCCACGCCGGCATCAGCAGCAAGGTCGCGTCGTTGCCGGGCTGCGGCACGGTGTGATGATGGCGCACCGGCACTGTGAGGTCGCCGCGAAAGGCCTCGCGCAGCGCCGCAATGAGCGCCGGATAGGTCAGGGCCGCGTTGACGTCGTCGGGGCCGAGAACGCGAAGCGGCTGGTCCGCCACGGGTCAGGCAGCCGGCGGGCGCAGCGAGAGCGGCGCCGCCGTGTCGCGGATCGCAAGGTCGTGACGCCGCCGGTCGGCCTCGGCGCGCGCCGCCGCGGCCTCCCGCTCGAGCCGGCGCGCAGCGCGACGCCACTTGCGCTGGTTGAGCCAGGCCGCGACCCCGCCGATGAGCACGCCGATGAGGACGAAGATGAAGACCAGCACGAACAGCGGCGCGCGCAGCGCCAGCGCCGGATCGTGGCCGCCGAACGGATCGAAGGTGACGGTGACGACCTCGCGGTTGGCGACCGCGAGCGCCACGATCAGGATCGCGAGCGGAAGGAGGATGAGAACGGTGAGGATCTTGCGCAGCATCGTCGCGGACTTCCGTTACGGCTCTTCACCTCTCCCCGCTCTGGCGGGGAAAGGGAGCAGGCAGAGCGGTGATTCGCGCCTGTCCGCTATGCCGACGGCCCGGACGGCGGCGCGTCGTCCCGGTTGAGCCGCTCGCGCATTTCCTTGCCGGTCTTGAAGAACGGCACGTATTTCTGCTCGACCGCGACATGCGCGCCGGTGCGCGGATTGCGGCCGGTGCGGGCGGGACGATTCTTGACCGAGAAGGCGCCGAAGCCGCGCAGCTCGACCCGATCGCCGCGCGCCATGGCGGCAACGATCTCGCCCAGGATGGCGTTGACGATGTTCTCGACGTCGCGCTGGTAGAGATGCGGGTTCTGCTC
Organism: Xanthobacteraceae bacterium; assembly: GCA_035764045.1. Lineage (GTDB taxonomy): Bacteria > Pseudomonadota > Alphaproteobacteria > Rhizobiales > Xanthobacteraceae > JAVDCA01. Next base: position 18,145 of record DASTZX010000051.1, on the reverse strand, counting down.
CGAAATCCGCTGAACGAGCTCTGACTTGATCATGTGTGCCGCCCCTCGGCCGCGCGGGCCATGAAACCGCCGCTCAATTGGCTCCAGGAGGGTGCCAAAGCGCCAGGAGACCGTCAAGATTGAGCCGCTCGAGAGCCTGGAGCGATCCGGTGTCCTCGATCCGGCGGGCCAGCGCGCCGAGTCCCGCCGCATCGAGCAGAGCCGCGGCCCCGAGATGCAGGAAGGAGAGGTCGGAGAATCGCGGCGTGAGCTTCCAGTCCAGCACCGGGAGCTTCGGGTCGACGCCCTTCTCCTTGGCGAGCCAAGCGACCGCGGTCTGCTCGTCGCCGATCTGGTCGATCAGCTTGAGGCCGATCGCCTGGCGGCCGGTGAAGACCCGTCCGTCGGCGACCCGGTCGAGCGCCTCGCCGCTGAGCTTGCGGCGGTCCTGCACCATCCCGCGGAACCACGCATAGGAATCCATGATGATGGACTGGAGCGCAGCGCGCGCCTCCGGGCTGGTCGGCTCCAAGCCGTTGGGCGCGGCCTTGAGCGGGCTCGACCGGACGGTTTCCACCTGCACGCCGATCTTGCTGAGAAGATCGGCGACGTTCGGATACTGGAACAGGACGCCGATCGAGCCGACCAGCGAGGTATCGCGGGCGACGATGTGATCGGATGCCATGGCGGCGATGTAGGCGCCGGAAGCCGCCATGCCGTCGACCACGGCGACCATCGGCTTGCGCTCGGAGAGCCGCCGCAGCGCGTCGTGCAACTCCTCCGAGCCGGCCGTCGTGCCGCCGGGGCTGTCGAGGTGGACGATCACGGCGCGGGCCTCGCGCGCCTTGCCGAGCCGGTCCAGCGCCTCGACCCGCTCGCGATCGCCGCGGATGAGCCCGCTGATGGTGATGCGTGCGATGCGGGCGCCGCCCGGGGTGGGCAGGCCGCGCGGCGCGAGCGCGACGGTGATCGCGGCGATCGCGAGCAGCACGCCGAGCACCCGCCAGAACGTGAGCTTGCGCCGCATGCGACGGCGGTCGACGATGTGATCGGCATCGAGCGACATGGGCTGCCTCCTCGATTGATTCGCGCGCGAACCGTGCCGCGAAGGAAAACTCCGGTCAATGGCGCCGAGCAAGGCGCCGCAATTGCCGCAGACGAAAGCAAAAGCAGAAGGGATCCTTTACCTCTCCCCGCGTGCGGGGAGAGGTCGACGCGCAAGCGCGAGCGAAGCGCGTCGGGTGGGGGCGCTGCCGCGAGCCTGAGCGCCCGCACAGAGCCCCTCACCCCGACCCTCTCCCGCGTGCGGGCAGAGGGAGCGCAGGCGCCGCGCTCATTCCTTCTTCTCGGTGGCGCGCTTGAGCGCGGTGCCGAGGATGTCGCCGAGGGTCGCGCCCGAGTCGGAGGAGCCGTACTGGGCGATCGCCTCCTTCTCTTCCGCCACCTCCAGCGCCTTGATCGAGACCTGGACCTTGTGGGTGCGGCGGTCGAACTGGGTGACGCGCGCGTCGACCTTCTGGCCGACCGCGAACCGCTCCGGCCGCTGCTCGCCGCGATCGCGCGCCAGCTCGGCGCGCTTGATGAACGACGTGAGATCGGTGCCGACGATCTTCACCTCGAGCCCGGCCTCCTTCACCTCGGTCACCTCGCAGGTCACCACCGTGCCCTTCTTGAGCTCGCCGGCCTCCGCGAACGGATCGCCTTCGAGCTGCTTGATGCCGAGCGAGATGCGCTCCTTCTCGACATCGACGTCGAGCACCTGGGCGCGCACGTGGTCGCCCTTCTTGAACTCCTCGATCACCTGCTCGCCCGGCCGTTTCCAGTCGAGGTCGGAGAGGTGGACCATGCCATCGACGTCGCCGTCGAGCCCGAGGAACAGGCCGAACTCGGTCTTGTTCTTGACCTCGCCCTCGATGACGGAGCCGGGCGGGTACTTCTCGACGAAGACCTCCCACGGATTGCGCATGGTCTGCTTGAGGCCGAGCGAGATGCGGCGCTTGACCGGATCGACCTCGAGGATCTGCACCTCAACCTCCTGCGAGGTGGAGACGATCTTGCCGGGATGCACGTTCTTCTTGGTCCACGACATCTCGGACACGTGGATGAGGCCCTCGATCCCGGGCTCGAGCTCGACGAACGCGCCATAGTCGGTGATGTTGGTGACGCGGCCGGTGAAGCGGGCGCCGACCGGGAACTTGGCTTCGATGCCCTGCCAGGGATCCGCCTGCAGCTGCTTCATGCCGAGCGAGATGCGGTGGGTCTCGTGGTTGATCTTGATGATCTTGACCTTGACCTGCTGGCCGATGTTGAGCACCTCGGACGGGTGATTGACGCGGCGCCACGCGATGTCGGTGACGTGCAGCAGGCCGTCGATGCCGCCGAGATCGACGAACGCGCCGTAGTCGGTGATGTTCTTGACCACGCCGTCGATGACCTGGCCTTCCTCGAGGTTCTGCACCAGCTCCTGACGCTGCTCGGCGCGGGTCTCCTCGAGCACGGTGCGGCGGGAGACGACGATGTTGCCGCGCCGGCGATCCATCTTGAGGATCTGGAACGGCTGCGGCACGTTCATCAGCGGAGTGACGTCGCGGATCGGTCGGATGTCGACCTGGCTGCGCGGCAGGAACGCGACCGCGCCATCGAGATCGACCGTGAAGCCGCCCTTCACCTGGTTGAAGATGACGCCCTGGACCTTCTCGTTGCCCTGGAACGCCTTCTCGAGCTTGCCCCAGCTCTCCTCGCGCCGCGCCTTGTCGCGCGAGAGCACCGCCTCGCCGAGCGCGTTCTCGACCCGCTCGAGGTAGACCTCGACGGTGTCGCCGACCTTGAGGTCGCCCTGGCGGCCCGGGCCGGTGAACTCGCGGACCGCGACCCGCCCTTCCGTCTTCAGGCCGACGTCGATGACGGCCATTTCCTTTTCGATGGCGACGACGGTCCCCTTGATGACGGACCCTTCGTGCAGATTCCCGGAGTGGAACGAATCCTCGAGCATCGCGGCAAAGTCTTCGCGCGATGGCGTGGTGCTAGCGGTAACGGCCATGAATTCTCCTGATGCGGTGCGCCGACGGCTCACGTTGAATGGCGTTCCGAACGCGCGGGTCCGGAGGTCCCGCAGACCTCCGATGATTACCGGAGCAAACCGGCAAGCCGGCGCCATGGCCCGGCAGTCGGAACGATGGTTGATGTCCGGCGCGCCACGCTCGATTGGCGCCTGAGCTTGTCCGAAAAGTCTCGCACTTTTCGGGATCAGGCGTCTGAGATGCGCACGAGCGGGCTGATCCTCCACGACGAAGGCGCGGTTTGTGCGCCTTCGGCCCGCCCGGGCGGTCTCGCCAATGCGGACGGCGTCCCGGAACGGGGTCATATAGACAAAAGCCGTAGCCCGGGCAAGGCCAAGAGCCCCGACAGGCCAAGAGCCCCGACAGGCCAAGAGCCCCCAGGCCAAGAGCCCCCAGCCGGGTCCGCGCCTTCAGCCCCGGCGGTCGCGGCGGCAGCCGGCCGGCGACCGCCGGCGTAACCCGCCGTTCACCGAATTTCGCAAATGGCGCTCGGCGCCAGACCGGAGCGGAAAAGGTGAAGGCCGCTTTAATCGATTCCCCCCTAGCCTGCGCTTCAGGGAACGGAGGGAGTACCCATGAAGGACATTGCCATCCTGAGCGGGATCGCGCTCGTCGGGCTGACGGCGATCGTGGGCATCGTGACGCATTCGATGTTCGCGGTCATTCCGGAGAGCATCGGATACCTGAGCTGATACGAGGGGACGCAGTCGTGAAAAAGATCCTGGTTGCTGCCGCCTTCTCCATGTTCGCGCTCGGCTTGTTCACCGGCCAGTCGATGACGGCCCAGGCGACGCAAATGGTCGATCGGCCGATCGTCGAGACGCTGTCGCCGCTCGACATGATGCGCGCGGCCGGCGGACTGCCGGTCGAGACGGTCGAGAACGCCGTCTAAAGCACCGCTTCAAGTCCTTAAAGCTTCGCACGCAAGAGAGGCCCGCCGTCAGCGGCCGCGGCTGCGCGCCCGCTCGACGAGAGCGAGCGCCGCCCTGAACGCCGCGTCGACATCGAGCTTGCTGGTGTCCAGCTCCTGGGCGTCGGCCGCCGGCTTGAGCGGCGCGACCGCGCGGCTTCTGTCGCGCTCGTCGCGGCGGTGGATGTCCGCGAGGATGTCCGCCTCATCGACGGCCTGGCCATTGGACCTGAGCTCGAGCGCGCGGCGGCGGGCCCGCACCTCGGGCGCGGCGGTGACGAAGATCTTCACGTCCGCATCGGGGCAGATCACGGTCCCGATGTCGCGTCCGTCGAGCACGGCGCCGGGCGGCGCCGCGGCGAACTTGCGCTGAAAATCGAGGAGGGCGGCGCGCACCTCGGCGATCGCCGAGACCACCGAGGCCGCCTCGCCGATGGCGTGGCTCTTGAGGGCCGCGGTGTCGAACCGCGCGGGGTCGAGCGATTTCGCCGCGGCGGCGGCCGCCGCCGCATCGTCCGGCCGATGGCCGGCATCGATCACCGCCCTGGCGACCGCACGGTAGAGCAGCCCGGTGTCGAGATGGCGCAGCCCGTAATGAGCCGCAAGCCGCGCCCCGAGCGTGCCCTTGCCGGACGCAGCCGGCCCGTCGATCGCAATGATCATGAGAGCGCGGCGCCGAGCGAGCGCATCATGTCGGCGAAGCCCGGAAAGCTCGTCGCGATGAAAGCCGCATCGTCGACCCGCACCGGACGCTGCGCCGCAAGCCCCATCACCAGGGCCGACATGGCGATGCGATGGTCCATGTGGGTCGCGACCAGCCCGCCGCCCGGTGCGGCGCCCTTGCCGTGCACGATCAGATCGTCGCCGGCGATCTGGGTCTCGACGCCGTTCGCCCGCAGCATGTCGGCCGTCGCCGCCAGCCGGTCCGATTCCTTGACCCGCAGCTCCTTGAGGCCGCGCATCACGGTGGTGCCTTCGGCGAAAGCCGCCGCCACCGCGAGCACCGGATACTCGTCGATCATCGAGGGCGCGCGCAGCGCCGGCACCTCGACGGCGCGCAGGGCGGATGCGCGCACGCGCAGGTCCGCCATCGGCTCGCCCGCATCGGCGCGTTCCTCGACGGGCTCGATCTGCGCGCCCATCTCGCGCAGCGTGGCGATCAGGCCGGTGCGGAGCGGATTCGTCATCACGCCGGTCAGGATCAGGTCGGAGCCGGGGACGATGAGGGCGGCGACGAGCGGAAAGGCGGCGGAGGACGGATCGGCCGGCACCGTCACCGCCGCGCCGGCGAGCTCGGGCTGGCCCTTGAGCGTGATGCGGCGGCCGTGCGCACCCTCGGGCTCGGAGGTCAGCGCGGCACCGAAGTGCCGCAGCATCAATTCGGTGTGATCGCGGCTCGCCTCGCTTTCGATCACGGTCGTCTCGCCCGGCGCCGCTAATCCGGCGAGCAGCACCGCGGACTTGATCTGCGCCGAGGCGGCCGGCGTGCGATAGACGATCGGGATCGGATCGCCCGCGCCTTGCAGCGTGATCGGCAGCCGTCCGCCCTCGGCGGCGGCGAGCGGGCGCGCGCCGATCAGCGCGACCGGATCGAGGATGCGCTGCATCGGGCGCTTGCGCAGCGAGGCGTCGCCGTCGAACCGCGCCGTGATCGGGCAGCCCGCGACCGCGCCCATCACCAGCCGGACGCCGGTTCCCGAATTGCCGAAATCGAGCGTGGCGGCGGGCTCGCGGAACCCGCCCACACCGACCCCGTTGACCTCCCAGGAGCCCTCGCCGACGCGTTCGACCCGCGCGCCCAGGGCGGCCATGGCCTTGCCGGTGTTGATGACGTCCTCGCCTTCGAGCAGACCGGAAACGCGGGTGCTGCCGACAGCGAGCGCGCCCAGGATCAAGGCCCGGTGCGAGATCGACTTGTCGCCCGGCACACGCAGGCGGCCCGTGAGCGGGCCGTTGCGGCCGGCGGTCATCGGCGAAGCGGTGGGATGCGCGGTCACGGGCGGAGGTCCGGGGTGAAAAATGCGCGCCCTCATACCATGTGAGGGCTTGCGGCGTCATCCGGCGCAGGCGCGCAGGAACCCGCGGCGGCGGGAACCTGCGCTATTGACAGGGGCGTCCCGAACCGCCAAGGGGATGGCTTCCATTTCAACCCGTCGCAAGGAATTCTGAACCGTGGCAAAGCCAGAGCTCGGTACGAAGCGTCTCTGCGCCAGTTGCGGCGCCAAGTTCTACGACCTCAACAAGGACCCGATCACCTGCCCGAAGTGCGGCACCGTCTATGAAGTCGTGACGGTCGCGCCACGCGGCCGTCCGGATGCGGCGGCAGCGCGCGCGGCGGCGCCGACGCCGGAGCCGGCCGAGCAGCCGGAGCCGCAGGAGGCCGAGTTCGTCTCGCTCGAGGAGGCCGACGCCGAGGCCGAGGGGCCCAAGAAGGGCGGCGGCGAGGCGGTCGACGATGTCGAGATCGAGGAGGCCGAAGGCGAGGACGACGATTCGACCTTCATCGAGGAGACCGAGGAGGAAGACACCGACGTCACCGAGATCATCGGCGGCGACATCGAGGACGAGGAGGAGACTTGAGATCGCGCTGCGTTTGGGTTAACGAACGCGGCCGCCGGCGCCGCTGCTCGCACGCCGCAACCAACGTTGACGCGTAGCCGAGTTCGCGCGCAGCCGATATAATCTGTTTTCTGACGCGGCCGTCCCAACGCCGCGTGCAAGGCGGGGCCATAGCTCAGTTGGGAGAGCGCTTGAATGGCATTCAAGAGGTCGGGGGTTCGACTCCCCCTGGCTCCACCAGCCTTCGCCCCCTTCGGGGGCTTCGGCTCGGCAAGCCAGCCTTCGCGAGCACCACTCTTCAAGGGAAAAGAGGGGGCGAAGGCTGTCGCGCCGAAGCCCGCAGGGCGAAGGCGGACCGCCTGCCTCCGATGAAATACGTCTACATTCTCGAAAGCGACCCCACCCCCGACCACTTTTACGTCGGCGTGACCGACGATCTTCGGGCGAGGCTGCACAAGCACAATGCGGGTGAGGTACTCCATACGTCAAAATTCAGGCCCTGGCGGCTGAAGACGTATCTCGCGTTCAGCGACGAGCGAAAGGCTGCAGAATTCGAGCGATATCTGAAATCTGCATCGGGGAGGGCCTTTGCGAAGAAACGATTATAGACAGCTCCCATCGAGGGGCTACCGCTGGCGCGTGAAGCGTCTCGCATCGATGATCGCGGCGGCGTTGCTCGGGATCCTCGCGGCGGCGCAGCCGGCCGCGGCCGTGACCGAGATTCAGCTCTGGCACGCCATGCCGGGCGAGCTCGGCTACCAGCTCAAGAAGCTCGCCGATGACTTCAACGCCGCCCAGCGCGACTACCGGGTCGTGCCGGTGTTCAAGGGCCTCTATACCGAGACCATGATGGCGGCGCTGTTCGCGCTGCGGCTGCGCCAGCATCCGGCGATCGTGCAGGTCGCCGAGGTCGCCACCGCCACCATGATGGCGGCGCGCAGCGCCATCGTTCCGGTGGACGAGCTGATGCGCGAGCAGCGCGAGCGCTTCGAGCCGGCGGACTATCTGCCGGTGATCGGCGGCTACTACTCGGATGCGGCCGGCAAGCTCCTGTCGTTTCCGCTCAACGTGTCGACGCCGATCCTGTTCTACAACAAGGACCAGTTCCGCTTCGCCGGCCTCGATGCCGACCATCCGCCGAAGACCTGGCCGGAGCTCGAGGCGGCGGGAGAAAAGCTGCGCGAGGCGGGCTATGCGTGCGGATTCACCACGCACTATCCGTCGTGGGTGAACGTGGAGAATTTTCTCGCGATGCACGGCCTGCCGGTCGCCACCAGCGGCAACGGGATGAACGGGCTCGACGCGCGCCTCGTGATCGATCATCCGCTGATGATCAAGCACCTCGGTGCGCTCGCGATCTGGCAGAAGAGCAAGATCTTCGATTATTCGGGCCGCACCACCCGGGGCGAGCAGCGCTTCATCGTGCGGGACTGCGGCATCTTCCTCGGCTCCTCGGCGAGCCGCGCCGACTTCCTCACCCAGGCGAGCTTCGACATCGGCTTCGGCATGCTGCCCTATTGGCCCGAGGTGGCGGGCGCGCCGAAGAACTCGATCATCGGCGGGGGGAGCCTGTGGGTGCTGCGCGACCGGCCCGAGGGCGAGTACGCCGGGGTTGCGAAATTCCTCGCCTATCTGTCGCGCGCCGATGTGCAGGCGAAATGGCATCAGACGACCGGCTATCTGCCGATCACGCGCGCCGCCTACGAGCTCACGCGCGCGCAGGGCTTTTACGAGGCGAATCCCGGCGCCGACATCCCGATCAAGCAGATCACGCTCAATCAGCCCGACGAGGATAGCCGCGGGCTGCGCCTCGGCTCCTATGTGACGGTGCGCGACATCATCGAGGAGGAAATGGAGCAGGCCCTCGCCGGCAGCGAGACGGCGGCCGCCGCGCTCAAGAAGGCGGTCAGCCGCGGCAACGAGGTGCTGCGCGCGTTCGAGCAGGCGAACAAATGAGGGTGCGAATGGCGGATCAGAGCCGCCAGGCCCGGGAACCCGCTACTCCCTATTCGCCACCCGCTATTCGCGGCGGCGATGATTATCTTGTCAAATCAGCTGCTTAATATCCGCCGCCAACGGAACCCGGCGTTCTTGAACCCTTAACCCGGCACCCCATATTATCCGGGCTGGACAAGGGAGAGCCGTTCGACGGTCCCTTGACCGGCTGGGGCGCCGAAAGGGCCCCGCAAAGTCGCTATCGCAGGACTTTGAGACCATGTCGCGCGTTCCTTCGCTTTCAAGTCCCTTCCTGCTCGGCTTCGACGAGATCGAGCGGGCGCTCGACCGGGCCGCCAAGGTGGCCGACGGTTATCCGCCCTACAATATCGAGCGGATCGCCCGCGAGAACGGAGAGCCGGAGCGTCTGCGGATCACGCTGGCGGTCGCGGGATTCAACCGCGAACAGCTCGACGTCACGGTCGAGGAAAACCAGCTCGTCATCCGCGGGCGGCAGCAGGACGACAAGACCCGTCAATATCTCCACCGCGGCATCGCGGCGCGCCAATTCCAGCGCACGTTCGTGCTCGCCGACGGAATGGATGTGTTGGCGGCGGACCTGAAGAACGGACTGTTATCGATCGACCTTGCCCGTCCCGAGCCAGAGCGGGTGGTGAGAACGATCGCGATCGCAGATCACGATTGAACCGGACAGGACTCGACACGGACTAAAGGAATCGAAAGGAGTCGAGGGCCATGAACCAGAACGAGACCACCACCCGGACGCCGAATATCTCGCCGGAAGCGCTCGCCCACCTGGGCGACGGACAGATCGCCTACGTCAAGCCGATCCGCGCCGAGCAGATCGCCGCGCTTTATCCGCAGGCGGAGGCGCCGCAGATCGCGCCCGGCACGCAGCTGTTCGCGCTGCATGCGGCCGACGGCACGCCGATCATGCTGACCGATACCCGCGAGGCGGCGGTCGCGAACGCCTGGAGCCACGAGCTCGAGACGGTGAGCGTGCACTGATCCAAAGCGCAAGGCGCTTCAACCGATACGCGATGCCCGCGGCAAGCCGCGGGCATCGTCGTTTTTGCAGACCACATCGATCCGTCATGCCCGGCCTTGTGCCGGGCATCCACGTCTTTGGGACAGGTCAGCGAGCAAGACGTGGATGGCCGGGACAAGCCCGGCCATGACGAACATACTTATCTCGTCCCATGACGAACATACTTATCCCGTCGCCGAGTTGCGGGTCAGCACAGCATAGATCGCCTCGGCGTCGCGCGAGTCGCGCAGCAGCTTGGCGGTCTCGGGCGCGCGCATGAGGCGGGCGACGCGGGCGAGTGCCTTGAGGTGATCGGCTCCCGCCGACTCGGGCGCGAGCAGCAGAAAGATGAGATCCACCGGCTGGCCGTCCAGCGCGTCGAAGTCGATCGGACGGTCGAGCCTTGCGAACATGCCGAACAGCCGCTCGAGCTTCGGCAGCTTGCCGTGCGGGATCGCGATGCCGCTGCCGATGCCCGTCGATCCGAGCTTTTCGCGTTGCTGCAGGATTTCGAGGATCTGGCGCTCATTCTGCCCGGTCAGCTCGGCCGCCCGCGCCGCGAGCTCCTGGATCGCCTGCTTCTTGCCATTGACCTTGAGCGCGGGAATGACCGCTTGCGGCGCAACGATGTCGGTGAGCGGCATGTGAAAGGGGTCCGGGGTGCGGAAGCCAGGCGGCGCGGTCAAGGGCGCAGCGGGCGGCGGACCATAGGGAGGCGCCCGGAGGCCGTCAATAGGCGCCGCCCGGCGTGCAACCGGCGGGTTCCCACGCGGCCGACCCGAGGTCGATCGATCCCCGCAAACTGCGTCTCCGCCCCCGGCCGTGGCCGCTTGTCGAGGGATGCAATGCTCGGTAATCGACTTTTCCTGCCGCCGGATCGCGGCGCAACGCCGCATGCGAGGCCCAGCCGATGTTCGAGCGCCCGCGCCCGCCGCAGTTCGCCCTGCCGGCCGGCAGCTGCGACTGCCACGTGCACGTGTTCGGGCCGTTCGAGCGCTATCCGCTCGATCCCGGCCGGCTCTACACCCCCGATCCGGCGCTGCCCTCCGATCTGTGCGGCATGCTCGACGGCGCCGGCATTGCGCGCGCCGTGCTGGTTCAGCCGAGCGCCTATGGCACCGACAACCGCTGCATGCTCGACGCGCTGGCGGAGCACCCGGCACGGCTGCGCGGCGTCGCGGTCATCTCCGGGGACGAGCCTCGCAAAGAGCTCGCGCGCATGCATGCGCTGGGCGTGCGCGGCGTTCGGCTCAATCTCGCGACCGCCGGCGGGAAACCGGCCGCGGAGACCGCGCGGCTCGCCGAACAGATGGCGAAGGCGATCGCGCCGCTCGGCTGGCATCTGCAGATGTTCGTCGATCTCGACGCCATCGCGGCGATCGCGCCGTTGGTGCGGCGGCTGCCGGTCGACGTGGTCTTCGACCACATGGGCCTCGCGCAGGCGGCGCGCGGGCTCGAGCAACCCGGATTCGCGACCCTCCTCGAGCTGATGCGGGACGGACGGATGTGGGTGAAGCTCTCCGGAACGTACCGCGTATCGAGCGAGGTCTATGGGAGCGCGCAGGTCACCGCGCTCGCGCGCGCCCTGGTCGCGGCCAATCCGGAGCGGGTGGTGTGGGCCTCCGACTGGCCGCATATCGGCGCCCACGCGCACCAGGTCGAGGGCGAGCCGGCGCCCGCCGAGTATCGGCGCATCGACTATGGACGGCTGTTGTCGGTGCTGGCCGAGTGGGCCGAGGGCGACCATCTCGCGCAGATCCTGACGCGCAATCCGGCGCGGCTCTACGGCTTTTCCTGACGCGCCGCGCGACGGTTCAGAAGAACGCGAAGGTGCGGATCTCGATGCTTTCGCGCGGCCGTGCATTCGGCGGCGAGGTCGGATCCTCGAACGCCGTATGGGCGCTCCAGCGCGCCCGCCCGTCCTGCATCGAATCATAGACCTTGAACACCAGCGCCTCATCCCGCCGCATGCGCGGGAACCAGTACCAGTGGTGCGCCGGATTGTAGGTGATCGCGTAGGTCTGGCCGATCCGATTCGGATAACGACGCTCGGAGATCACCAGGTCGTCGGACGACAGGCTTGCGGCGTCGCAGATCGCAAGCGGAAAGGTCTCGACCGGGTGGCGGATCGGCCGCCACACCTGGATGATCGCGAAGCGGCGGCGCAGCAGATCATCGGCCTCGTCGGGGAGGATATCGCGCACGCGCTGCGGCGCCGACCATTCGGTGTAATCGTTGTGCACGCGGCGCACCACCTCGCGAATTTTCGCGCTTTCGCGCAGCTCGTCGTCGGCGGTGCGCAGCGTGTGATCGAAAACGACGACGCGCTTGGCGCCGCTCTCGGCCTTCATCAGCGCTTCCATCTCGGCGTAGTAGGTGCTGCGGACTTCGGCCGCGTCGAAGAAATCGCGGACTTTCGTGCCGTGCGGCACGAAGCGAAAGCCGTCGCGGTCGAGCGAGAAGTCGCCGCCGCGGCCGTTGTGGATCGCGACGCGATGCGGATCGGGCGTCCCGCCGCTGCGCACGTCGAGCCCGCCGGGCGAGGCCGTCTCGGTAAAGATCTTCTCGCCGTCGTTGTCGACGTAGTTGAGCGTCGCCTCGATCGTGTCGGGGGCGGTGTCGGTCTCGGCCAGCTGAGCCATGACGAGCTCCTCGGGTTTCGGCGCCATCACGCCAATGTAGGTTTCCCGGGCCGGGCCGGCTAGCTGCCTTCGCCACCGCAGCCGTCATCCCCCGAACGGATGATCCCGTTTCCGCCAGGGATGTGCTACGGCGACGGATATTCCACCGGACAATCGGCAAAGAGAACGCCATGCCAGTCCTTCACCGCCGTCTGCTCACCGGGGCCGCGCTTGCGTGCGGCCTCCTCGCTCTCGTGCCGGTCCTCGCCCAGTTTCGAGCGCCCGACGACAACGCATTGGCGACCGCCTTGCGCAGCGGCGGGCACGTTATCCTGGTGCGGCACGGCGCGACGATCCCCGAGCCGGACGACGCCGAGCCTTTCGATTTCGACAACATCGGCAGGCAGCGCAATCTGAGCGACAAGGGCAAGGCGCTCGCACGGGACTTCGGCGCAGCGCTGCGCCAGGCCGGCGTCCCGGTCGGCAAGGTCTACACCAGCAAATTCCATCGCGCCTACGAGACCGCGACGCTTGCGGGCTTCACCGACATCGAGACGACCGCCGACCTCACCCTGGTCGCAAAGCCGGACGAGATCGACGGCCGCGCCGCCGCACTGCGCGCGCTCATGTCGGTCGCGCCGAAGCCCGGCACCAACACGGTCTTGATCACCCACAAGCCGAACATCGTCGATGCGCTGGGCGAGGAATGGTCGGACGTGCGGGAGGGCGAAGCCTCGATCTTCCGTGCGCAGGACGGCCGCTACGTCCTGGTCGCCCGCGTCCAGATGGCGGATTGGCCGCGGATCGCCGCGGCCCGATAGCCGATCCTGATCCTCGACGGGCTCGGGTGCCGCGCGTTGCGCGCGGCACCACGCCGCGCGCGCCATTCGGCGCGATTGATCGACATTATTGATTGCCAGCCGGCGCGACGCCGGAGACGCTGGCACATCATGCCGCGTCCCCGTATCATCCGCCCCCTCCGATCTCCGAGTTCGTTCCGAGGTTCACATGAGCACCCCGATGCTGCCGCGCGAGCGCTGCGACTATTCCGCCATCGTCGACCGGCCGCCGCTCAAGCTGCCGGGCGGCGCCCGCCTCGTGTTCTGGAGCATCGTGAACTACGAGGTGTGGGACATCGGCCGGCCGATGCCGCGCCAGGTGATCCCAGCGCCGACCGGCGTGCAGCTCCTGCCCGACGTGCCGCACTGGAGCTGGCACGAATACGGCATGCGCGTCGGCGCCTGGCGGTTCTTCGATCTCTATGCGCGGCTCGGCATCCGCCCGACGCTCGCCGCCAATGCGCGCACCTGCGAGGACTATCCGCGCGTCGCCGAGGAAGCCAAGAAGCTCGGCTGGGAGTTCATGGGCCACGCCTACGACCAGATGCCGATTCACAAGGTCGAGGACCAGCGCGCCATGATCACCCGGTCGATGGACATCATCGAACGCTTCACCGGCACCCGTCCGGTCGGCTGGCTCGGGCCCGGGCTGACGCAGACGCTGGACACGCCGGAAATCCTCGCCGAGGCGGGGGTGAAATACATCGGCGACTGGGTCTATGACGACGAGCCGACGGTGATCCGCACCGCCAAGGGGCCGCTCGTCACCCTGCCCTACACGGTCGAGCTCAACGACATCACCATGATGATCGTGCAGCATCACGAGAGCGAGCACCTCTTGCGGCGCGCCAAGGACCAGTTCGACCGGCTCTACGCCGAAGGCGAGAAGCGCCCCAAGATCATGGCGCTCGCGATCCATCCCTATATCAGCGGCCAGCCGCATCGCATCAAGTACCTGGAGCAGATCTACGATTACGTGAAGGGCTTCGACGGCGTGCTGCACTGGAACGGCGCCGAGATCCTCGACTGGTATCGCGGGGTCGCCGGCGCCAAGCTCGGCATGGCGGCCGAATAGCGATGTCGGCCAAGCTGCAGCTCAGCATCAGCTTCGCCCCCAACCCGCGCACCTGGCCGCTGATCGACGGCAGCGTGACGGTCGACGGCGTCGACCTCGTGATCACGCCGTCGCACCCTTCCGAGATCTTCTGGCGCCAGCTCAAGTTCGCCGACTTCGACATCAGCGAGATGTCGATGTCCTCGCTGATGATGGCGCTCGCTCACGGCGACGACCGATTCGTCGGAATCCCGGTCTTCACCACCCACCGCTTCTTCCACACCAGCATCCTGGTGCGCCGCGATGCCGGCATCGCGGCGCCGGCCGACCTCAAGGGCAAGCGGGTCGCGGTGCCGGAGTATCAGCAGACCGCGGCGCTGTGGACGCGCGGCGCGCTGCAGCACGAATGGGGCGTGAAGCCGCAGGACATGGAATGGTGGATGGAGCGTCCCGCCTCGCACAGCCACGGCGGCGCCACCGGCTTCAAGCCGCCGCCCGGCGTCACCATCCATCCGGTGCCGGTCGAGACCAACATCGGCGCCATGATGGTCGCCGGCGAGATCGACGCGGTGGTGTTCTACATCGTCAACGACAACCTGGTGGACCGCAGCCGGATCGACCTGTGGAACCACCCGGCGGCGCGCCCGCTGTTTCCCGATCCGGTCGCCGAGGGCATCCGCTACTACGGCAAGACCGGCCTCTACCCGATCAATCACGGCATGGCGATCAAGCGCACCCTTGCCGAGAAGCATCCCTGGGTGATCCTCAACCTGATGAAGGCGTTCGACCGCGCCAACGCGATCGCCGACCGCCAGCGCATGGAGCATGTCGCCGATCACATCGCGACCGGGCTGATCCCGGCCGGCGCGAAGGACGCGCTGGCGCGGCCGATCCTCCGGCACGGCATCAAGGCGAACCGCAACATCCTCGAGACCTGCGCCGACTATTCGCTCGAGCAGGGGCTCACCCCGCGGCGCATGCGGCTGGACGAGATCTTCGCGCCGAGCACGCTGGAGCAATAGCTCACACCCACCCCGTCATGCCGCGCGTAAGCGGGGCATCCGGCACACGATGGCCCGACTGTTCGCCTCAGCGCTTGTCCGCGAGCGGCCGGCGTACTGGATCATCCGCTTTCGCGGATGATGACGAGCGCATCTGTGGCCAGCGCGCGGACACACGCCCCTTTTCAACAGCGCGCCGCCTCGTGCTATGTGTCCGTGCGCAGAATGCAGGGGAGTATTGAATGAAGGACCGCAAGACCAAGGGCATCGGGCTCGCGATCGTCGGGGCCGGCCGGGTCGGGCTGTTTCGCGGCGAGGTCGCGGCACGCCATCCGGCGGTCGAGTGGATCGGCATCGCGGAGAAGAACCCGAACCGCGGCGGCTCGGTCGCGGCGAAGATCGGCGCGGACTTCGTCACCACCGATCACCGCGAGCTGCTCAGCCGCCCGGAGGCGACCTGCGCGATCATCGCGACGGACGAGCACCTGCACGTCGATCCGATCATGGCGGCGGTCGAGCGCGGCCTGCCGATGCTGATCGAGAAGCCGCTGGCGACGGATCTCGGCGAATCGGCGCGCGTGCTCAAGGCGATCGAGAGCGCCAAGCTCGATGCGGTCGTGGGATACACGCAGCGCTTCCGCCGCCGCTGGCTGGCGGCAAAGGAGAAATGCGCGAGCGGCGCGCTCGGGGATGTGACCATGGTCACGTCTCGCGCGTTCATGAACCGGCTGGTCGCGATCGACAACTACAAGCGCACGGACAAGCCGGAGACGATCTCGCCCATGGTGATCTCCGGCACGCACGCGCTCGATATCTGCATGTGGTGTCTCGACGGCAAGCAGCAGGCGGAGGTCTATGCGCGCTCGGTCGACAAGGTGCTGGGCCCGCTCTACAAGGGCATCGACGCGACCGCCGGCATGGTGATGTTCACCGACGGCACGGTGCATCACCTCAACATCTCGTGGGCGCTGCCGGTGACGTGGCCGGCCGCGGTCTACAGCCTCGAGGTCGGCATCGTCGGCACCACCGGCGTGCTCACCATCGACGACACGCATCGCGACATCGTGCTCGCGGTGTCGAAGCCGCAGTCGGAAGGCTATGCGCCCGACGAGAGCCGGCTGGTCGACTTCATGGGCAGCTATCCGCCCGGCGACATGGCGCTCGGCGAGCTGCGCGGCCCGATGGCGGATGAGACCGTCTCCTGGCTCAACCGCATGGCGCTCGGCGTGCCGACCCAGGCCGCGACCGCGGCGGAAGCGCACAACCGGCTGATGCTCACCAAGGCGCTCGACCTCTCGGCCAAGCTCAAGCAGCCCGTGAAGCTGCCGCTCGCGCCGGAGATGGAGCAGGAGATGCTGCGCAAGGTGGCGTGACGCTTACCTGTCATGGCCGGTACCTGTCATGGCCGGGCTTGTCCCGGCCATCCACGTCTTGCTTGCTGACCTGCCGCGAAGACGTGGATGCCCGGCACAAGGCCGGGCATGACGGATCATCGTTGGCCGATCGCCTTCACGCCCATCTCGCGCGCCAGCGTGTCGAGCTGCGCCACGAGCGCGTCGGGCAGCGGAATGCCGTCGCGCAGGCGCTGGGCGCGGCCGGCGCGGCGGCGCTCGCCCGGCAGGCGGATGGCGTCGAAGCCGGGCAGCCGCTTCGAGGCATGCAGGTCGTCCATGTGGCGGTCGACCTCGGCGGTGAACGTCGCGAGCGGAATGAACCGCTTCACGTCGATCGCGCAGATGAAGTGCCCGGTGTTGGTCTCGCTCGTGTCGTCGGCGTTGAAGTCGATCACGTCGCGCCCGAACGCGGCGCCGTTGAGCACGCCGGCCAGCAGCCCGAGCATGAGCGCGAGCCCGGCGCCCTTGTAGCCGCCGATCGGCAGCAGCACGCCTTCGCTCGAGCGTTTCGGATCGGTCAGCGGCGCGCCGGTCTTGGCATCGACGAACCAGCCCTCCGGCATCGAGAGCCCCTGCATGGCATATTTCTTGACCGTGCCGTAGGAGACGACCGTGGTCGCCATGTCGAGGACCAGCGGGCCCGCCCCCGACGGCACACCGATGCCGAGCGGATTGGTGCCGAGCAGAAGCTCGGCCCCGCCCCAGACCGCCATATGGTTGGCATTGGCGATCGCCGCATAGAGGCCGATCATGCCGTGATGCACCGGCATCTCGGCATAGATCCCGGCGGTGCCCGCATGATTGGACTTGTGCGCCCCGACCCAGGCGACGCCGGTCTCGCGCGCGAGCGCGACCGCAGTCTCCGCCGCACGGCTCATCACCAGATGGCCCATGCCGTTGTCGCCGTCGACCAGCGCGGTCGCGGGCGCGGTCTGGTTGACGGTGACCTTGGGTCGCGGATTGACCGCGCCGGCCTTGAGCCGGCGGATGTAATGCGGCAGGCGGAAGATGCCGTGAGCGTCGGCGCCGGTGAGATCGGCCTCGGTCATCAGCTCGGCGATGCGGAGCGAATCCGCATCGGGCAGACCTTGGGCGCGAAACACATCGGCGATGAAAGCGCGCGCGACCTCCGCCGGGACCGCCGCCGGCATCAGGCTTCCCCGACGAGATTCAACGGGATGTCGGTGAGAATCTTCTTCTTGTCGGCATCGGAAATGTTCAGCGCCTTGACCTGACGGGCGCATTCCAGCGTGCCCATGTCGTAGGGATAGTCGCTGCCGAGCACCACGCGGGAGGGCCCGACGAGCGACACCAGCGCCTGGAGCTGCGGCTGCGCGTGCAGGATCGTGTCGTAGTAGAGCGTCGCCATCGCCTTCTCGGGGCCATGGTCCTTGAGATGCACCTTCGGCTCCGGCCGCACCTTCCAGCCGTGCGAGAAGCGCCCCGCCTGCCACGGCGCCATGCCGCCGCCGTGCACGAAGAACCATTTGATGTCCGGGTAGCGCTCGACCACGCCGCCGAACACCAGCGACGCGACCGCGATGGTCGAGTCGAGCGGATTGCCGATCAGGTTGTTGAGATAATAGTTCTTGTAGCGATCCATTCCGGCGACCTGGGTCGGGTGCACCATCATCAGCGCCTTGTGCTTGTTGGCGACCGCCCACACCGGCTCGAACGACGGATCGTCGAGGTTCTTGGTGTTGATGTTGGAGCCGATCTGCGCGCCCTTGTGGCCGAGCCTGGTCA
>DASTZX010000050.1:0-3438 GCA_035764045.1 Xanthobacteraceae bacterium | reverse complement strand
GGCAGGTCGATCGAGGTCGCGAGCCGGATGAAGTAGTCGAAGATCGCCTCGCGGGCCGGGTTCCAGAAATAGGGCGTGATGGCCAAAATGCCGTCGGCGCCGATTTTTTGCGCGTGCGCCGCGAGCTCGAAGGTGTCCTCGACCGCGAGCGCGCTCACATGGATGGTGACCGGCACGCGGCCGTTGACCGTCTTGACCGCGGCCTCGGCGAACAGCTTGCGCTCCGCGATGGTGAGATTGAGCGATTCCGCCTTATGGTGCGGCCAGGAGATCGCCGGCGCACCCGTGCGCACGTGGAAGTCGAGGAGCCGCTCGAAGGTCGGCAGGTCAAGGGAATAATCGTCCTTGAGCGGCGTGACCGGGCTCTGCATCACCCCGCGGAATTTGTTCTGCATGTTTCAGGCCGGTTGTGCTGTCTTTGTATCAGCGACCTTCATCAAATGCTCGACCTCATCCTGAGGAGCCCATCTCGCGAAGCGAGATGGGCGTCTCGAAGGATGGGCCGAGCCCGAGAGCGCTTCCACAAGGCTCATTTCGATGACATCGTTCTACGCGACTGCCGCCGCTTTGAAAGGGCCTTCAATCCCTCGAAGTCCCCGCGGATAAGAGCCTCTTTTTTCGCACGCGACCAGCCCTGACTTGGCGCTCTGCGGAAATGGCATCGCTGATCCGACAAAACACACGCGGCTATTCCGCGGCGACGGCCGACGTCGTGCCTTGCGCATCCGCTGCCCGCGAGCACGACGCGCCGCCGAGCACGCAGAATTTTGCGCAATGGGGATGATTGAGCGGCACGGCGCCGGCGGCCTCGGCGAGCGTGGTGCCGAGCTCGAAGGCCGGATCGTAGGGGATGAGCGTGCAGGAGAGGACGGCGGGGCGCGCCGCGCCCTGACGCTTCACCACCATGCGCGAGGACGCGCACATCACTGCGTCCGGCGACTTGCCGAGGATGTCCCAGCAGGCCGTGGTGATCTCCGGCACGTCGGCGCCGGAGTCCATCTCGGGAAACAGGACCAGCGCGCCTGGATCGCGGGCATCGAGCGGGATCGCGTGCTCGGCGAAGAGCCGCGCAAAGCCCGCGCGCTCGACGCTCTCGTCCTCGCCCCACATGGTGCGGCCGGCAACCGCAAGCGCGAACCCGTGCCGCGCCAGCCAGATCAGGCCATCGAGCGTCGGCGCGAAGGTGCCGGGGCCGCGCTCGTCCTCGTGGCGCTCGGCGGTGTAATGGTCGAGCGAGACGCGGAGGACGAGCCGGTCGCCGAAGCGGTGCCGCAGCGCGAGCAGCCGCTGCTTGTGCCGCTGCATCGGCCGCATGGCGTTGGTAAGGACGAGCGTGCGGAAGCCGCGCGCGAAGCACCTCTCCAGCATGTCGAACAGATGCGGGTTCATGAACGGCTCGCCGCCCGTGAAGCCGATCTCCCGCGTGCCGAGCCGCTCGCGCGCGATCTCGTCGAGATAGGGCATGATGTCGGCAGCAGTCAGATAGTCGAGCCGGTCATTGCGCGGGCTCGACTCGATGTAGCAGTGGCCGCAGGCGATGTTGCAGCGCGTGCCCGTGTTGAACCAGAGCGTCTCGAGCCGCCCGAGCGCGACGCTGGCGCGCGGCTCGCCTTTGGCGGTGCGCCGCGGGTCCTTGAACTTGGCCGCATTGAGCGGGGCGTCGTTGCGGCGCTCGCTTGCGGGCCAGAGGTGCTGCAGGGACGCGGCGCGCCGGCGCGGGGTGGCGCTGGGCCTCCATTCGACCGCGCCCGGCGCGAGCGGCACGCCGCCGGCGCGGATCTCGGCATAGGGCAGCACGTCGCAGCTCGGCCACAAGCCGGTCGCAAGCGCCGCGCGGTAGTCGTCCGGCAGACCGGCGCGCGCCATCGCGGCGGCGCCGCCATCGTGGTCATAGGCCAATGCGCGATGCGCGATGCGCAGGCCACCGTCGATCGGGGTGAGCAGGCTGAACCAGACGCGCGGCGTGCCGTCATGCGCCGGCATGCCGACGACCCCGGCATTGTGCCAGAGCCTGCCGTCGATCGCCTGGCTGAACGGCAGACCACAGTGGCCGGCGATCACGCCGTCGGCGCCCGCGAGGTCGAGCTCGCGCCGCTTGATCAGGGCGGCGGTCGAGGCGAACACGAATTGGTTGATGCGGCTGACGCTGCCGTGCACGACCGCGAGCCGCCGGCCGGCGATCAGGAGGTCGATGCGCCGCGGCAGCCCGGCGAGCCAGGCGCGCGCGTCGCGACCGACGTGTGCGTCCGCATAAGCGAACCAGGCGGCGGACGCGCGCTCGCAGGCGCTGCCCGCCGGATAGCCGCAACCGCAGTCGTCGGCGCCTTGCGCGAGCTGCTCGTCGCAGTTGCCCATGACCACGTGGATGCCGGTTCGCCGGACGAGATCGATGGTCGCGGCGGGATCGCCCCCATAGGCGACGAGGTCGCCGGTGCAGATGACGCGGGCCGCCGGAATGCCGAGCCGCTCAGCCTCGGCGAGCACGGCGGCTGTCGCCTGCAGATTGCCGTAGGGCCCGCCGAAGACGAGAGCGGGGCCATCGATCTGCACCTGCGGCGTTTGAGCCATAAGCGTTCTTCGTCATTCCGGAAGCCGCGCGCCAGCGCAGCTATCCGGAATCCAGACGCCGAACGTGGCGCTGGATTCCGGGTTCGCGGGCTTTGCCCGCGCCCCGGAATGACTACTCAATTTCGCCCCCGTCGTATAGCGACGGCCGCCTCTTACGACGCCAGCCGCATCACGGCATTCTCGTACTTGCCGGCTCCCATGTCGGCGCCGGCAAAGATCTGGTGGCGGGCGATCCACTCGAAGGATTCCTCGTAGGCCTCCTTGGTGTAGGGCTCGAACACCAGCCGCTCGCCCGGGCCCCAGCGCCGCGTGTCCATCTGGGCATGCCAGCGCGTCGGGAACTCCTTCGTGTAGTAGTGGGTGTAGCGGTCGGGCCGCAGGTCGATGTCGCGCTGTGCGCGCTTGAGGGCGCGGAAGAACTTCTTCAGGTCCTCCGGATCGGTGTTGCCGGTCACGATGGTGGCGATCATGAAGGTGGTGTCGATCACCTTCCTGAAGCCGAGCTGCTCGGCGAAGTAATACGGTCCGCTGAACAGGTGGCAGGCCGGCACCTTGCGGTCGAGCAGAAGCTCCATGCGCTTGAACAAGAGCCCGTCGTTGTACGACAGGTTGATCTTGTCGGCAGGCAGATACTGCTCGAGCGCCTGCACGGTCGAATAATGGCTGCCCGACTGGAAGCCGACCGAGATCGGCACGCCGGCCAGGTCCTCGGGATTCTTGACGGGCGAGTCCGGCGGCACGAACACGCCGGCCGGCGACACCGAATAGACATCGCCGTAGAGCTTGCCCTTCCCGGTCGAGGCGGCGACGTTGACGGTCCAGTGGCACGCGCAGCTGATGTCGGACGTGCGGCCCTTCTCGAGCGACTGG
>DASTZX010000049.1:0-6959 GCA_035764045.1 Xanthobacteraceae bacterium | reverse complement strand
GAAACGGTCTACCTGCGGCTCGATCCCGAGCATACGCTGGCGGTGCGACCGTGAGCGGGCGCGCGACCGCCATGGTCGAGCTCGTCCACGTGAGCAAGGCCTTCGGCTCCGAGCAGGCCGTGCGGGATGTGAACCTTACCGTGCGGCGCGGCGAGTTCGTGACGCTGCTTGGTCCCTCGGGCTGCGGCAAGACCACGACGCTGCGCTGCATCGCCGGACTGGAACGGCCGGATGGCGGCGAGATCCGGATCGGCGGCGGTCTGGTCGCGGCGCCCGAGCGTGGCGTGTTCCTCAACCCCGAGGAGCGCAACATCGGAATGGTGTTTCAGAGTTACGCGGTCTGGCCACACATGACCGTGTTCGAGAATGTCGCCTACGGCCTGCGGGTGCGGCACGCGCCGAAGGCCCTTGTGGCCGAGCGTACCCGGCGCACGCTCGATCTCGTCGGCCTCGGTCATCTCGCGGAGCGCTACGCCACCAAGCTGTCGGGTGGACAGCGCCAGCGCATCGCTCTCGCTCGCGCCATCGTCTACGAGCCGCGGGTCGTGCTGTTCGACGAGCCCCTCTCCAATCTCGACGCCAAGCTGCGCGAACAGATGCGGGTCGAGCTTGTCCGGCTGCAGCATGAGGTCAACATCACCTCGATCTACGTCACGCACGATCAGACCGAGGCCTTGACGATGAGCGATCGCGTCGTGGTGATGGACAAGGGCCTGATCCAGCAAGTTGGCGATCCGCAGACGATCTATGCGCGGCCGGTCAACACATTCGTGGCCAATTTCATCGGCGCCGCCAACCTGGTGCCCGCAATATTGAAGGGGCGAAATGGTTCGTTCTGCGAGCTTGCGATCACCCCGGGAGACGGGCGGCCGCCGGTGCACGTTCGCGCGTCCGGCGGCGACAGCGCGGCCCCAGGCCAGGCTGTCGTTTTGAGCCTCCGGCCCGAGGACATAGAGATCCACCGCGCGCCGCCGCAAGCAGGCGTGGTCGGAAACCTGCTCGCCGGCGAGGTCGTCGAGACCGTTTATCTGGGCAGCATGATGGAGTGCCGGGTGAAAGTCGGCCGTTTCGAGCTCGGCGTCCAGATCGGCCACGACGAGCGGCTGGCGCCGGAGCAGAAGGTTTATCTGTCGTTTGCACCCGACCACGGGCTGTGCCTCACCGAATAGGCCAAATCGCGGCAGCTCGAGTCCGTCCTGGCGACGAACTTGGTTCGGAGCCGATCCAAGCCGATGCGCACAAGCAAGGGCTGAATGGAACCCCAGCGTCAACTGCGCCATTACCCGGTCGCGCGGCCTGATGCGGGAATTCTGCCCCGGGGGGCGACGCCGGCCGCCTTTGACAGAAACGCCGCCGACCGCGCTCTGCGGCCGCGCCACATGAGAGGAAACGACATGAATCATCCATGGCAAGCGAGACGTGCATCACGCTGGCTCGTTGCGGCTGGCGCCGGCCTGACGGCGGCATTCAGCTTCACGGTCGGGGCTGCGGCGCAGAATGCAGGACCGATCAAGATCGGCGTCATTGGCGAGGAATCGGCAGTCGCCGGAGCCTCCCTCACCAAGGCGGCGCAAATGGCCGCGGACGATATCAACGCACACGGCGGCGTGAACGGCCGCAAGATCGAGATCTCCACCTATGACGATCACTCTTCGGCCGCCGAGGGCGTCCGCGCCTTCCAGCGGGCCGTCAACCAGGACAAGGTCGTCGCGGTGCTTGGGAGCTATATCAGCGAGGTGGCACTGGCGATAGAGCCGTGGGCGGCGCGCCTGCACGTACCGTTCATCACGCCCGGCGCTTCCAGCACGGACATCTCCAAGCACGTCCACGACGACTACGCCCACTACAAATACGCCTTCGACGGTACGATGAACTCGGCCTTCATCGCGCAGTCGGTCTGTGACTTCTCGCGCGACGCGCTGGCAGGCTCCTTCCACATGAAATCCACGGTCATCATGAGCGAGGATGCCGCCTGGACGAAGCCGCTCGACGCTCGTTACCTCGAATGTCTGCCGAAGGCGGGCCTGAAGGTGCTCGACCACATCCGCTTCAATCCCGATACGACCGACTTCACCCCGATCTTCAACAAGATCGAAGGCGAGCATCCCGACGTCATCACGACCGGCATCAGCCATGTCGGCGTGCAGCCGACAGTGCAGTGGCACGAGCAGCAAGTTCCGATCCCGATGTCCGGGCAGAGCTCGCAGGCGACGACCAGCACCTTCTGGAAGGACACGAATGGCGCCACCGAGGGCGTCATCACCGCGACGCTTGCGGCGACCGATTCGGCGCTGACGCCGCAGACCATTCCGTTCGCGGAAGCCTACGTCAAACGCTATGGCGATTCCCCGGCCTACTGCGGCTATACCGCCT
Organism: Xanthobacteraceae bacterium; assembly: GCA_035764045.1. GTDB lineage: Bacteria > Pseudomonadota > Alphaproteobacteria > Rhizobiales > Xanthobacteraceae > JAVDCA01. The sequence continues at coordinate 4,586 of DASTZX010000049.1, read as the reverse complement.
ACGACATGATCCACGTGATCGCGGATGCGATCAAACGTTCGGGCGGCTCGACCGATCCCGACAAGCTCGCGGCCGCGATCGAGAACGTTGATTATGTCGGCGTCATCGGCCGGATCAAATTCTACGGCGGCGACAACATCATGGCGCATTCCGTTGAATATGGCCCCGGTCTCGTGACCGGCGTCGTGATCCAATGGCAGAACGGCAAGCAGGTCACGGTGTGGCCGACCGACAAGGCCAAGGGCAAGATCACGTTCCCGCCTTTCGTCAAGCTGCCGCATCAAGCCGCCGCCAACTAGGCGGCCGCGGGTGAGGGACCGCGTCCCGCGCGCGGCCTCTCCTCGGCACCGGCGAAGGAGCGGCGATGCTGGGACTGCAAATAGCGATCGATGGGTTCGCTATCAGCGCGCTCTATGGGCTGGCGGCAGTCGGATTTACCCTGATCTTCGGCGTGTCGGGCGTGCTCAACGTCGCCCATGGCGGCATCATGGTCGTAGCGGCCCTGGTCGGCTGGTTCTCAGCCGGCGCGCTCGGCTTCGGCACCTATTGGGGCACCCTCTGCGGCATCCTGGCTGGCCTCGTCATGGCCTTCGCGACCTACTTTGTTGTCGTGCGTCCGATCCAGCATTCGCGCGCCATCCCGGCGGAAGAAACCGAAATCTTCGTTCTCACCGGCACCCTTCTCTGGGGCATCATGATCGAGCAGGGAATGGCGTATCTGTTCACGGACAATCCGGTGACGATGCGGCCGCTCATCGGCGGCGTGGTCAATATCATGGGGGTCCGCACGCCCAGGAACGAGATCATGATCGCGGTGCTCTGCTGGGTGTTGATCGGCCTGCTCTGGCTTCTGATCAACCGGACCAGGGGCGGCAAGGCGTTGCTGGCTGCCGCCATCAATCCGCGCGGCTTGACGCTCCTGGGCTTCGAATTGTCGCGCATCTATCTTTTTGTCTGGACGATTTACGGCGTGCTCGCAGGAATCGCCGGCGTCCTGCTCGCATCTTTTCTCGGCGTCGCCTCCAGCAACGCCGGCCCTCTCACCGCCAGCGCCTTCGCGATCGTGGTTCTGGGCGGACTGGGCAGCGTCTCCGGCTCGCTCGCCGCCGCTTATGTCGTGGGGTACCTCGAGACTCTCACCGCCTATCTGGTGGCGCCGACCTTGCGCCCGATTCCCCCGCTGATCCTGCTGGTGTTGGTGCTCTACTTCCGCCCGCAAGGCCTCCTCGGCCGGCGCTGAGAGGCATGAGATGAGCCGCATTCTCCATGCGCCCTCGTTCTGGATCGCGGTCGCCGCCGTCGGCGTAGCGGCGGCGCTGCCGCTGTGGCTTTCCGCCTATGTGCTCGGCGTGCTCACCGCCGCATATTACTTCGGCGTCTTCGGCATGGCCTGGGATCTCCTGTTCGGCTTCGCCGGCGAGGTCAATTTCGGCCCAACTTTCCTGATCGGTATCGGCGCCTATGCGGCGGCCATTCTCAATAACGTACTCGCCCTGCCGATTCCGCTCTGCGTCCTGGCCGGCGCAGCGGCGGCGCTGATCGGCGGGCTCCTGATGGCGCTTCCGGCGCTGCGCCTGCGCGGACCCTATTTCGGCGTGGTGACGCTCGTTGCCGTGCTGCTGCTGCAGAACGCGATCGTCATTTTTGCGGGGGTGACTGGCGGCGAAATCGGCATGACGGTTCCCGACGTGCTGTCGATCGATACCAACATCAACTATTGGTATGCTCTCGGCTTCCTCGTCGTCTGCGCGGTGCTCCTGTTCGGTCTGTCGCGCTCCGCGGTCGGTCTCATTCTGCAGGCGTGCGGCCAGGATCCCATCGAGGCGCAGGCGCTGGGCTTCAACGTCGTCAAGCACAAAGTCGCTGCCTTCTGCGTCAGCGCGGTCTTCTCGGGGGTCGCCGGCGCGATGCTGATCTTCTACATGGGCGCTGCCTCGGTCGACACCGTGGTCAGCATTTCGATCGGCGTGCAGGTCATCATCGCCGCGGTGCTCGGCGGAAGGCGAACCATTGTCGGCGCGGCGCTGGGTGCCATCTTTCTCATTCTCGCCAGCGAGCTGCTGCGCCCGCTCGGCCAACTCAACACCTTCATCGTGGCAGCGATCGCCCTCGCAGTGATCCTGTTCTTCCCGGACGGCCTGCTCGGCTACGCCTTACGGGTCGGAGAACGCAAGTGACCGGCGAGGTCCGTCTCGAGACGCGCGGTCTCTCGAAGCGCTTCGGCGGGCTCGTTGCAGTAAAGGACATCGCGTTCAAGCTTCATGCCAACGAAATCATGGGCCTTATCGGGCCGAACGGCTCGGGCAAATCGACGGTGATGAAGCTCATCATGGGGGTCGAACGCCCGAACGCAGGCATGATCAAGCTCGACGGAGTCGACATCGCCGGCTGGCCGCCGCACCGCATTGCCCGCGCCGGCATCGGCATCGTTTTTCAGCACTCGCGCCCACTGCACAGGCAGACGGTGCTGGAAAACATCAAACTCGCGCTCCTGCCGGATTCCCTGCTCCGTCTCGCCGTCGACCCGAAGGTGGATGAGCGCGCCCGCGCCATCGCCGAGCGCGTTGAACTGGGTGAGGTGATGGAACGGCGTCCCTCGACACTTCCGTTCGCCTATTTGCGGCGGATGGAAATGGCCAAGGCAATCGCGCGCGATCCGAGCGTGGTGCTGCTCGATGAGCCTTTCGCCGGCCTCACGGCCGCGGAGGTCGCAGCGTTTTCAGAGTTGATCCGCAGCTTTCGCGCCGAGAACCGCGCCGTGCTGCTCGTGGACCACAACGTCAAAGGCGTAGCGGCGTTGGCGGATCGCGTGCTCGCCATGTACCTCGGTGAGAAAGTCGCGGAGGGCACCGCTGAGGAGGTCATGCGCGACGAGACGGTGCGGCGCGTCTATATCGGCGGCAAGATCGAGGCCTCGCAGAAGCGCGCAGCGGTTACGGCCGGACGGCCCCCGCTGCTCGAAGTCGAGGATGTCAGCGTCTTCTACGGCAAGGCGCAGGCGCTCGATCGGGTCAGCGTGCGCGTGCGCGAGGGCGAGTTCGTGTCGATCGTCGGTCTCAACGGCGCCGGCAAGACCACGCTGTTCAATGCCGTTTCGGGCCTCGTCCCCTATGCGGGCACGATCCGCTTTGCCGGTGGCGATCTCGCCGGCAGGAGCGGCGGCGCCATCGCCCGCAGCGGCATCGTGCAGTGCCCGGAGACGCGCGAGCTCTTCGGCGACATGACGGTGCGGGAAAACCTCGATCTCGGCGGGCAGCACCTTTCTGCCGCCGCGCGCGCGGCGCAGCTCGCCTGGCTGTTCGAGCTGTTCCCGATCCTCGAGGACCGTCAGGGCCAGCCGGCGCGCACCCTGTCCGGCGGCGAGCAGCAGATGCTCGCGATCTCGCGCTCGCTGATGATGCAGCCGAAGCTCCTCATCCTCGACGAGCCGACGCTCGGCCTCGCGCCCGTCATTCTGGAGCAGCTTTCGAAGGCGATGGAGCGGCTGCGCCGGACCACGCCGATCACCGTCCTGCTCGGCGAGCAGAACGTCACCTTTGCACTGCCCCACGCGGACCGTGTCTACGTGCTCGAGCATGCGCACATTGTCTGGGAGGGCGACCCCCTTCGCTTCGCCGCCGAGATGGGCACGGGATATCTCTAGAGTTGCGGAACGGCATCACATGGCCATGGAAGAGCGTGATTTCTTTCCGGTTGCGGTCAAGGCTCTGCAACCTCAGGACTGGGCGGAGATCGCCTCGGGCTTGACTGATCGGAGCAACCCGCTTTTCAGTGAGGTTGTCGAAGAGAGGTTCGAGGTCGTGCGACGGCATATCTTGCAACTGGAACAGGAGGCTGAGGCGGAACGATCGGCGCATTCCTGACGCAGCGTCCCCACAGAGACCAATGCGGTCGCGACGCCATTGAAGTCGAATATTGAAAAACAGATTATTTCATCGGTGCTAAATTGTGTGGGCGGATTTGATGGCTTCCGAGATCGACTGCCCGCTCCAGGCATCATCCTGACGATTCCCTCACCTGGGCGGTGTAGGCCGAACCCGAATTGGGTCGCCGAGCGGCCGCCGCGGAAAGCTAACGGATCAGAGATGCGGTTCCGCATCGAGGTGAGAACGCTTGACGGCAAGCTCCTGTATGAGAGGGACGCGCCATCTGACGCGCTCGACGTCGCGGAAGGCGGCAAGCAAAGCCTCGGGGTGACCATTACCGACACCCAAGACGGCAAGACGTACAGCCCCGAGGAATTTCAACGGCGCTTCGGCCACTGAGCGTCGCGAGGATTTGTGCCGCGATGGTCGCGTCACCACTCGGCCCGCGCCCTTTGACTGATCTCACCCCCCGGAACGCCTCGGGAGGCCCTTCGCCTGAAGCAGTCTGGTTGCGCTCATCTCTGAAAACGTGAGCCACCAAGGCGCGCTCCCCGTCGTTTCAACCGAATTGACGAGGCGGCGCCGGGCATGCTTGTTGCATGCCAGATCATCTCACGATCCTGGTGATACCGCGCCATGCCCAAGCTCTACGAAGCCCTCGCTGACGCTTTCGTTGCGGAGGGAGTGGACACGCAGTTCGTCCTGATGGGCGACGGCAAC
>DASTZX010000048.1:0-17879 GCA_035764045.1 Xanthobacteraceae bacterium | reverse complement strand
CCAACCTCAACCTCGGAGTTGATCATGCGGTCCTATGTCCTGCTGGTCGCGGCACCACTGATGCTCGCGGCTCCCGCCTTTGCCCAGTCACAGTCGGGCGGAAACGATGCAAAACAGTTCCTCGATTTCGCCGCCCAGTCGAACCAATCGGAAATCCAGGCCGGGCTCGCGGCCGAGAAAAAGGCGCAAGCTCCCGCCGTGAAGGCATTCGCCCGCCTCATGGCGATGGACCACATGGCCTTGCAAAGCCAGCTCGACGCGGCGGCCACACAGGAGAAGGTCCAGCTGCCGAGCGGGCCGAGCGACACCGCAAAGCAGCAGATGGCGAAGTTGCAATCGATGAGCGGAGAGCAGTACGACACCACCTTCTTGTCGGGCGAGGTCAAGGACCACGAGCAGGCGATTCAGCGCTTCCAGACCGAGAAGTCGAATGCGAAGAATCCGACCGTCAAGGCGCTCGCTACCGGTGCCCTTCCGATCCTGCAGCAGCACCTCGCGCTGGCGCAGATGATCGAGCAATCGCTGAAATCTCCCAGCGCCGCCAGCACCCCTTCGCCTACGGTCGGCGCCGGATCCCACCAGCGGTGAGCTGTCGGCCCGGCCCGCTTGTCGAGCCGAGATCGGCCCTGATGATCGCGCGGTCGATCGGTCGGGAACACATCCCTTGATTTGGCGTTGTGCGTTGCGACTCTAGTGCCGCGAACCCGAAGTTCGCACGAATTCTCGGCGGGTCTGTTTTGCGAACTTCGGGTTCAAAAGCGGCACTAGCATCATAGAGTGGCTAGTGTCCTTTCGATTCCGAAGTTCGCTCAGAGCTCGCTACGGATGCCTGCGAACTTCGGAATCGGGACACTAGATTAGCCGTGCGATCGTCATGTGGTTTGAGCGCAGTCGAGCCGGCCGGGCTTTCGACCTCCTGCTGACGCTGCTCCTGTCCACGACCGTGGCAGCGGCTGCGCGGCCTGCGCGCGCAGCGGACGTTCGCGATGATGCGGCGGCGGTGCAACAGTCGCCCTCCGCCGACAACGATCAGCAGCCGAAACAAGACGACAAGCCGCAGCCGAGCGCTCCACCGGCGACGCCCGACAATGCGAGCGCTCCGGCGCCGACCCCAAACCTTTGTCACGCGCTCGCCACCGCGGCAACCGCCAATGACCTGCCGGTCGATTTCTTCACCCGCCTGATCTGGCAGGAAAGCCGCTTCAAGCCCGACGCGGTCAGCCGGGCAGGGGCCCAGGGCATCGCTCAATTCATGCCGACGACCGCGCGATGGCGCGGGCTTGAAAACCCGTTCAATCCACTCGACGCGATTGCGAAATCAGGCGAGCTGCTGCGCGGCCTGCGGCGTGAATTTGGCAATCTCGGGCTTGCGGCAGCCGCGTACAATGCCGGCTCCGGACGTGTTCACGATTGGCTGGGCCGCCACCGGCCGCTGCCGCGCGAAACGCGCGCCTATGTCCAGATCGTGACCGGTCGCTCTGTCGACGATTGGGCCAAAGGCCAGGCCACTCCGGTTGAGATGCCCGCCGCCGACGCTGTCCCATGCAATCTGCCGGTCACGGCCTTGGTTGCGCCCAGGCCGGAGGCACCTGCGCCGAAGCCCGAAACCATCAAACCCTGGGGCGTGGAAGTGGTGGGCGCGCCGACTCCCGCAAAGGCGCTGGCGCGCTATCGTGAGTGGAAGCCGAAATACGCAGCGATCGTTGCCGACCGCGAGCCGCACGTCGTCATCCGCGGAATCATCGGCGACATGGGCGCCGCGCGCGTCCGTGTCGGCGAAGACACCCGGGACCGGGCGGCAAGATTATGCGCGGCGCTGCGGGCCGCCGGTACCTATTGTGAGGTGCTGCGCAATTGAAATGCGGGACCCCTGGAGGCGTGTCGCGAGATCACCATGGGCCTGCATCTCAGAGGTTATGCAATACGCGGTTCGCGAGGCCGCGTTTGTCGTTTCTGCCCTGTCGGTCGAGGCGACGGAGAAATTGATCCGGATCAAAGCACGAGTGCGGTGCGGCGTTTGCGTTTGTTCAAACGTCGCGCCCTTTTACTGATCTTGCGCAAAAAGAGCGTGTGCTGACGGATGGCGCTTGCCTCCTCACGTTCGAGGTGCAGACCTTCTTGCTGGCAGAAAAGACGTGCCAGGCGGCGTAGTCCTTGGACGGCACATGCTGGATCTGCTGTTCAATGGTCTCGGGTGGACCGACATCGCGCTCACCCTCAACCGCGTCGCGATTGGGGCCTTCTTCATGTTGTCGGGCTACCACAAGCTGTTCAACGCACCGCGTCATCGTGTGTTCGTCGATGAGCTCAAGGCGCTCGGTATTCCGGCGCTGGGCTTCAATCAATGGTGGGTGCCGACGGTGGAGTTCACCGCCGGCAGCGGTGTCCTCATCGGATTCCTTGCGCCGCTCGCCGCGCTCGGCCTGCTCGTCATCCTCCTCGTCGCCATTGCCACGTCCGGGAGTCAGCGAATCAAGCTCTACAAGCCGATCGATGAAGCAGACCGGATCGACGATTGGCTGTATCTGCCCGAGACGCTTTATGCGTTCATGCTGATCGTCGTCATCTCGGCGGGCGCCGGACCGTACAGCCTTGATGCCGTGATCCTGCGTACGACGCTGCTCGACTGAGTCGGGCGAGCCAAGCCTCCGGTCGCTTCGCGTTTGATGAATTGAGAACGGCGACGCCGTCCGGCCGAAATGCAAAACGGGGCCCGCAAGGCCGCGTTCATGGTTTCCGGGCCCTCGTCTCAGCCGCTAGTGCCAGGCGCTCCAGCGGGTCTCGAAGCTGTTGGAGGAGATCATCGGTTGGGCGCCCGCGATCAAGCCGGGAGGCGTGGGCGGGGGCGCCGCGGCGGCCGACGCCGGCACCGCGGCGGGCGGGGTGGGTGCAGCTGCGGGCCTTCGCTCAACCGGCGGGGTCGCCTGAGTCGGGCGGATCGCGCCAGTCATGGGACGCGGCGCAGCCTTGGACCCGACCGCGGGTTTCGGTTTCGCAACCGGTGCAGCGGCGGCCGCCGGCCGTGGCGGCGCCGGATCGCCGGCGCCGAAGCCGAGCCAGTGGCTCACGCGGTCGATCGCGTTCGGCGAGGCCGGGCCACCCTGGCCGGCCGAGGGCACGGCGCCGCCATCGGCGGAGGCGACCCGGGCCGGCGGCGGCGCGACCGTGGCGCTGGTCGTGTCGCCGTCGAGAAAACCCTTCGGCGGATTGACGTTGTTGCCCATGTCGGGCACGCGCGCCGTCGAGGCGAGCGAGAAGATGCGGCCGCCCTCGTCGAACTTGTCCTGCGAGCGCAGCTTGGCGAGGAAGATCTTGTTCATGCCGCCGTCCGCGCCGGTCTTGACGGGAGCCGTCGGCGTGCCGCGCGCCGCCAGGTTGGCGAAGTCGCGCTCGTCGCGCTGCTGCTTCTCGGACAGAGCGGAGGCGATCTCCTCCGGCACCGTGTAGGCCGGGCAGCGGCCCTTCGGGTCGAAGTGGCCGCTCGATTCGGCGGCGAAGACGTAGCGCTTTTCGCAGACGTCGACCTTCGGCTCGTGGCGGGTGAGCTCGAAGATGTCGTTGCCTTCCTTGATCATGCGCCAGAACGGCATGGCCGGATTGTTGCGATGCCGGGCGAGGTTCGCCGCCGTCATGCGGAACGGATAGGCCTGCACCTGGAACGATTTCTGTCCGCCGAAAAAGGCTTCGCGGCCGAGCGCGTAGATCTCGCCCATCTGCTCGTCGGTCATGGCGTAGCAGCCGGCCGAGGAGCAGTCGCCGTGCACCATCAGGAAGGCGCCGGTGCGCCCATTGGCGCGATCGTAGGCGTTGGGGAAGCCGAGGTTGAACGACAGATACCAGTTCGAGTTCGGATTCATCTGCCCCGGCGTGATGGTGTAGAAGCCTTCCGGCGCCTGGCGATCGCCTTCCTTGATCTTCGGGCCGAGCTCGCCCGACCAGCGGCAGATCGGATACGTTTTGAGCAGCGCGTACTGGCCGGCGGCGTCCTGCTTCCACACCTCCATCTCCGCCTCTTCCTTGAAGATGCGGACCAGGATCGGCGACTCCTTCGGCATGTTCTTCTGCTCGAGGAGCGTCAGCATTTCGGGTGAGAGGGGCGCCATCGCACGCGCCGACGTCAGCGGGGATGTGCCGTCGGTCTGGCAGCCGGCCAGTCCGATCGCACAGGCGATCGCCGCCGACGCGAGCAGCGCGCGGACCCAACCGGAGTGCGGTTTCAAGGCCAGACTCCCCGTGCCGTGAATGTCACGGTCCCCGTGCAACGATCGTTATCCATAAGATATGGTCGAAGCAAGGCGAAGTTTTCCCGCCCGCGAGTTAGCCACGCCGGCGGTGAATGAATCGTAAATATTTCAGCCAAGTCATTCCGGCGGCTCGCGAAAATATCCCTAAGCGCCGCGCATCTATCAGGAGGTCGGAAATACTGGCGACATTTGCGCTCAACGCTCGCTTTACACGGTTGCGCTGCCGCAAGACTGCGCGGGCGAGCGCTCACACCATCGATCGCCCGATCGCGAGGAACTTGTCCCGCCGCTGACGGCGGACAGTCTCGCGGTCGAGCCCGGCCAGTTCGCCGAGAGCGGCCGCGATCGCCTCGCCGGTGGTCGCGATCGCGGCAGCGGGATCGCGGTGGGCGCCCCCCATCGGTTCCGGCACGATCGCGTCGATGACGCCGAAACGGGCGAGGTCGTCGGCGGTGATCTTCATGCTGGTCGCGGCTTCCTGCGCCTTGGAGGTGTCGCGCCAGAGGATCGAGGCCGCCCCCTCCGGTGAGATCACGCTGTAGATCGCGTGCTGCAGCATGAGGACCCGGTTTGCGGTCGCGATCGCGATCGCGCCGCCCGAGCCGCCCTCGCCGAGGATCACCGCCACGTTGGGCACGCCGAGCGCGAGGCAGGCCTCGGTCGAGCGTGCGATCGCCTCCGCCTGGCCGCGCTCCTCGGCCCCGATGCCCGGATAGGCGCCGGCGGTATCCACCAGGGCGATGACCGGGATGTCGAAGCGGTCCGCCATCTCCATCAGGCGCACCGCCTTGCGATACCCCTCCGGCCGCGCCATGCCGAAATTGTGCTTGATCCGGCTTTCGGTGGTCGAGCCGCGCTCGTGGCCGATGACGCACACGCTCGCATCACGGAACCGGCCGAAGCCGCCGACGACCGCGTCGTCGTCGCCGAACTTGCGGTCGCCGGCGAGCGGGACGAAGTCGGTGATCAGCTGGCTGATGTAGTCGAGGCAATGCGGACGCTGGGGATGGCGGGCGACCTGGGTCTTCTGCCACGGCGTGAGCGCGGTATAGAGCTCGGCGAGGGCGGCCGAGGCCTTCACTTCAAGGCGGCCGATCTCATCCTCGATCGCAACCGCGTCGCCGGTTTCCGCCAGCGCGCGCAGTTCCTCGACCTTGGCCTCCAGCTCGGCGACCGGTTTTTCAAAGTCGAGATAGCTTCGCATCAGGCCTCGAAAAGCGGATCGCGGGGGGCCGGGCGACACAAGCCCTTGAGAGGCCTTGGAGTCAAGCAAGCGGCGCTGAAGCGGACGCCCGAACGCGGCGGAACCGGGCGTGACCCGGCACCGTCGTGCCGGCTGGCCGCCGCCTCAACCCTCGTCCGACAGCGGATGCAGGTCGCGCACCAGGCTTTTCAGCCGCTCATCGAGCACGTGGGTGTAGATCTGCGTGGTCGAGATGTCGGCATGCCCGAGCAGCGTCTGCACCACGCGCAGGTCGGCGCCGTTCTGCAAGAGGTGACTCGCAAAGGCGTGGCGCAGGACGTGCGGGCTCACCCGCGCCGTCCCGATGCCGGACGCTGCCGCGAGCCCCTTGAGCTCGCGCGCCACGTGCTGGCGCGTGAGGTGGCCGCTCTCGCCGAACGAGGGAAACAGCCATTTCGCCGCGGCCGCGCGCTGGGGCTCGGCGAGCGCGTCGAGATAGGCGCGCATCGCCCGCTTCGCCGCCTCATTGAGTGGAACCAGGCGCTCCTTGCCGCCCTTGCCGCGCACCACCAGCATGCGCTCGTCGCGACGTGCGGCGGCCGAGGGCAGGGCGATCAGCTCCGACACGCGCAGGCCGGTGGCGTACAGCACCTCCAACACGCAGGCCAGGCGCAGCGCGCGCAGCCGCTCGGAGTCCCCGCGCGCCGTATCGCTCGCCGCGGCGTGCGCCGCCGCGAGCAGCCGGTCGACCTCGGCGATCGAGAGCACCTTCGGCAGCACCCGTCCGCGCTTCGGGCCCTCGATGACCGCCGCCGGATCGTCCCCCCGATGTCCCTCCGCATAGAGGAAGCGGTAGAGCTGGCGGATCGCGGACAGCCGGCGTGCGACCGAGGAGGCCTTGAAGCCGCGCCGGGCGAGCGACGCCAGATAGGCGCGCAGGTCGGCGGTGGTCGCCGCCGCAAGCGTCTTGCCCGCGTCCGAGAGGTGCTCGGTGAGATCGTCGAGGTCGCGCGTATAGGCCTCGAGCGTATTACGGCCCGCCCCGCGCTCGGCCGCCAGCATGTCGAGGAACAGGCCGGTCAGGCGCTGGGCGGCGTTGCCGGCTTTCTGGGGTCTCGGGTTCGCGGGCGGGCGCGGCATCGGGGTCGGCCGAGCCGCTCAGTGCGGCTTGACGAACTTGTCGGGCGGGACCGTCACGGTGATCACCCGCGGCTTGGGATTGACGAACGTCGCAAGCGCATAGATCGCCCCATAGCCGATGGCGAAGATGATCCCGATCACGGTGAGAAGTCGCAGCAGGCTCGGCATGGTGATGGTGGCCGCCTTGCGCCGATCATGCAGGTCCGATCGGCGTCGTGGCGGTGCTCGATTCGCAAGGCGTCGGGGCACATTCAAGGCGCGCCCGCCGGCCTGTCAAGAGTCCGGGCGCGCGATGGGCCGGTTGTCTCGTCCGCGCGTTTGTGGGACTACTCTGGTCCTTGGAAGAGTTGTCATGGCCGGGCATAGGCGAGCGAAGCGACGCCGTTCTTCGAACGTCTATGCCCGGCCATCCACGTCTTTCTTGCCGTAGGTCTCAAAGACGTGGATGCCCGCGACAAGCGCGGGCATGACCCGGAATCAACCTCATGGCCGATGTCGCGGTGACAAACGATGCGATTGTAGCGCCCGAGGACGCCCGATTGATCGCGGCGCTCGGCCGGCGTTCGATCGTGCTCGTCGGCATGATGGGATCGGGCAAATCGTCGATCGGCCGGCGTCTGGCGGCGCGGCTGTCGATCCCCTTCGTCGACGCCGACGCCGAGATCGAAGCGGCCGCCGGCATGACGATCCCGGAGATCTTCGACCGGCACGGCGAGCCCTATTTCCGGGCCGGTGAGGCGCGGGTGATCGCGCGCCTGCTCGAGCAAGGCCCGCAGGTGCTCGCGACGGGCGGCGGCGCCTTCATGAACCGCGACACCCGCGCTGCGATCCGCGCCAAGGCGGTTTCGGTCTGGCTGCGCGCCGAGATCGAGGTGCTTCTGCGGCGCATCAAGCGGCGCAACGACCGTCCGATGCTCAAGACGCCCGATCCGACCGCGACCCTTACCGCGCTGATCGAAGAGCGCTATCCGGTCTATGCCGAGGCCGACCTTACGGTCCATTCGCGCGAGGTGCCGCACGAGACCATCGTCGATGAGATCGTGGCGGCGCTGCGCCGGCGCGTCGGCGCCGGCCAAGGACAGGCATGACGGCGTCGCTGCGCACCATCGAGAGCAAGGCCGAGCCGGTGACCGTGCGCGTCGCGCTCGGCGAACGCGCCTATGACATCGCGATCGGGCGCGGGCAGCTCGCCGCGCTCGGGCGGCGCATCGCGGCGCTCAAGCCCGGCGCCAAGGCGGCGATCGTCACCGACACGACGGTCGAGCGGCTGCTGCTCGCGCCGACCCGCGCCGCCCTCGCCGAGGCCGGCGTCGCTGCGACACCGATCAGCGTGCCGCCGGGTGAGGGTTCGAAAAGCATCGCCATGTTCGAGCGGGTATGCGAGGCGCTGCTCGCCGCGCGGGTCGAGCGCGGTGACGTGGTGGTGGCGCTCGGCGGCGGCGTGGTCGGCGACCTCGCGGGGTTTTGCGCCGCCGCGGTCCGCCGCGGGCTCGACTACGTCCAGGTGCCGACCACCCTGCTGGCGCAGGTCGATTCCGCCGTCGGGGGCAAGACCGCAATCAACGCGCGCCAGGGCAAGAACCTCATCGGCGCCTTCCATCAGCCGATCCTGGTCGTCGCCGACACGGCGCTCCTCGACACCCTGCCGGCGCGCGAGTTCCGCGCCGGCTATGCCGAAGTGGCGAAATACGGCCTGCTTGGCGACGCCGCCTTCTTTGCCTGGCTGGAATCCAACGTGGACCAGGTGTTCGCCGGCACCGGCGACGCGCGCGAGCACGCGATCGCGACCAGTTGCCGGATGAAGGCCGAGATCGTCGTGCGCGACGAGCGCGAGACCGGCGAGCGCGCCTTGCTCAATCTCGGCCACACGTTCGGCCACGCCTTCGAGGCTGCGGCGGGCTTTTCCGACCGCCTGCTGCACGGCGAGTCGGTGGCGCTCGGCATGGCGCTGGCCTTCGAGTTCTCGGTCCGCCGCGGACTGTTGCCGCAGGCCGAAGCCGAGCGGGTCACTCGACACCTTGCCAGGGTCGGGCTGCCGACCCAGATCTCGGATGTGCGCGGCGGCGTGCCGGGTGTCGATGCCCTGATGGATCTGATGGCCCAGGACAAAAAGGTGCGGCGCGGTCGCCTCACGTTCATTCTCGCGCTCGGCATCGGGCAGGCGTTCGTGGCGCAGGACGTCGATGCGGCCGAGGTGCGAGGGTTTCTGGCACAAAAGCTCGGGACATGAGCACCGCCGACTGGCTCATCCTTTTCTTCGTCGTGCTCTGCCTGCTCGGTTCGTTCTTCTTCTCCGGGGCCGAGACCGCGCTCACCGCCACGTCGCGCGCCACCATGCTCCACCTCGCCAAGGAGGGCAATCCAAAGGCGAGCGTGATCGCGCGGCTGCTCGAAGCCCGCGACGACGTCATCGGCGCGATCCTCGTCGGCAATAACGTCGCCACCATCACGGCCTCGACGCTCGCCACCGACCTGATGATCAAATGGTTCGGCAACCGGGGCCTCCTCGTCGTCACCGTGACGATGACGGTCCTTGTCGTCGTGTTCTGCGAGGTCCTGCCGAAGACCGCCGCGATCAACGCGCCCGACCGGATCGCGCTGCGCATCGCCCGTCCGATCGCCGGCGTGGTGCGCGTCTTCACCCCGGTGCTCGCCGCCGTGTACTGGCTGGTCGACCGCATCCTGGCGGCGTTCGGCTATCCGGTCGGCGCCAGCAAGCCGATCCTCACCCCGCAAGAGGAGCTGCGCGGCCAGGTCGATCTGCTCCACCGCGAAGGGAGCGTCGAGAAGCTCGACCGCGACATGCTCGGCGGGCTGCTCGACCTCAACGACCTGACCGTCGCCGACGTGATGATCCACCGCACCGAGGTGATCATGGTGGATGCCGGCAAGCCGCCCCAGCAGGCGGTCGAGGAGGTGCTCGCCGCGCCGGTGACACGGGTGCCGCTCTGGCGCGACACCCCGGAGAACATCATCGGTGTGCTGCACGCCAAGGATCTCCTGCACGCGCTGCGCGCCGTGAACGGCGATCCCGCGAAGCTCGACCTGGCGCAGATCGTGCGGCCGCCCTGGTTCGTGCCGGAGATCCGCTCCTTGAGCGAGCAGCTCAAGGCGTTCCGCCGCCGCAAGACGCCGTTCGCGCTGGTGGTCGACGAGTACGGCGAGATGATGGGGATCGTCACCCTCGAGGACATCCTGGAAGAGATCGTCGGCGACATCACCGACGAGCACGACGTCGCCGTCCCGGGCGTGCGGCCGCAGCCGGACGGCTCGGTCAATGTCGACGGCGCGGTGCCGATCCGCGACCTCAACCGGGTCATGGACTGGAACCTGCCCGACGAGGAGGCGACCACCATCGCGGGCCTCGTCATCCACGAGGCGAGGCTCATTCCCGACCCCGGCCAGAGCTTCACCTTCCACGGCTTTCGCTTCCGCGTGCTGCGGCGCGAGCGCAACCGGATCACCGCGCTGCGCATCACGCCGGTCGCGACGCGGATCCGCTCCGCGCGCGCCGCGGGCTAGTCCCGCGCCGCGAGCCCCCAATCCGCACGCAAGTCCGCAGTCATGGCCCAGTGCCGGGCTCGAAGCCGGCACCCTGAAGCGGACCCGAGCCTTGCTTGCGATAGGTCAATGCTGTCACATGATACCGGCCACGCGTTGGGGGGCGAATGTCAGAGGATGATTTCGATCAGGACGGCTGGCTTGCGCGCATCGGGTACAACGGCCCCCGTGAGCCGACCGTGGAAACTCTCAAGGCGCTCGTCTCCGCTCACTCGTCTGCCATCGCCTACGAGAGCATCGATGTCCTGCTGGATCGGCCTCCGAAATTGGACCTGCGCTCGCTTCAGGACAAGATGATCGCCGGCGGACGCGGCGGGTATTGCTTCGAGCAGAACATGCTCTTTCGTGGCGGCCTGCGATCACTCGGGTACAGCGTCACGAGTCTACAGGCGCGCGTCGTGCGTGGGCTCGATATCAATGCGCCTCGCCCCATGCTTCACATGGTCCTTCGCGTTGATCTTCCTCAGGGGCCGTTCTTGGCGGACGTGGGCTTCGGCAATCTCGCCCCCACGGCGCCGCTGCGGCTCGCCCCGCTGGTCGAACAAGATACTCCGCATGAGCTCATGCGTTTCATCGAGATGGGAGGTGAACTCACGCTACAATCCCAGCTCGGAGAGCGGTGGGAGCATATCTACCGCGTCGTCTCGCTTCCACGTTTCGATGCCGAGTACGAAATCTGCAATTGGTTCACCGGAACGCATCCACAGAGCCCGTATCTCAATAATATGATCGCGGCGTTGCCGGGTCCCAAAGGTACGCGGCTCACCCTGTTCAACGCGCGGTTCAATGTGCGGCATGCCTCAGGTGCTGTCGAACGCCGGACCCTCGAAAGCAAAGAAGACTATCGCAGTGTGCTCCGCAACCAATTCGGAATCGTGCTGTCAGAGGATGACTTGGAGACGGCCCTGACGAACGTTGAGCGAAGAGGTACGCGCGGAGCTCCACATCCATTTTTTGCTTAAACCGCGCGACCGCGGAGCGTGCGGCCTAGTTCGATTTCGCCTTTCCGGCGATCTTCTCCAGCACCGGCCGCCACGTCTTCTGCTCGCCTTGCACGAACGCAAGCGCCTCGGTCGGTGTCATGTGGCGCGTGTAGCTGCCGAGCCGCCCGAGCTTCTGCTTGAGCTCCGGATCGTCCACGACCTTGCGCAGGTCCGCGCTGACCTTCTGGACGATCGCGTCGGGTGTGCCGACCGGCGCCACCATGATCTGCCAGCCGGTCGCCGCGAATCCCGGGACCGTCTCCGCCACCGTCGGAAGGTCGGGAAAATCGGGCAGGCGCTCCGCCGAAGCGACCGCGATCGGCTTGAGCAGGCCGGACTTGATCGCGCCCGCGATCCCCGAATATCCCTCGATGATGAAGGAGACGCGGCCGTTGGCGACGTCGCTCGCGGCCCGCGCCGGCCCTCCCGCATACGGGACGAGCAGGAGATTGATGCCGGTCCGCATCTGCAGGAGCTCGCCGGTGAGATGCGTGAGCCGGCCGACCCCGGTGGTTGCATAGGAAATGGCGCCCGGCTTCTGCTTCGCGAGCGCGATCAGCTCCGGCAGCGTGTTCACGCCCAGCTTCGGATTGACCGCGATGAACATCGGGTTTTCCGCCGTGAAGCCGATGGGCAGGAAGTCGCGCGGCAGCTGCAGCGGCAGATTGGGCGCGACGCCGGGCTGGGCGATGAAGGTCGCGAGCACCGGCATGTAGAGCGTGTATCCGTCCGGCACCGCGTCGGCCGCGGCGCGCGCTCCGATGCTGCCGCCGCCGCCCGGATGATCGACCGTCACGACCTGCTGGCCCCAGATCTTTCCCAGGCCCTCGGCGATGAAGCGCGTGTCGACGTCCGGCGTGCTGCCGGGCGCAGCGTCGCAGATGATGGTGACCGGCTTGCTCGGATAGTCTTGCGCCGGCGCGGCGGTGGTTGCGGCGACGGCGAGCACGCAGCCGAGAAGGTAGCCATTTGCGATCGCGAACCAGGCACGGGAACGCTTCATGTCGTCCTCCATCACGTCTGTCGCGGGGTCACTCTACCGTGACTTCGCGGTCCGCGCGATGGATCGGCCCGCCGCACGGCTGCGGCGAAATGGACGGGACCAGCGGGGTCAGCCCGGAGGGCGGGTGTCAGCCGCCCTCGCCCGGGGCCGAGGCGTGGATCGCCAGCGCATGCACGCCGGAGGCGAGCTCGCGGGCGAGCGCCTGGTTGACCATCCGGTGGCGGTCGACCCGGCTCTTTCCGCGGAAGAGTTCCGACACAATATAGACGCGGTAATGGGTTTCCCCGCCCGGCCGGTGCCCGGCATGCCCCTCGTGCTGGTGCGATTCGTCGACCACCCGCAGGCTCGCGGGCTCGAACGCGGCGGTCAGCTTCTCCGCGATGGTATCTGCAACGCGCATGGGCCTTGCCTTAGCCATGCGGCCGGTGGCGGGTCAATGGCACCCGGCGCCGCGCCCAGCGGGAGAAAAGGTTTTGTCAAGCTTGCGGGGTAAGCTGCGACATCCGCATAATGGTTGGTCATGAAATTCGATTCACCTCTGTTCGATCGCATACGCGTCAAGCCGGACCAGGATCGCCGGCTGCGCACGGAATTGCCTGGCTGCGACTGGCCGGGCTGCATCAATGGCGCGACCCATCGCGCCCCGAAGGGGCGCACCAAGGAGCGCGAGTACTGGTGCTTCTGCCTCGATCACGTGCGCGAGTACAATCATTCGTATAATTACTTCGCCGGCATGAGCGACGACGCGGTCGCGCGCTATCAGAAGGACGCGATCACCGGCCACCGGCCGACCTGGAAGATGGGCATGGTCGGCGGGCAACGCGCGCGCAAGCCGCGCAGCGCGCGCTTCTTCGACGCCTTCGGCGACACGCAGGATCCGTTCGACATGTTCGGCGAGCTTGGCGCGGGTGCCCAGCGCGGCCAGAGCCGCCAGGAGGCCGAGCGCCGCGCCGTGCGCAATGCCGAGCGCAAGGCACTGCATGTGCTGGGGCTCGAAACCGACGCCAAGCGGCCCGAGATCAAGGCCCGCTTCAAGCAGCTGGTGAAGCGCCACCATCCCGACGCCAATGGCGGCGACCGCGCATTCGAGGACAAGCTGCGCGAGATCATCGAGGCGTATAATTATCTCAAGTCCGCCGGGTATTGCTGACGCTCGTCCGTCCCGGCCGTCATGCCCGCGCTTGTCGCGGGCATCCACGTCCTCGGGCGGTCGAATTAAAAGACCATGACTTCGTCATGACCCGGCGCCATGACCTCGCGGAGGGATACGCCATGCTGCGCGACAAGCCGCCGTTCCGCGCCGATCATGTCGGCAGCCTCTTGCGTCCGGCGGCGCTGAAGGAGGCGCGGGCGAAGCGCGCGCGCGGCGAGATCGGCGCGGCCGAGCTCGCGACGGTGGAAGATCGCGAGATCGAGGCCGTCATCCGCCGGCAGGAGGACGCGGGCCTCCAGGCCGTCACCGACGGCGAGTTCCGCCGCTCCTGGTGGCACCTCGATTTCCTCTGGGGGCTCGCCGGTGTCGAGCGCTACGTGATGGAGCACGGCATTGCCTTCGCCGGCACGACGACGCGCGCCGAGGGCGCCCGTGTGGTGGGCCGGCTCGACTGGCGCGATCATCCGATGATCGCCCATTTCCGCTTTCTGAAGGCGCACACCACGCGCGTCCCGAAGATGACCATTCCGGCGCCGTCCGCGCTCTATGGCCGCGTCGGACGCACCGCCGTCAGCGAGGCCGTCTACCCGCGGCTCGACGACTTCTTCGCCGATCTCGGCCGCACCTATGCCAAGGCGGTGCGCGCCTTCGCTGACGCGGGCTGCCGCTATCTGCAGCTCGACGAGGTGTTCATCGCGATGCTGTGCGACAAGAATTATCGCGCCCAGATCGCCGCGCGCGGCGACGATCCCGAGAAGCTCGGCGGCGTCTACGCCGATCTCATCAATGCGGCGATCGCCGATCGCCCGCCCGGCATGACCATCACGATGCATCTCTGCCGCGGCAACTACAAATCCACTCATATGGGAACGGGCGGTTACGAGGCGGTGCAGGAGGTCCTCTTCCACCGCGCCAATGTCGACGGCTATTTCATGGAGTTCGACACCGAGCGCGCCGGATCGTTTGCGCCCTTGCGTCTCTTGCCCAAGGACAAGATCGCGGTGCTCGGCCTCGTCACCACCAAGAGCGGCGCGCTCGAATCCAAGGACGCGATCAAGCGGCGCCTCGGCGAGGCGGCGCAATTCACCGATCTCGACCGGCTCTGTCTCAGCCCCCAATGCGGTTTCGCCTCGACCGAGGAAGGCAACGTGCTCGCGGAAAACGAGCAATGGGCGAAGCTCGCCATGATCGGCGAGATCGCCCGCGAGGTGTGGGGGTAAGCTGCGGCGCGGCCTGGCGAAAACAGGACGTGGGGGCCCCCCCTCGGCGGGGCCCGCCTTGACCTCGCGCCGAACCATAACCATTTGAGCTGCGGGGTGTTTTGGCTGAAATCCGGCCCGCCTGCGTATTCATTTTCAGCCGCCCTGACACCCCGTTTCGGGCGCTTCCGCCGGCTATCGCCTTTCTGCTAGGTTGACGGAACATCCGACCCGCACGCTATCAGCCGATTCGCGCCTCGGACATCGCGAGGCCACGGAGGAGCAATGACCGCCGAAATGACGACCGGCCTGCCGGACATGAAAGTATCGGTCCGGCAAGTTTTTGGAATCGACAGCGATATGGAGGTGCCGGCCTATTCGGAAGCGGACGAGCACGTGCCCGACGTCGATGCGGATTACCGCTTCGATCGGGCGACCACGCTGGCGATCCTCGCCGGCTTCGCCAAGAACCGGCGCGTGATCGTCACCGGCTATCATGGAACCGGCAAGTCGACCCATATCGAGCAGGTGGCGGCCCGCCTCAACTGGCCGTGCGTGCGCGTCAATCTCGACAGCCACATCAGCCGTATCGATCTCATCGGCAAGGACGCGATCGTCATCCGCGAGGGCCAGCAGGTCACCGAGTTCCGCGACGGCATCCTGCCGTGGGCCTATCAGCACAATGTCGCGCTGTGCTTCGACGAGTACGACGCCGGCCGCCCCGACGTGATGTTCGTGATCCAGCGCGTGCTCGAGTCCTCCGGCCGCCTGACCCTGCTCGACCAGAGCCGCGTGATCAAGCCGCATCCCGCATTCCGCCTGTTCGCCACCGCCAACACGGTCGGGCTCGGCGACACCTCGGGCCTCTATCACGGCACGCAGCAGATCAACCAGGCGCAGATGGACCGCTGGTCCATCGTGACCACGCTGAACTACCTGCCGCACGACAACGAGGTCGAGATCGTGCTCGCCAAGGCGAAGCACTATCGCACCGAGGAAGGTCGCGACATCGTCAGCAAGATGGTGCGGGTGGCGGACCTGACGCGCAACGCCTTCGTCAACGGCGATCTCTCGACCGTCATGAGCCCGCGCACGGTGATCACCTGGGCGGAGAACGCCGACATCTTCAAGGAGATCGGCTTCGCGTTCCGTCTCACCTTCCTCAACAAATGCGACGAGCTCGAGCGGCCGATCGTCGCCGAGTTCTATCAGCGCTGCTTCGGCCAGGAGCTGCCGGAAAGCTCGGTGAACGTGGCGTTGAGCTGATTTCACCTCTCCCTGCGTGCGGGGAGAGGGAGGGAGAAGAGAGGCAGAACTCCCGATCCATGTCCTCCAACACCAAGCCCAAGGCCCCCGCCAGGGAAGCCCCCACCGAGCCGTTCAAGCGCGCGGTGACCGGCTGCCTGCGCGCGATCGCCCGTCATCCCGAGCTCGAGGTGGCGTTCGCGGCCGAGCGGCCCGGCATGGTGGGCGGAAAGGCGCGCCTGCCCGAGCCGCCCCGCAAGTTGACCCGCGCCGACGCCGCGATCGTGCGCGGCCATGCCGATTCCATCGCGCTGCGCATGGCCTGCCACGACCCTTCCGTTCACCGGCGGCTCATCCCGGGCGGCCAGCAGGCCCGCGCCGTGTTCGAGGCGGTCGAGCAGGCACGAGTGGAAGCGATCGGCGCCCGCCGCATGCACGGCGTCGCCAACAACCTCGCCGCCATGCTCGAGGACAAATTCCATCGCGGCAAGTTCGACGAGGTCACCGATCGCGCCGACGCCCCGATCGAGGAGGCGATCGCCATGATGGTGCGCGAGCGGCTGACCGGCATGGCGCCGCCGCCCGCCGCCAAGCGCCTGGTCGACCTCTGGCGCCCGTGGATCGAAGGCCGCGCCGGACGCAATCTCGACAAGCTGGAGAAGCTCGTCGACAACCAGCGCGGTTTCGGCGATGCCGTCCACGATCTTCTCGATTCCCTCGACATGGGCGACGAGCGCAGCCGCGACGATGACGAGGAAGAGAGCGACGAGAGTCAGAACGAGGAAGGCCGCAAGGACGACGAGGGCCAGGACGGCGAGGCATCCGACTCCGAAGACATGCAGCGCATGAGCACGGAAGAGGCGGAGGCCTCGACCGACGAGATGCCCGAGGACGCCTCCGAGGCGATGGACGCGCCGTCCGCCGAGATGCCGGACGATTCCGACATGGGCGACGCCGACAATGCGGCCGAGCCCTGGCGCCCGCGCCAGCGCGGCCACAATGAGCCGCGCGGTCCCGACTATCGTCCCTTCACCGCGAAGTTCGACGAGACCGTCGGCGCCGAGGAGCTGTGCGAGCCCGAGGAGCTCGACCGGCTGCGCAGCTATCTCGACAAGCAGCTCGCCCATCTCCAGGGCGTGGTGGCGCGCCTCGCCAACCGGCTTCAGCGCCGCCTGATGGCGCAGCAGAACCGCTCCTGGGAGTTTGACCTCGAGGAGGGCATCCTCGATCCGGCGCGGCTCTCGCGCATCGTCATCGATCCGATGCATCCGCTATCGTTCAAGCGCGAGAAGGACACGAGCTTCCGCGACACCGTGGTGACGCTCCTCCTCGACAATTCCGGCTCGATGCGCGGCCGCCCGATCACCGTTGCCGCCACCTGCGCCGACATCCTGGCGCGCACCCTCGAGCGCTGCGGCGTCAAGGTCGAGATCCTCGGCTTCACCACCCGCGCCTGGAAGGGCGGGCAGTCGCGCGAGGCCTGGCTCGCCGCCGGCAAGCCGCCCAATCCGGGCCGCCTCAATGACCTGCGCCACATCATCTACAAGTCGGCCGACGCGCCGTGGCGGCGGGCGCGCAAGAACCTCGGCCTGATGATGCGCGAGGGCCTGCTCAAGGAGAACATCGACGGCGAGGCCCTGCTCTGGGCGCACCACCGGCTGATCGGCCGCCCCGAGGCGCGGCGGATCCTGATGGTCATCTCCGACGGCGCGCCGGTCGACGACTCCACGCTGTCGGTGAACTCCGGCCACTACCTGGAGCGGCACCTGCGCGAGGTGATCGCCGAGATCGAGGCCAAGAGCCCTGTGCAGCTGATCGCCATCGGCATCGGCCACGACGTCACCCGCTACTACCGCCGCGCCGTCACCATCGTCGACGTCGAGCAGCTAGCGGGCGCGATCGTCGAGCAGCTCGCCGAGCTGTTCGAGGAGGAGCCGCGCAAGGTGAGCCGCGCCGCCCGCGGCCTGCTGCCGCCCCCGCCGACCACCCAGGGGCCCTCCGGCGGCGTGCGGCGCTCGACCTTCAAGGAAGTGCGGAGGGCCGTGGGTTGAGGGCCGGGGCCGGTCTGGTCGCGGCCCTGGCGCTCAGCGCCTGCTCGGGCCAGCCGCCCCTTCCCGCCCATCCCCTCCCCGCCGGCCCGCAGATCGCCGTCCACACGGCTCCCGTCT
>DASTZX010000047.1:0-19200 GCA_035764045.1 Xanthobacteraceae bacterium | reverse complement strand
CCTGGCCCGCTTCAAGCGCCGCCTCGCGCTGGTCGAGCGGGCCATGGGGGCGCTCATGGTGCTCACCGGGATCGCGTTCCTCACCGGCTTCGTCGGTGAGGCGAGCAACTGGCTGCTCGAGGCATTCCCGGCGCTGGGACGGATCGGGTGATCGGAGCCTCAACCGTCAATCGCAGCGCGCCGAAGCAATCTCCCCCACAAAGGCGCACGTGAAGAGAGACTGCGTGGCTTTGCTGACGACGAGGCTCGTCACTGGTTCTCGACGTAGGTGATCCGGCCATCCGGGCCCTTCTTCCAGGTGTAGAGCACGTAACGGTCCTTGTTCTTGCCGGCGACGATATAGCCGTTGATGTCGCCCTTCTTGTCGAACGAGACGTCGCCGAGCACCGTGTTGAACACGTGCCCGGAATGCATCACGTCGGCGACCTTCTTCGGGTCGAGCGATTTTGCGGCTTCCGCCGCCTGCTTGATGATCTGCACCGCCGCATAGCTGTAAAGCGTGTAGGACTGCGGCTCGAATCCGCGCTGCTTGCGGAAGAGCTCGACGATCGCCTTGTTCTTCGGATTGGTGCGTGGATCGGGCGAGAAGGTCATCAGCGTGCCCTCGGCACCCGGACCCGCGATGGCGGCGAACTCGTCATCCGCCATGCCGTCGCCGCCCATCATCGGCGCCTTGAGACCCTGGTCGCGCATCTGGCGCAGGATCAGGCCGCCGGTGTCTTGCAGCCCGCCCCAATAGACGAGGTCGGGATTGACCGCCTTGAGCTTGGACACCAGCGCGGTGAAATCCTTGTCGTCCTTGTTGACGCCCTCGAACAACACCGGCTTGAGCCCCTTGGCGGTGATGGCCTTGCGGGTCTCCTCGGCGAGGCCCTGCCCATAGGTGGTCTTGTCGTGGACGATGGCGATGCGCTTGCCCTTGAACCTGTCGGCGATGATCGCGCCCGCGACGCTGCCCTGCTGGTCGTCGCGCCCGCACACGCGGAAAATGTTCCACATGCCGCGCTCGGTGATCTTGGGGTTGGTGGCGGCCGGCGTGATCTCCAGGATGCCGTTCTCCTGGTAGACCTCGGAGGAGGGCATGGTGACGCCGGAATTGAAATGGCCGACGACGAACTTCACCCCGTCGGCCGCGAACTTGTTGGCGACCGAGACCCCCTCCTTGGGATCGGCGCGATCGTCGCCGGCGCTGAGCACCAGCTTCTGGCCGAGAATGCCGCCGGCCGCATTGATGTCGGCGACGGCCTGCTCGGTTCCCTGCTTGAGCTGGGCGCCGAAGGCCGCGCTGCCGCCGGTCAGCGGGGCGCCGACCGCGATCCTGACCTCGGCTGTTGCGGGCGCGGCGAGCCCGGCCGCAAGGCCGAGCGCGAGACAGAAGGTGGCGAACCTGTTCATGCTGGTCTCCCCTCATGGTCGGCTTATGGGCCGGCGCGAGGCGCCGCGCGGGCCGGACGACGCTCTGGCGAAATTGATACGGGAAAAACCCGGTAAAATCCACGGGCGAGCCGCGCCGCGAATGCCTCAATGCGCCGCATCCTGCCGGGCCGCCGACTGCGGCGACTGCAGGAACGCGTACTGACGTGCCATCTGCCGGCGGCGGGTCACCCGGAAGCCGGCACTCGCGAACAGGATCGCGACCGCCGCATCGACCGCATAGAAATGCAGCGAGAGGAGCGTGCCCTCGAACAGCGCGAAATGGAAGAACCGCACGGCGAGCGCGAGGATCAGCATGTACACGACGACGCTCCACCACGGGCGCCAGGTCTGGGCGATGGCCCGGCCGGCGAGCCAGGCCGCGCCGCCGCCGAGAACGACGGTGACGAGCAGAAAGCTGCCGAGCTGATCGCCTTGGTAGAGAATGTCGTTCATGGATAGCCGCGAATAGCGAGTGGCGAATAGCAAATGGTGGCCAAGTGCAGCCCGGCGATTTCCATTCGCCACTCCCTATTCGCCGTTCGCGATGTGCTCTTCGTCAATGTCTACCGCCCTCCAGATAGGCCGCCTGCACCTCCTGGCGCTTCAAGAGGTCGTCGCCGGTGCCGGTGAGCGTGATCGCGCCGTTGACCATGACGTAGCCGCGGTGGGCGAGCTTGAGCGCGTGATAGGCGTTCTGCTCGACCAGGAACACGGTGATGCGGTCACGCGCATTGAGCGTGCGCACGATCTCGAAGATCTGCTGGGCGATCAGCGGCGCCAAGCCCAGCGAGGGCTCGTCGAGCAAGAGGAGGCGGGGCCGTCCCATCAGGGCGCGGGCGATCGCGAGCATCTGCTGCTCGCCGCCCGAGAGCGTGCCGCCGCGCTGGTGGCGGCGCTCGGCGAGGCGCGGAAACAGCGCAAGCACGCGGTCGAGCTCATCGGCGACGTTGCCGTCGCGATTGGTTTTCGCGCCCATCAGCAGGTTCTCCAGCACGCTCATGCGGGCGAAGATGCGCCGGCCTTCCGGGGCCTGCGCGATCTGCATGCGGGCGATCACGTGGGTGGGCAGATGCGTGATCTCGCGGCCGGCGAACTCGATGCGCCCCTCACGCGCGCGCGGGTTGCCGAAGATCGTCATCATCAGGGTCGATTTACCGGCGCCGTTGGCGCCGATCAGGGTGACGATCTCGCCCTCGTTGACGTCGAGATCGACGCCCTTGAGCGCCATCACGCTGCCGTAGAAGGACTTGACGCCGCGCACCGAGAGGAGCGGCGCCTGTGCGGCGGCGCTCACAGCCCGACCTCCGCTTCCGCCGCCGCGACCTCCTCGTCGGCGACGCCCAGATAGGCGGCGATCACCTTCGGATCGTTGCGGATCGCGTCCGGCGTGCCGTCGGCGATCTTGACCCCATAGTCGAGCACGACGACGTGATCGGAAATCTCCATCACCACGGACATGTCGTGCTCGATCAGCAGGACCGAGGTGGCGTGGTCGCTGCGGATCGCGGTGATGAGCGCGTTGAGCTCGGCGCTTTCGCGCGGATTGAGGCCGGCTGCCGGCTCGTCCAGGCAGAGCAGCACCGGGTCGGTGCACATGGCGCGGGCGATCTCGAGGCGGCGCTGGGCGCCGTAGGGCAGCGCGCCGGCGAGGTCGTCGGCGCGCGCCGAGAGACCGGTGACGTCGAGCCAGTGGCGCGCCTTGTCGATCGCGGCGCGTTCGGCCGCCCGATACCCGCCGATCCCGAGCACGCCGAGGAGCGTGTAGCCGGAGGCGGCCATCAGCGGGTTGTGCTGCGCGACCAGCAGGTTCTCCAGGACGGTCATGCCGGCAAAGAGCCGGATGTTCTGAAACGTGCGGGCGATCCTGGCGCGCTGGGCGACGAGGTAATCCGGCATGCGTTCGAGCAGAAAGAGCGCGCCATCGGCGGTGCGGGCGCTGCGGTCGCCCCGGCGGGTGAGCGCGTCGAGCTCGCCCCAGGCGCCGGCCGCGCCATGGACAAGGGCGAGCCGTCCTTCGGTCGGCTTGTAGAAACCGGTGATGCAGTTGAACACCGTGGTCTTGCCGGCGCCGTTCGGCCCGATCAGCGCGGTGATCTCGCCCCGGTTCGCAACCAACGAAAGCTTGTTCACCGCCACCAGCCCGCCGAAGCGCATGGTGAGATGCTCGACCGCGAGCAGCGGATCGGCGCTCATCAGCCCTCCTTGGCGACGCCGGCGGCGATCGGCGCGTCCCGCTTCCGGAACAGCGACGGCGCGCGCCGTTTGAGGAAGAGCGAGGGCGCGCGCGTCGCGATGAGCCCGCGCGGCCGCCACACCATGATCGCCACCATGGCGAAGCCGAACAGCAGCATGCGGTACTGCGTCGGGTCGAAGTCGGGGCCGAACACGTCCTTGAGAAAATCGAGATTGCGCAGGATCTCGGTGCCGCCGATCATCGCGACCGCCGCGATGGCGACGCCGACCTGGCTGCCCATGCCGCCGAGCACGACGATCGACAGGATCGTCGCCGATTCGAGGAAGGTGAAGGACTCGGGCGAGATGAAGCCCTGGCGTGCGGCGAAGAACGACCCCGCAAAGCCGGCGAACATGGCGCCCATCGCGAACGCCGTGAGCTTGGTGTTGGTGGTGTTGATGCCGAGCGAGCGGCAGGCGATCTCGTCCTCGCGCAGCGCCTCCCAGGCGCGGCCGATGGGCAGGCGCCGCAGCCGCACGGTGACGAAGGCGGTGAGCAGCACGAGCGCGATGATCACGTAGTAGAGGAAGATGGTGCGGTAGATCGGGCTGAACTCGAGCCCGAACGTCGCCGCGAAGCCGTCGTCATTGGCGTTGAACGGAATTCCGAAGAAGGTCGGCCGCGGAATGCCCGAGATGCCGGCGTAGCCGTTGGTCAGGTCGACCCAGTTGATCAGCACCAGCCGGATGATCTCGCCGAAGGCGAGCGTCACGATGGCGAGATAATCGCCGCGCAGGCGCAGCACCGGGAACCCGAGCAGGATGCCCCAGAACGCCGCCAGGCAGCCGGCGAGCGGCAGCAGCATGAAGAACGAGAACCCGAACGCCTTTGCGAGCAGCGCGTATGAATAGGCGCCGACGGCGTAGAAGGCCACATAGCCGAGATCGAGCAGGCCGGCGAGCCCGACCACGATGTTGAGGCCGAGCCCCAGCATTACATAGATGAGGATCTGGATGCCGAAATTGTCGATCCACTTCACCGCGCCGCCGAAGCCGGCGAGCGAGAGCGCGATCGCCGGATAGACGAGCACGAAGCCGAGCGCGAACGGCCCGGCCCAGCGGTCGAACGCGGCGCGCAGCCGGGCTGCGCCTTCGCCGGGGCTCCGCACGCGCAGCGCCCGCCGCGCGCGCCATGGCTCGACGAACAGCGAATAGAGGAGGCGGCCGCCGCCAGCGAAGGCCACGAAGGCGGCGAGCAACGGCCAGCGCGTCTCGAGCGCGAGCTCGTTGTGGATGTTCTGCACCGTCTTGAAGCCGATCAGCGGCAGCAGGATCAGGAATGCCAGCAGCGCCGTGAGGCCGGCGTCCCGCATGGCGCGCCCGACATCGATGCGCGCGGCGGCGGCCTTCATCTCAGACCTTCTCGACGTCGGGCCGGCCGAGCAGGCCCTGGGGCAGGAAGATGAGCGTGATGGCGAGCACCGAGAAGGCGGCGACGTCCTTGTAGTCGATCGAGAAATAGGCCGACCACATGGTCTCGATCAGCCCAATGAGCAGCCCGCCGATCACCGCGCCCGGGATCGAGCCGATGCCGCCGAGCACCGCCGCAGTGAACGCCTTCACGCCCGGCACGAAGCCGTCGGAGAAGTTCACCACGCCGTAGTACATGAGATACATGGTGCCGGCGACGGCGGCGAGCGCGGCGCCGATCACGAAGGTGATCGAGATGGTGCGGTCGACATCGACGCCGAGCAGGGCGGCCATCTTCTGATCCTGCTCGCAGGCGCGCTGCGCCCGCCCGAGCGGCGTCTTGGCGACCACGTACCAGAACACGAGCAGCAGCGCCGCGGTGACGGCCCAGACGATCATCTGCTTGTAGGAGAGGGTCACCTGATAACCGTCGTGCTCCATGAGCACCCACTCGCCCGGCACCAGCGGCGGGATCGACTTGTTGCGCGGACCCTGCGCGACCTGGACGAAATTGCTGAGCAGGATCGACATGCCGATCGCCGAGATGAGCGGCGCGAGCCGGAACGAGCCGCGCAGCGGCCGATAGGCGACGCGCTCGATCGCCCAGTTCACGAGCGAAGTCAGCACCATCGCGACGACGAGCACGATCAGGAGCGCGAGCGCGACCGAGCTGATCCCGAGCCAGGCGGTGACGACGAGCAGGGTGACGAGCCCGATGAAGGCGGACACCATGAAGACGTCGCCGTGGGCGAAGTTGACCATGCCGATGATGCCGAACACCATCGTGTAGCCGATGGCGATCAGGCCGTAGATCGATCCCAGGGTGAGCCCGTTGATCAGTTGCTGGACGAAGATATCCATGCGCTGCGCCGCGCCCTTTCCCCTGCGACACCGGCCGCCGCGAGATTCGAGATCACCCCTCGCGCAGTCTTAACAGGGGCTGATATGACCGGCAACGACGGCGACGCGCCGGCCGGTCTTCGGCTATAATTTGCCACCGGAGAGAGCGATTTCGCATGGGCCTCTCGAGCGAACTCACGATCCGCCTCGCCGCCTTCGCGGGCGTGTTCGCCGTCATGGCGGCGTGGGAGCTCATCGCGCCGCGCCGCCGCTGGTCGGTGGGCCGGGTGAAGCGCTGGCCGGCGAATCTCGGCATATTGGTCGTCGATGCCGTCGCGGTCCGGCTCATCATCCCGACGGCGGCGGTCGGCGTCGCGCTGTTGGCCGCGGAGCGCGGCTTCGGCGTGTTCCATTGGGCGGGTTCCCGGTCCTGGCTCGCCGGCGTTCTCGGCTTCTTCGTCCTCGACCTGGTGATCTACGGGCAGCACGTGGTGTTCCATCACGTGCCATGGCTCTGGCGCCTGCACCGTGTGCACCACGCCGACCTCGACATCGACGTGACCACGGGGGTGCGCTTCCACCCCATCGAGATCCTGCTCTCCATGCTGATCAAGATCGCGACGGTCGCGTTGTTCGGCATCCCGGCCGTCGCGGTCGTCGCCTTCGAGGTGGTGCTCAACGCCACGTCGATGTTCAACCACTCCAATGCGGCGTTGCCGCCATGGCTCGACCGGCTGGTGCGGCTCATCGTCGTCACGCCCGACATGCACCGCGTCCACCACTCGGCGGTGCGCGCGGAGACCGACAGCAACTTCGGCTTCAATCTCCCGTGGTGGGACCGGCTGTTCCGCACCTATCGGGCGGAGCCGGCCGCGGGTCACGGCGGCATGACGGTCGGCCTGCCGGTGTTTCGCGCCCCATCCGAATTGCGGCTCGATCGCCTGCTGACCCAGCCGTTCCGCGCGCCGTCGCCGATCGAGGACACCGCTCCGGCGGCGATGACCGAAAGCCGCTCATAGCGTCGACCGGCGCGGTCGCCCTTCCTGTACTTTGCTTTGTGCCGTCGGCTACAACATGGGGGCCAGGAGCCGCCCCATGAACCAGACAGCTAAGACAAAAACAGCCGAGCAGAGACCTGAAGACATCATTGCGGGAAAGAACCGCCCCTTCACCGGCAAGGAGTATCTGGAGAGCCTGCGCGACGGCCGCGAAATCTATATCCAGGGCGAGCGGGTGGATGATGTCACCGCCCACCCGGCCTTCCGCAACGCCGCGCGCTCGATCGCGCGCCTCTACGACGCCCTGCACGACAGCGCGGGCCGCGCGGTGCTGACCGTGCCGACCGATTCCGGCACCGGCGGATTTACCCATAAGTTCTTCCGCGTCGCCAAGTCGCGCGACGACCTGGTCGGCCAGCGCGAGGCGATCGCCGCCTGGGGGCGCATGACCTACGGCTGGATGGGGCGCACGCCCGACTACAAGGCGTCGCTGATGAACACGCTCGGCGCCAATTACGAGTTCTATGGAAAGTTCGCGGAGAACGCGAAGAACTGGTACCGGCGCGCACAGGACAATGTGCTCTTCATGAACCACGCGATCGTCAACCCGCCGGTCGACCGCGCCAAGGCGGCGGAGCAGGTCAAGGACGTGTTCATCACCATCCAGAAGGAGACCGACGCCGGCGTCTACGTCTCGGGCGCCAAGGTGGTCGCGACCTCCTCGGCGATTACGCACTACAACTTCCTCGGCCAGAACGCCGCGATGCCGATCAACGATCCCGATCTCGCCATCATGTTCATCGCGCCGATGAACGCGCCCGGCGTCAAGCTGATCTGCCGCACGTCGTACGAGATGACCGCGACCGCCGTCGGGACGCCGTTCGACTATCCGTTGTCATCGCGTTTCGACGAGAACGACGCGATCTTCGTCTTCGACAACGTTCTCGTCCCGTGGGAGAACATCCTGGTCTATCGCGACATCGAGAAGATCAAGACCTTCTATCCGCGCTCGGGGTTCCTCGCCGGCTACCAGTTCCAGGGCTGCACCCGGCTGGCGGTGAAGCTCGATTTCCTCGTCGGCATCATCGCCAAGGCGCTGCACGTGACCGGCTCGGAGGAGTTCCGCGGCAACCAGGCGATGCTGGGCGAGATCATCGCCTGGCGCAATCTGTTCTGGGCGCTGTCCGACGCGATGGCGATGAACCCGGTGCCGTGGGTGGGCGACACCGTGCTGCCGAACGCGCAGTCGGGCTCGAGCTACCGCGTGTTCGCGGGCGACGCCTACGGCCGCATCCGCGAGATCGTCGAGAAGATCGTCGCGTCGGCGCTCATCTATCTTCCGTCTTCGGCAAAGGACTTCCGCAATCCCGACATCGACAAGTATCTCGCCCGCTACGTGCGCGGCTCGCACGGCGTCGGCTACAAGGAGCGCATCAAGATCATGAAGCTCCTGTGGGACGCGATCGGCACCGAGTTCGGGGGACGGCACGAGCTTTACGAGCGCAACTACGCGGGCAATCACGAGGACATCCGCATCCAGGCGATGTGGAACGCGCGATCCTCCGGCGCGCTGGAGCGCATGATCTCGCTCGCGGAGGACTGCATGGCCGACTACGACGAGAATGGCTGGACCGATCCGACCTGGCTCAATCCCGACGACGGGCGCGCGTGAGCCGGGGCCTCATGACCGCCCTGCGCGTTGCTGCTATTCTCGAATCGTAAGCGATCGCGCCGGGCTCGGCGCGATCACTGCAAGGTTCGCTGCACCCAAGACGTGACGATGAGCTGGATCGATCAACGCCCAGACGATGCGATGGCCGGCGCCTTCGAGGCGATCGGCCCGGATCCGGTCGAGACGGTCGCGCCCGCGCTGTTTCGCGAGGCGATGAGCCGGCTCGGCGCCGCCGTTCACGTGGTGACCACGGCCGGAAAGGCCGGCAAGACCGGATTCACAGCGACCGCGGTCTGCTCGGTCTCGGACTTGCCGCCGACGCTGCTCGTCTGCATCAATCGCCGGAGCCAGAACGGGCCCTTGATGCGCGAGAACGGCGCGTTCTGCGTCAACACGCTCGGGGCCGATGCCGAGCCGATCGCCGACATGTTCGCGGGCCGCAGCGGCGCGCAGGCGGAGGAGCGGTTCCGGGTGGGCGACTGGGGCACCCTCGCGACCGGCGCGCCGGTGCTCGCAACCGCCGCGGTCGCGCTCGACTGCCGCATCGTCGATATCAGGCCGGTGGCGTCGCACTACGTCATTTTCGGTGCTGTCGAAGCGGTGCAGATGGGCGGCGGCGGGCCGGTGCTGGTCTATCACGATCGCGCCTATAAGCGGGTGTGAGCGGGCGCTGAACCCGGTCGCCTGGCCGCAGCCGGCTTCTCCTTTCGGGCTTGGTTTCGGGCTTCGGGCCGCCTTATTGCCCCTGTGAACACTGCGGAGATCGCTGCCGGAGGCCGCCGCGACGCTTTCCTTTCCGGCCGGGTGTCGCCTAAGCTTGCCGGCATGTCGCTCGCCCTGCCGCTCTTCCATCTGTACGGCGATCCGCCCGACGACCAGGCGTTCGACTTCATCCATATCGAGACCATCTCGTCGCGCTCCGCGGTGCATGACTGGACGATCCGCGCGCACCGGCACCGAAACCTGTTTCAGATTTTGCTGGTCGAACGCGGCGGCGGCGAGATGACGATCGAGGCAGCATCGTTGCAGTTTGCGGCGCCGGCCGCGATCCTGATGCCGGCGACGGTCGCGCACGGGTTCCGCTTCATTGCGCGCGAGACCGAGGGCTGGGTGGTGAGCTTCACCGAGGACGTGACGCATGCCCTCGGCGAGCGCGGCGGAGAGGCATTGGCGCGCCTGCGCGCGCTCGCGGCCGAGCCGGTGGTGCCGCTCGCCGAAACCGAGCTTGCGCGGCTGTCGGCGTTATGCGCCGAGCTGTACGAGGAGCGGTTCCTCGCCCGCGAGGGATTTCGGCTCGCCATGCGCGGCTATCTGGCGCTGCTCGCGATCGCGGTCGTGCGGCTTGCCGCGAGCCGTGCCCGCAGCGGGGCGGTGACGCTCAAGCCGGCGGATCCGACTGTCGAGGCCATGCGCGGGCTCCTCGAAGAGCATTTCCGCAAGGAGCGGCTGCTCGGCTTCTACGCCGAGAAGCTCGCGATGACGCCCGATCGGCTCAACGACATCGTCAAGCGCGCGACCGGCGTGACTGCCGGGCACCTGATCCGCCAGCGCGTCCTCACCGAGGCGAAGCGCCAGCTCGTGTTCACCACGCTGCCGATCCACGAGATCGCCTACGATCTCACCTTCTCGGACCCCTCGCACTTCGCGCGCTTCTTCAGGAAGCAGACCGGCACCACACCGCAGGCCTTTCGCGAGCAGGGCGGCGGGTGATCAAGACTATTTGGTCTTGCGTCGATGCGACGGGATGCCGATGAACGCGATCACGGCGCCGATCAGCTCGCCGATCCCGCCGCCGAGATAAGCGGCGCGCAGGCCCGGGATGAAGCCGGGGCCATTCTGCGCCTCCTGGCCGGCAAACGCCGCGAACAGGGCGCCCAACACCGCGATGCCGAGTGTCGCGCCGATCATGCGCGCCGTGTTGACGAGGCCCGATGCAGTCCCCGAACGCGCCGCCGGCACGCTGCCCACCGCGACACCCACGACCGGGCCGGTGTTGAGCCCGAGGCCGATGCCGATCACAAGCAGCGCCGTCTCGATCAGCAGAAGTTCGCCCGGCATGCCGACGCCGAGGAGCATCAGCAGGCCCAGCCCCATCAGCCCCATTCCGGCGGTCATCGCAAAGCGCGAACCGAAACGGTCGACGATGGAGCCGGAGGCCTGCGAGACGATCACGAAGGCGACCGACATCGGCAGGAGCTCGAGGCCGGCCGTCCAGGCCGAAGCGCCGCGAACCGCCTGCAGATAGAGCGGAGTCAGAAACAGCATGGCGTACATGCCGAATGTCATCAGGCCGGCGACCGCGAGCGAGGCCGAGAACGGCCGCTGCGCGAAGAGGTCGAGGGGGACCAGGGCGCCGCGGTGGCCGGCCTGCACGCGCGCGAAGGCAAGCGCGGCCACGACGCCGACGCTTGCGCATGCGAGCGTCACCGGCGATGTCCAGCCCCAGTGCGGGCCCTCGATGACCGCGAAGGCAAGGGCGGCGAGCCCCAGGATCGCGAGCGCCTGGCCCGGCAGATCGAGCCTGCGTCCCTCCGGATCGCGGCTTTCCGGCACGACCGTCATCGCGAGCACGAGTGCAGCCGCGCAGATCGGAACGACCATGAGGAAGATGCTGCGCCAGCCGCCGTGATCGACCAGCACGCCGCCGAGCGTCGGGCCGATCACGAAGGCGAGCCCATTGCAGCTTGCCCATACGCCGAGCGCTCGCGCGCGTTGCGCCTTGTCCGGATAGGCGACCGTGAGGATCGCGAGCGAGGTCGGCAGCTCGATCGCCGCGCCGAGGCCGGTCAGCGCCCGGCCGGCGATCAGCATCGCGCCGTTCGGCGCAAGCCCGCAGACGAGCGATCCGGCGATCAGCAAGCCGATCCCGGTCGCGAACAGACGCCGCCGGCCATAGAGGTCGGCGAGGGTCCCGCCCGTGAGCAGCAGGCTTGCATAGACGAGATTGTAGGCGTCGATCACCCATTGCAGCGCGCTCACGCCAAGACCGAGATCGCCGGCGATGCGCTTGGCCGCCAGGTTGACCACCGAGCTGTCGAGCTGGGCGATCAGAACCCCGAGCGACATGGTCAGCAGCACCAGAGCGGGGCCGCGGCGGCGCGCGCGGGCGGATGCGGATATCGCCATCGACGTCACGTTCGTTTCCCTCTCTGTGTTCCAACGGAAGAGCGAGGCCGCACCTGCGGCTCCCTCGATATGACAACGGCGGCGGGAAAATCGCGTTCGAATGCTACGGTTTCGGCCGAACAGATCGCTCGTGGCGAACGGCGCGAAATCAACTAGATTGAGCCCATGACGATCCCGGTTTCATTGGCAGAGGTGGCGGCGCTGGTCGGAGATCCGGCACGGGCCAATATTCTGTGCGCGCTGCTCGACGGCCGCGCGCTCACGGCAGGCGAGCTCGCCTACGCGGCCAACGTGTCGCCGCAGACCACGAGCGGGCACTTGGCGAAGCTCACGCAGGCGCATCTCCTCGATGCGCTCAAGCAGGGCCGGCATCGCTATTTTCGCATCGCGACCCCGCAGGTCGCGCAGATGCTCGAGAGCATCATGGCGGTCGCCGTGCAGGCGCCGCCGCGCCATCGTCCGGTCTCGAAGGTCGACGAGGCGATGCGGACCGCGCGCACCTGTTACGATCATCTCGCGGGCCGGCTCGGAGTCGGGCTCGCCGACACGCTGTGCGGTCGCGGCCACGTGGTGCTGGCCGAGGATGGCGGCGAGGTCACGCCGCATGGACACGATTTCTTCGCGCGCTTCGGCATGAGGCTGGTCACGGACCGGCGGCGCATCTTCTGCCGCGCGTGCGTCGACTGGACCGAGCGGCGGCCGCATCTTGCCGGTGCCGTCGGAGCGGCGCTCGCCGACCGGTGCTTCGATCTCGGCTGGGTCAAGCGGATGCGCGACACCCGCGCGCTCGCGATCACGCCGGCGGGGCGCGCGGGCTTGCGTGAGATGTTCGATCTGACGATCTAGCCGCGCCGCTCACCCGCTCTTGCCGAGCTCCTTGACGATCTCGCCCGCCTCCTTGAAGGCGTGATTGCCGGCCGGGGCGCCGCAGTAGACGGTCTGCTGCAGGATGATCTCCTTGATGTCGTCGGTCGAGAAGCCGCCTTCGGTGAGCGCCGCGCGCACGTGCAGGCGAAACTCGTCCCATTTGCCGAGCGCCATCATGGTGCCGATCACCAGCACCCGCCGGGTACGCTCGTCGTAATGCGGACGGGTCCAGATCTCGCCCCAGACGTTGCGGGTGATCAGCTCCTGGAATTCGTCGCTGAACGCCGTCTTGGCCGCGTTCTGCTTGTCGACCCAGGCGCCGCCGAGCACCTTGCGGCGCACGCTCATGCCGCGCGCATAGCGTTCCTTGTCGTCCATGACTGTCTCTCCACGGTTCTTACGTCATGCCCGGCCTTGTGCCGGGCATCCACGTCTTTGTCTTGCAGCGAACAAGACGTGGATGGCCGGGCATAGGCGAGCGAAGCGACGCCGTTCTTCGAACGGCTATGCCCGGCCATGACGCGCACCTTTTATGATTTCAGGAAGCCGATCACCGTGTCGATATAGGCCTGCGGCTGCTCGATGTTGGAGATGTGCGCGGCGTCGAGCGGAGCGAGCTTCGCGCCCTTGATGCGGTTGCGGATCTCCTCGCCCGCGGCCGGCGGCGTCGCAGGATCCTTGCGGCCGACGATGACCAGGGTCGGGGCCGTGATGCGCGCGTGAGTGTCGCGCAGGTCCATGTCGCGGATCGCCGCGCAGCAGCCGAGAAAGCCTTCGGCCTGGGTGTTGAGAAACATCTTGCGCATGCGCGCGATCGAGTCGGGCGCGCGCTCGCGGAATTCCTTGGAGAACCAGCGCTCCATCGTGCCCTCGACGGCCGCGGCGAGCCCCTTCTCGCGCGCGTTCCTGATGCGGTCCTCCCACATCGCCTTGTCCGGGTAGTAGCTGTGGGTGTTGGAGAGGATCAGCCGGTCGATGCGCTCGGGGGCGTTGGCGCCGAGCCACTGGCCGACCATGCCGCCCATCGACAGGCCGCACCAGTTGACCGTCTTGAGCCCCAGTCCGTCGATGACGGCGAGCGCGTCGCGGCCGAGCATCTCCATGGAGTAGGGGCCCGGCGGCACGCCCGACCGGCCATGCCCGCGGCGGTCGTAGCGCACGAGGCGGAAGTGCTTGACGAAGGTCGGCGCCTGCAGGTCCCACATGTGCAGGTCGGTGCCGAGCGAGTTGCACATCATCAGCACCGGTGCATTGGCCGGCCCTTCCACCTCGACATGGATCGGGCAGGGGCCCTTCGGATCGGCATTGGACTGGATCACCGGCATGTCTCGTCCTCCTGGTCGATGGGGCGCCGATCGGGTGCTCGGGCGACGCGCAGGATCGCGGCACGCGCGACGGCGCCGCGCGATGAAGGTCTAATCGGCCGCACGCCCCTCGCCAACCCCATCGTGCGGGTGCGCATCGACCCGCGGCGCGCAACCCAGGCGGCGGGATTTCGCCCCTTTTCAGGGCGGCCGGAAGGCTCTAAGTCCAGGGCCGCTCGCCCCGAACTGCAAAGGAGACGCCGGCATGGCCATGACGATGAACGGAGAGGTCCAGCTCAACGCATCGCGCGAGGTCGTGTGGGCGAAGCTCAACGACGCCGAGGTGCTCAAGATCTGCATCCCGGGCTGCGAGCAGCTCGACAAGCTCTCCGACACCGAATTCCAGGCGATCGCCGTCACCAAGATCGGACCGGTCAAAGCGAAGTGGAAGGGCAAGGTGCATCTCACCGACCTCGATCCGCCCAACGGCTACAAGATCTCGGGCGAAGGCGAGGGCGGCATTGCGGGCTTCGCCAAGGGCGGCGCGGTGGTGGCGCTCACCCCGAAGGACGGCGGCACGCTGCTCACCTACAATGTCGAGGCGCAGATCGGCGGCAAGCTCGCCCAGCTCGGGCAGCGGCTCGTCGCCGGCGCGGCCAAGAAGATGGCCGACGACTTCTTCAACAAGTTCGCCGCTGCGGTCGGGAGCGGCTGAGGCGTCTCAGTGCGCCTGCCCGCCGCGGCCGCGGTGCCGGGCCCGGCCTTGACCGGAACACACGGCGGGTTAACACTTGTCCTTGTTCAATCCGGAGAAATCGGGCAAAAACGCCCGGAATTCGTCCGTGGAAATCGCCGGGCTGCCGGCGAGCCCTCAAACAAGGCCGTTTAGTTCAGAAACTGGGAGAAGCTCCATGCCCGCCGTTAAGCTGACGGTGAACGGCAAGCCCGTCACTGCCGATGTCGATCCGCGCACTCTCCTGGTGCAGTTCCTGCGTGAGAACCTGCGGCTGACCGGGACCCATGTGGGCTGCGATACCTCGCAGTGCGGCGCCTGCGTGGTGCACGTCAACGGCAAGGCGGTGAAATCCTGCACGCTCCTCGTGCTCACGGCGGACGGCGCCGATGTGCGTACGATCGAGAGCCTGGCGAACGGCGACAAGCTGCATCCGATGCAGGAGGCGTTCCGCGAGAACCACGGCCTGCAGTGCGGCTTCTGCACGCCCGGCATGATCATGACCGCGGTCGACATGGTCAACCGCAAGGGCAATGACCTCGACGAGAAGACCATCCGCGAGGAGCTCGAAGGCAATCTCTGCCGTTGCACCGGCTACCACAACATCGTCAAGGCGATCGCGGCCGGCGCCAAGGCCATGGGCGGGGGAACGCAAGCGCAGGCCGCCGAATAAAGGCGGTCAAGACGTCTGAGGGAGTTTCGACCCAGGGAGACCGCCATGGACGCGACCGGCATCGGCGCGGCGGTGCGCCGCAAGGAAGACTTCCGTTTCGTCACGGGCAAGGGTCAATACACCGACGACATCCACCGGCCGGGTGAGACCCACATCCATTTCGTGCGCTCGCCGCACGCCCACGCCAAGATCAAGTCGATCGACACCAAGACCGCCAAGACGATGCCGGGCGTGCTCGCGGTGCTCACGGGGGCCGAGCTTGCCGACGACAAGATCGGCAATCTCATCTGCGGCTGGCTCATTCATTCCAAGGACGGCTCGCCGATGAAGATGGCGCCACATCCGGCGCTCGCGCGCGGCAAGGCCTGCTATGTCGGCGATCCGGTCGCGGTGGTGGTCGCCGAGACGCTGGACGCGGCCGAGGACGCGGCGGAAAAGATCGCGGTCGACTACGAGGTGCTGCCGGCGGTCGCCGATCCCGCCGAGGCGCAGGGCAGCGGCGCGCCGCAGATCCACGAGATTGCGCCCGCCAACACGATCTATCAGTGGCAGCTCGGCGACGACAAAGCGGTCGCCGAGGCGCTCAAATCGGCGAAACACGTCACCAGGCTGCACATCGTCAACAACCGCCTGGTTCCGAACGCGATGGAGCCGCGCGCGGCGATCGGCGATTACGATGCCGGCAATGACAGCTTCACCCTGTGGAACACGACGCAGAACCCGCACGTGGCCCGCCTCGTCATCTCCGCCTTCGTCGGGGTCGCGCCCGAGCACAAGCTGCGGGTGATCGCGCCGGATGTCGGCGGCGGCTTCGGCTCGAAGATCTTCATCTATCCCGAGGAGATCGTGTGCCTGTGGGCGTCCAAGAAGGTGGGACGCCCGGTGAAATGGGTCGCCGACCGCACCGAAGCCTTCATCGCCGACGCGCACGGACGCGACCACGTGACCGAAGCCGAGATGGGATTTGACGCGGACGGGCGGATCACGGCGCTCAAGGTCAAGACGATCGCCAATATCGGCGGCTACATGTCGACCTTCTCGTCGTCGGTTCCGACCTATCTCTACGCCACCCTGCTGTCGGGCCAGTACGACATCCCGCACATCCATTGCGAGGTCGACGCGGTCTACACCAATACGGTACCGGTCGATGCCTACCGGGGCGCCGGGCGCCCTGAGGCGACCTTCGTGGTCGAGCGGCTGGTCGAAGTCGGCGCGCGCGAGCTCGGGCTCGATCCGGCGGAGTTGCGGCGCAAGAACTTCATCCGCAAGTTTCCGCATCAGACGCCGGTGATCATGGCCTACGACGAGGGCGACTACGAGGCCTCGCTGAAGAAGGCGCTCGAGCTCGCCGATCACAAGGGTTTCGCCAGGCGCAAGCGCGAGTCGGAGCGGCGCGGGCGGCTGCGCGGCATCGGCTTCTCCACCTACATCGAGGCGTGCGGCCTCGCGCCGAGCCAGGCGGCCGGCTCGCTCGGCGCCGGCGTCGGCCTGTGGGAATCGGCCGAGGTGCGGGTCAATCCGACCGGCTCGGTCGAGGTGCTCACCGGCTCCCACAGCCATGGCCAGGGCCACGAGACCACCTTCGCGCAGGTGGTCGCCGACCGGCTCGGCATTCCGATCGAGAACATCGCGGTGATCCACGGCGACACCGACAAGGTGCAGTTCGGCATGGGGACCTACGGGTCGCGCTCGGCCGCGGTCGGGCTCTCCGCCGTGGTCAAGGCGCTCGACAAGATCGAGGCCAAGGCCAAGAAGGTCGCCTCGCATCTGCTCGAGGCGGCCGAGAACGACATCGTGTTCAAGGACGGCAAGTTCACCGTCGCCGGCACCGACAAGTCGGCCGGCTGGGGCGAGGTCGCGCTCCAGGCCTATGTGGCGCACAAGTTCGCGGGCGCGCAGCTCGAGCCGGGCCTCAAGGAGGGCGCGTTCTACGATCCGGTCAACTTCACGTTTCCGGCCGGCTGCCACATCTGCGAGGTCGAGATCGATCCGGAGACCGGCATCACGTCGATCGCCCACTGGACCGCGGTCGACGACTTCGGCACCGTCATCAATCCGATGATCGTCGAGGGCCAGGTGCACGGCGGGATCGCGCAGGGCGTCGGGCAGGCGCTGCTGGAGAGCGCAGTCTACAACAAGGACGGCCAGCTCGTGAACGGCTCGCTGATGGACTACGTCATGCCGCGTGCCGACAACCTGCCGTCCTTCACCATCGACACCACGGTCACGAAATGTCCGGGCAATCCGCTCGGCATCAAGGGCTGCGGCGAGGCGGGCGCGATCGCGGCGCCGGCCGCGGTCATCAACGCGATCACCGATGCGATCGGCAGCGAAGATCTGGCGATGCCGGCGACGCCGCAGACGGTGTGGGCGGCGATCGAGAAACACAGGCCCGGCCGCATGGCGGCCTAGAGATGCAGGGATAGAGACGGAGAGAACCGATGTACAATTTCACCTATCATCGCGCGACCGGACTGCGGCATGCGCAGAATCTGCTCGGCAAGCTCGACGACCCGAAGCTGCTCGCCGGCGGCATGACGCTTCTGCCGACCATGAAGCAGCGGCTGGCTTCCCCTGCCAACTTGATCGATCTCGACCGCCTCGAGGGCCTGTCCGCGATCGAGGCCAAGGGACGCTCGGTCGTGATCGGCGCGCTCGCGCGCCACGCCGATGTGGCCAACTCCGCGACCGTCGGGGAGGCGATCCCGGCCCTGGCCGAGCTCGCCGGCATGATCGGCGATCCGGCAGTGCGTCACCGCGGCACCATCGGCGGCTCGGTCGCCAACAATGATCCGAATGCCGATTATCCCGCCGCGTGCCTCGGACTGGGAGCAACCATTATCACGACCAAGCGCAAGATCCCGGCCGACGAGTTCTTCAAGGGTCTGTTCGAAACCGCGCTCGAGCCGGACGAGATCATCGCGAAGGTGAGCTTCCCGATTCCGAAGAAGGCGGCCTACCAGAAATTCCGCAACCAGGCCTCGCGCTATGCGCTGGTCGGCGTATTCGTCGCCAAGCGGCCGTCGGAGATACGGGTTGCCGTGACCGGCGCCGGCAGCTCTGGTGTGTTCCGCGTGCCATCCTTCGAGGAGGCGCTCAAGAAGCGCTTCTCGCCGAAGTCGCTCGAGGGGCTCTCTGTGCCGCCCGACGGCATGGCGAGCGACATCCATGGCAGCGCCGAGTATCGCGCCCACCTGATCGGCGTGTTGGCGCGCCGGGCAGTCGCCGCCGCGGGGTGAGTGGCCAACCCGGAGTCATGCCCGCGCTTGGCGCGGGCATCCACGTCTTGCCGCATCTGCACGGTCAAAGACTTGGATGGCCGGGACAAGCCCGGCCATGACAAATGAAAAGCGGCACGCGGATGACCACCGCGTCCCGTTTTCATTTTGCGCGACAGTGTCGCAGCGGGTCAGGCGGGCTTCTCGAGCTCGGCGAGCAGATCGTGCAGGTCGAGCGGATTGGTGTGCATCTGCAGGCCGCCGTCGGGACGTTTCGGCCAAGCCTCCTTCGGCCGGTCCCAGTAAAGCTCGACCCCGTTGTCGTCCGGATCGCGCAGGTAGAGCGCCTCGCTCACCCCGTGGTCGCTTGCGCCCTCGAGCGGGATTTTGGCGACGATCAGCCGGCGCAGCGCGTCGGCGAGCAGCCGCCGGGTAGGGTACAGAATCGCCGTGTGATAGAGGCCGGTCGTGCCGGGCGCGGGCGGCGCGCCGCCGCGGCTCTCCCAGGTGTTGAGCCCGATGTGGTGGTGATAGCCGCCAGCCGAGATGAAAGCCGCGCCGGGGCGGCTTGTGGTGAGCTCGAAGCCGAGCACCCCGCAGTAGAAGTCGAGCGCGCGCTGAAGGTCGGCAACCTTGAGATGGACATGGCCGATCCGCACCCCTGGATCGATGGTGGGAAAGCGCAGGGCATCCTTTTCCAGAGTGGCGGGA
>DASTZX010000046.1:0-28130 GCA_035764045.1 Xanthobacteraceae bacterium | reverse complement strand
CGCGCGCTGCCGGCGCTCGGCACCATGGGGGTCGATTTCGAGGAGCGGGTCGACTACCGCCGCCTGCACCGCTATCGCCTCTCGCGCGTCAAGCAGGCGCTGGAGAATTCCGAGCTCGGCGCGCTGCTCGTCTTCGACGTCAACAACATCCGCTACATCACGTCGACCAAGATCGGCGAATGGGAGCGCGACAAGCTGTGCCGCTGGGCGCTGCTCACGCGCACCGGCGAGCCGATCCTGTGGGACTTCGGCTCGGCCGCCGTGCACCACAAGCTCTACACGCCGTGGCTCGCGCCGGAGAACTGCAAGGCCGGCCTGATCGGCCTGCGCGGCACGGTCAATCCCTCGTTCGGCCTGATGAAGCGCCACGCCGAGGAGATCGCGTCGCTGATCCGCGAGGCCGGCGTCGGCGACATGCCGATCGGGGTCGACATCATCGAGCCGCCGATGATGTTCGAGCTGCAGAAGGCGGGCCTCAAGGTGCAGGACGGCCAGCAGGTGATGCTGGAAGCGCGCGAGGTCAAGTCGATGGACGAGATCGCGCTGCTCAACCGCGCCGCCGCCATGGTGGACGGCGCCTATCACCTGATCAACGAGGAGCTCAAGCCCGGCGTGCGCGAGAACGATATCGTCGCCAAGGTGAACGAGTTCCTCTATCGCCACGGCTCCGACGACGTCGAGGCGATCAACGCCATCTCGGGCGAGCGCTGCAATCCGCATCCGCACAATTTCACCGACCGCATGCTGCGGCCGGGCGACCAGGCGTTCTTCGACATCCTGCAGAGCTTCATGGGCTATCGCACCTGCTACTACCGCACGTTCAACGTCGGACGCGCGACGCCGGTGCAGCACGACGCCTACAAGAAGGCGCGCGAATGGCTCGACAAGGCGATCGCGCTGATCAAGCCGGGCATCACCACCGACAAGGTGTGCAGCGTCTGGCCGAAAGCCGAGGAGTTCGGTTTCCCGGACGAGATGTCGGCATTCGGGCTGCAGTTCGGCCACGGCCTCGGCCTCGCGCTGCACGAGCGGCCGATCATCTCGCGCGTGGTGTCGCTGTCGCATCCGACCGAGATCAAGGAAGGCATGGTGTTCGCGCTCGAGACCTATTGCCCGGCCAAGGACGGCTATTCGGCGGCGCGGATCGAGGAAGAGGTCGTGGTCACCGACAGGGGCTGCCGCGTGATCACCTTGTTCCCGGCCGAGGAACTGCCGATCGCCAATCGGTATTGAGGGCGTCCGCGGGGGCAACGTGCCGACCGTTCTCCGGTGGGGACCTTATCGCGCCTTCTTCTACTCTAACGAAGGAAGCGAGCCGGCACATATTCACGTTCGGGCCGGGGACAAGGAAGCGAAGTTCTAGCTCCATGACTTGGGCGCTCGACTTGGGCCTCGCCGCCAATTCCGGATTCCCCTCACGCGAGCTGGGTGATATTCTACGCCACCTGAAAGCGAACCGGGACACGTTGCTGGCCGCTTGGCATGAGCACTTTGGAAATTGACGTCGGCGACCTGCGACCACGCTCGGTCGAATTCACCGCAAGTGAGCTCGTGGTGACGCTGAGCGACGGTCGCAAGATCACGACTCCGCTCGATTGGTATCCCAGATTGCGGGCCGCGTCGGCCGCTCAGCGCGCCAATTACGAACTCATGCCGATGGGGATTCACTGGCCGGACCTCGACGAGGACCTTGGCATCGCGGGCATGCTCAAGGGGCGCGCTTAACCTCAGGCCGGCGGCCGAGGAACTGCCGATCGCCAATCGGTATTGAGTTCCATTCGGGCAGGCAAATACCGGCTAAAATCCGTGGATGGCGCGCGGCCACGGCGATTCACCGTGGTCTGCGCCCAGCGATCCCTCTAAGGTGCGCGACGTCGGGCTTGGCCCCGCGGAACGGGAAGGACGTTCCGCGCGACCATGGGGGACGATCGCATGCCGTGGAAATGCAAGTCCGCGCTCGGTCTGGCGGGCGCGCTCTCGCTCTGGTCGATGGCGGCGTTGGCGCAAAGCGACGATCGTTTCGTCAACGACGTGGACACCAAGCAGCGCGCCGCCTGCACCCCCGACGTCCAGCGCCTGTGCAACCAATTCATCCCGGACGTGCCGGCGATCGTCGCCTGCCTCACCCGGCAACAGGCGAACTTGAGCGCGGCCTGCGCCGACGTGTTCGCTATCCCTGAGGACTGCAAGGGGGACGTCCAGCTCCGGTGCGCGAGTGCCTCGCCGCCGGGACTGCTGGCGTGCCTCAAGCAGGAACGGGCCAATCTCAGCGCCGCCTGCGCCAGCGCCATGGCCGAGAGCGAAGCGCCGCCGCCGGAGAAGGCCAAGCCGGCAAAGAAAGCGGCGCCGAAAAAGACCGCCGACAAGCCTGCGGCCGCCTCCGGCGCGGCACGGTGAGCGCGTCCCGCGCCCGGCGCGGACCACCGTTACCCTGCGAAATCGCGATTTCGACGCGATTGCGGCGCAACCCATCGCCGCGACGCTCGTTGTCTCGGAGGCCGTCCGCCCGGTTGCGGCCGGCGGCCGTTCTGGCAAACTCGCGCCGCCCGACGAACCGGTGCCAAGAAATGCAAAGGGATTTGCGATGAAACGATATGGCTTCGATCGCCTTGCCGCGTCCACGGCCGGTGGGCTCCTGCTCGCCCTCGCCTCGATCTGCATCC
The DNA here is from genome assembly GCA_035764045.1 of Xanthobacteraceae bacterium. GTDB lineage: Bacteria > Pseudomonadota > Alphaproteobacteria > Rhizobiales > Xanthobacteraceae > JAVDCA01. The sequence continues at coordinate 25,467 of DASTZX010000046.1, read as the reverse complement.
CGGCTGCCGCCCAGGGAATCAATCCCGAGCAGGCCTGCAAAGACGATGCATTCCGATTCTGCAACGAATACATTCCGGACCGCGACCGCGTCGGCGCCTGCCTGCGCGCGCACGCGCGCAGCCTCAGCCGCGATTGCCGCACCCTCGTGGCGGGCGGCGGCGAACGGCGCCGTGCGACGCGCCGGACATACCGGCACCACCGCACGAAGCACCATCACGACTGATCGGCGTTTCGCCGTCGGAGAGCATGTTCCGTTTCTGAGGAATCGGAACATGCTCTCGAGTCGTTGATTGGCGCATGTCCTTATCGGCGAACCGGTAACCACTTCGCCGGGACATGCGCTAGGTCCGGGCGAGCGGCGTCAACGGCGTCGCATCGGCCGGGATCGGCGTGCGGTTGAGGTTGAGGATCAGCGACACGAAGCTGTAGTAGGCGGCAAGGCCGACCAGCTCGAGCACGGTCGTCTCGCCGAAGCGCTTCACCGCGGCCGCGAAGGTCGCGTCGCTCACGTCGCGCGCGTGCAGGAGCTCGGCGCAGAGGTCGTAGACCAGCGCCTCGTCGGCCGAGAGCTTCGGCGGGCGCTTGCCCTGCGCGATCGCCTCCGGGATGCTCGGGTCGAGGCCTGCCTTCACGCCGTGCTGACGATGGGCGTACCATTCATATTGCGCGCTCCAGAAGCGGGCAACCACCAGGATGGCGAGCTCGCGCAACGGCGGCGGCAGCGCGCCTTCGAACCGCACGTAATCGCCGACCGCGCGCACCCGATCGGCCAGCGCCGGGACGCGCAGCAGCGCCGGAAACGGCCCGCGCACGCCGCCGCGCGGACCGTCGCTGAGCGCCTGGGCGACGCGCTTCTGCTCCGCGCTCATCTGTTCGGGCGGCAGGGGCTTGAATCGGGGTTCTGGCATGCATGGTCCTCGATGAGCGCGTTCGTCGCGCGCACATCCAACAACGCCCTTGTGGGGCTCGCAAGAGGCTGAAAAAATCGCGTCCATTGTCCGGGGAGGACATCGGGGCCAGTGCAATGGCGCGCACACCGCGAGTGGGGCTCCACGTCATCGTGCTCCTGCTCGCGCCCTCGCGATCGCCCGCGCGGACGATTTTCCGAGCCGCTACATCAAGGTGATCGTCGGCCCCGGGCTCAAGGGACAGTGAAGAGGACCCTCGATGCCCCTCATGACGATCGCCGACGGCGAGATCTACTATGAGGAATTCGGCCGCGGCTTTCCGGTGCTGTGCTTTGCGCCCGGCTCGCTGCGCTCGCAGATCGCCTACTGGCACGCGAGCCCGCGCGACCCGTCGAAGCCTTCTCCCTCGATGGACCCGACTGCCGACCTCGCCGGCGAGTTTCGCATCATCGCGATGGACCAGCGCAACGCCGGCCGCTCGCGCGCGCCGATCACGGAGACCGACGGCTGGGATACGTATGCGCGCGACCACATCGCGCTGCTCGATCACCTCGACATCGCGCGTTGCCACACGCTCGGCGCCTGCATTGGGGCGAGCTTCTGCCTCAAGCTCGCCGAGATGGCGCCTGACCGGATCGTGAGCGCCGTGCTGATGCAGCCGATCGGCCGGGTTGCCGAGAACATCGCCTATACGAAGCGCGAGAGCGCCGAGAACTGGGGTCCCGGCATGTGCAAGGCCAATCCGGGAATCGAGCTCTCGCAGGTGATCGCGCTTGGCGAGCGCATGTTCACGCCCGAATTCGTTCACAGCGTCACGCGCGAGTTCGTGGCCCGCTGCCAGCTCCCGATGCTGCTGATGCCCGGCAACGATATTGCGCATCCGGCGGCGATTTCGGACGAGGTCCTTCGTCTCGCGCCGCGCATCGAATATCTGAAGCTGTGGAAGAACGATGGGCGCGCCTACTCGGCGGAGTGCGCGCGGGATTTCCTGCGGCGAAACACGCCTCGGTGATCGCAGCGAAACCGGCCGGACAAGGTCAATAGGTCGATTTGAGCCGCAGGACATCGAGCCGGTTGACCGACCGGACGTCGACGTGCCGCCGCTCGCCGCGCTGCATCACGTCGAGCGGGACGCTCGCCCCGGCGGCGCCCTGGGCGTAGATCTTGCGGTAGAAGCCGGCCATGCCGCCCGGCGGCTCCCCGGCGACGCCGACGATCAGATCGCCGTGACGCAGGCCCGCCTTTTCGGCGGGGCTTCCGGGCACGACCGCGGCGACGATGAGGCGGTCGCCGAGCTCGCGCGTGATCACGCCGAGCCAAGGACGGCCGGGACCGGACACGCGGCCGTCGGCGATCAGGTCGGCCAGGATCGGCGGCAGGCGATCGATCGGCACGAACATGTTGCCCGGCCCCTCGTGGCGGCCGCTCGCGTCGTCGACCATGAGCGAGCCGACGCCGACCAGCTTGCCGGAGTGGTCGATGAGCGCCGTGCCGCTCCAGTTCGGATTGGGCGGCGCGGTGAAGATCGCGTCATCGAGCAGATATTCCCATGCGCCCGCGAAGGGGCGGCGCGAGGCGACCAGCGCCGGCGCGAGGCGGCCGCCGTAACCGGCGATCACCACCGCATCGTGCGGCTTGAGGTCGGCGGAATGGCCGAGCGCGAGCGGCTGCACGTCGAGCGGCAGCATCGCGCGCAAGAGACCGAAGCCGGTCTCGTGGTCGTAACCGACGACATTCGCCGGGACCGCGCGCCCCGTGCTGGTCACGACCTCGGCGGACTGCGCCTCGACCATCAGATAGCCGATCGTGAGCATCAGCCCGTCGGCGTCGATGACGATGGCGGAGCCTTCGCGCTCGCGCCCGAGCGCCTCGACGGTGCGTCCGTCGGGCTGGATCGTGGTCTTGAGGTGGACGACGGCGGAGAGCAGGCGGTCGAGCGCCGGCGGCTCGGCCCGCGCCGGCAGGAGCGCGAGCGCGGCCGACGCGCCGAGCGCAATGCGAAGCAGCGCCATGCCGACGACCCGGCCGGCCGCGATGACGCCGAGAGGACGATCGTTGCGCATCGGTCCCTTCGCCCGGGAGACATCAGCTCCCGGGCGTGACCCTACATCGTTTGTCGAGTCGGGTCATGAGCCGCGGGCAGTCTTGCGGCGCGCGGAGTCCGGTTTTCGACAATCAATTTCGATTGAAGCGTCTACTGGGCGGCGACGCGCCGCGCGCCGGCCGGGCGCGTCGCGCCCACTTCGCCGATGAGGTGCTCGGCCGGAATCTCCAGCGTCCAGCAGAACCCCTCGGGCAGGAACAGGCTCTCGACGTGGCCCCCGAATGTGACGGCGATGAAGCGCTCGATCACCATGGCGCCGAACCCTTTGCGCAGCGGCTGGGCGACCGGCGGCCCGCCGCTCTCCTGCCAGACGAACCGGACGCACTTGCGGCCGGCAGTCTCGACCCGCGTCCAGCGGATGGTGACCTTGCCGGCCGGCGCGGCGAGCGCGCCGTATTTCACCGCATTGGTGCCGAGCTCGAACAGCGCGAAGCCGAGATTCTGCACCGCGTCCGGCTTGAGGACGAGGTTCTCGCCCTCCAGGTCGAGGCTCTCGCCGTCCTCGCGCGCGAACGGCGCGAGCTGGGCGGTGACGAGATCGCGGATGGTGGCGCCGGTCCAGTCCTGGCGCACCAGCACGTCGTGCGAGCGCGCGAGCCCGTGCAGCCGGCCCATGAAGCGGCCCTCGAAATCCTCGAAGCCGGCCGAATGCTGCATGGTCTGGCGCGCCATCGCCTGGACGACCGCGAGCAGGTTCTTGGACCGGTGCGACAGCTCGCGCATGACGAAATTGAGATGCCGTTCGTGCTCCACCTGGGCGGTGACGTCGGTCGAGCTGCCGAACCAGCGCGCCACCTGGCCGAGGCTGTCGCGCAGCGGCACCACCCGGGTGAGGAACGGGCGGAAGACGCCGTCAGCGCCGCGCAGCGGAAAGGTCATGTCGAACGGCATGCCGGTGCGCACCGACTCGTTCCAGCGCGCCACGACCTCGGGCAGCACCGCGGGATCGTGCACCCGGTGCCAGCCGTCGCCTTCCATCTGCGCCGGCGTCATGCCCGTGTATTCGTACCAGCGCTCGTTGTACCAGACGATCCAGCCGTCCGTGTTCGCCATCCACACCAGCTGCGGGATGGAGTTGGCGAGGGTGCGGAACTGCTCCTCGCGCTCGCGCAGCGCCGCCTCGGCGCGGCGCCGCTCGGAGATGTCGTGCGCCACCTTGGAGATGCCGACGACGACGCCGTCGGCGGTGCGGATCGGGGCGGCGTCGACCGCGACCTCGACCAGCGAGCCGTCCCGGCGCCGGCGCTCGGTCTCGTACCAGGCGTTCTCGCCGGTCCGCACGGTCGCGATCGTGCGGGCGATCTCGTCCCGGCGGTCATCGGGCACGATCAGGGCGAGCGGCTGCCCGATCGCCTCCTCGGCGGTGTAGCCGTAAAGATCCTCCGCCGCCTGGTTCCAGCTCAGGATGGTGCCGTCGAGCGAGACGCTCTCGATCGCGTCGGCCGACGAGGTGACGACGGCGGCGAGATGGGCATTGACGATCTCGCCCTGCTTGCGCTCGTCGATGTCGAGCACCAGACCGATGGCGTAGAGCGGAACGCCGGCGGCGTCGCGCACCGCGACGCTGTTCGCCTGCGCCCAGATGATCCGCCCGTTCTTGCGGATCAGCCGTTTCTCCATGGTGTAGCTCGTGCCCGCCGTCATCATGGCGGCGAGCAGCTCGAGGTTCTTCGGGCGGTCGTCCGGATGCGTGATGTCGATCAGCGTCTGCGCACGCAGCTCCTCCAGCGAGTAGCCGGTGAGCTCGCAAAGGCGGCGATTGGCGAAGCGGAAGTGGCCGTCGAGATCGATGATCGAGATGCCGGCGGTATCCTGGTCGACGATCGCGCGGAAGCGGGTGTCGCTCTCGCGCATGGCGGCCTCGGCGCGCTGGCGATCGTGCGAGGCACGGCTCAACGCCTCGCCCACGTCGTTGACCTCGCGCAGATTGGTGGCCACCGGCGCGGTGATCTCGCCGCTGCCGATCCGCCGCGCGGCGGCCGCGAGCTGGGCGATCGAGCGCGCGATCCATTCGCCGGCAGCGGCGGCGCCGATCACGGCGAGCACCGCGAAGAACGCGAGATTGAGCAGGATCTGCCGTTCCCAGGCATGCATCGGCAGCGCGACGACCTCGGGCGGCACCTGGACGGCGGCGGTCCAGCCGTTGGCGAGATGGGTGAAGACCGCGACGGTGCCGGCACTGGCTTCGGATGTCAGCGTCGCCGCGCCTTCATGCCCCGCGCCGATGAACTGGCGCAGCTCCGGGCTGGCGAGCTTGCCGACCTGATCTCCCAAGCTGCGGTTGCTCGCGATCGTTCGGCCCTCGCGATCGAGCAGCAGCGCCGTCCGGTCGCCCGGCGCCTCGGTGCCGAGCAGGGCGGCGAGGCGGTCGCCGGCGGTCTCGGTGCGCAGCAAGTCGCTCAGGTACTCGACCGGCAATGCGCCGCTGAGCACCAGGTCGTCATGTCCGACCGGATAGAGCACCGCGATGACGTAACGTTTGCTGATGCGGCTGGCGAAGAGATCGGTTTCCTCGGACTGGCCGGACTGGAGCACGCGCTGCAGCACCTCGGTCACGCGCACCGGCTCGAGCGGCGTTCCGGCCGGGACGAGCGTGTTGACGAGCTGGCCGCCGCCGCCGCGCAGCACCGCGATCGATCCGGGGCTCGGCTTCAACGCCGCCATGGCCTGGGCATGAAAGGCCGCGTAATCGCCGTCGCGCAGCGCCGGCGAGGTCGCGAGCGCGGCGAGCTGCGCCCGCTTGATCATGAGCTCGCGATTGACGTCGGAGGCGATCGCGCGCGCGAGCTGGAGATTCTCGTGCTCGATCTCGGAGCGCTTCTCGCCCAGCGCGGAGCGATACTGCAAGCCGAAGAACAGCACCGCGGGAAGCACGAGGCTGAGCGCGAACAGGCCGAGCGCGGTGCGCAACGGCCACGCGCGCCGCCAGAAACGCCGCGAGGGCGCTGATGATACCTTCTGATCGATCGTCGAGATCCCGGACACCGCCGACCTGACGCCTTTACCTGCGAGAAACCGAAGCGCTGGGCGCACGATGGCGGCGCGACTTTACGTGCGCGCCTGCGCGTTCGCAATCGCAACGTCTCTGCATCGCAGCGACGAAATTGCCGCGGTGTGCAGGAACCAAACCGCGCGCCGGTTGTTGAATCGAATCCCCACCGGCAACGCGGCCGCAGTTTGCGTACCTCAGCTCTCAAGTCCGGTCGGCACCGGCTTGTTCTCGCTCTCGAGCGTCATCCCGGCGGCCAGCGCCATGGTCTCCATCAGGGCGGCGAAATCCTTCTGCAGGTACTCTTCTGGATTCTTCTGCAGCCGGGCGGCGCCGAAATGGCCCTGCAGCACCTCGCGGGTGAGCGCGGTCACCGGCATCGGCACATCCATCTCGCGGGCGAGCCCGAGGCCGAGGTCGATATCCTTGCGCAGGAGCTCCGGCGTGAAGGTGGTGGTCCAGTCGAGATTGACCAGCGCCGGCGACTTGTAGGCCGTGAACATCGATCCCATGACGCTGTTGTTGAGGAACGACAGGAAGGCCTGGCGCGGAACGCCCATCTTGTTGGTGAGCAGCGTGATCTCGATCAGGTTCTCGATGACGACGCCGAGCATCACGTTGTGCGCGATCTTGCAGATGCGCGCGAGCTCGCCCTCGCCCACGTAGGAGACGCCGCGCGGCGCGAATGCCTTGATCATCGGCTCGACGGTGCGGAACGCCGCCTCGGGGCCGGATGCGACCGAGGAGAGCCTTCCCGCCTTGATGACCTTGGCGTTGCCGCTCACCGGCGCGCAGATGAAATCGCTGCCGCGCTCCTTGAGCCGGGTGCGGACCGCGACCGATTCCTCGACCGCGATGGTGGAGCAATCGACGAAGATCTTCGGCAGCTTGTTGCCGCCGGTCGTCACCACGCCCGACTTGCCGAAATAGACCTCGTCGAGATCGGGGCCGGCGGAGACGATCGAGAACAGCACGTCGACGCCGGCGAGATCGCCGAGCTTGTCGACCACCTTGGCGCCGCTCTTGGCGAGCGGCTCAGCCTTCGCCCGGGTTCGATTCCAGACCGAGAGATCGTAGCCGGCCTTGACCAGCCGCTCCGCCATGGCAAAGCCCATGCGGCCCGCGCCGATCCAGCCGATCTTCTGATTGCTCTGTGCCATTACCTTCTCCCGAAATCCTGACGAACAGCGGGCTCATCCGTAGGGTGGCCCCGGGGCGGCGTCAATCCAGGCCGAGGCGGTCCATCAGCCGGTCGAACAGCTTGAACACCGGCACCGCCAGGCCCATCACCATGATGATGCGCACGACGTGAAAGCCGCTGATGAGCGCCGCGTCGAGGCCGAGCACCTTGCCGGTGAGCGTCATCTCGGCCATGCCGGCCGGTGCGAAGGCGAGCGCCAGCGCGCCGACCGGCAGATGATAGGCCAGCGCGAGGCCGATCGCGGCCGCCGCCATGATGGAGAGCACCAGCACGATCGAGATCGCCGAGGCGAGCACCATGCGGGCGAGCCGGGTCACGAACTCGCGCCGGAACTGGGCGCCGAGCGAGCAGCCGATCACGATCTGCGACAGATTGACCAGGATGTCGGGCATCCGCCCCTCGAGAAGGCCGGAATTGCCGACCACTGCGCAGGCGAGCAGCGGACCCATGAACCAGGCGTTGGGGAAGGTCGTGCGCGACATCAGGAAGCCGCCCGCGAGGGCCGCCGAAGCGAGCAGCGCAAGCGCCGGCAATGCCATGACGGGCGCCTGCAGGATCTGGTGAAACTGGCCGTCATTGGCGAAATGAATCACCAGGAACGGAGCCGCCATCACGGTGAGCACCACGCGGATCGTCTGCGCCACCATGATCGGCTCCGGCTCACCGCCGTAGCGGGCCGCGATGTTGGCCATCTCGGCGGCGCCGGCGGGCGAGGTCGCGAAGAACGCGGTCTTGCGGTCGAGCCCCGCCGCGAGCATCAGAAACGCGGAAGCGCACGCGCATATCGTGATGGCGAACAGCGCTGAGCCGATGATCATCGGCAGCAGCAGCGCGAGCCGCACCACCATGCCGTGGGTGAACTGGATGCCGATCGCGGAGCCGATGACGAACTGCGCGCCCGGCCGCAGCCGGCGCACGCCGATCACCGGCCAGCCGGCAAGCCCGAGGGTCGCGGTCGCGACCAGCGGCCCGAGCACGAAGGGCAGCGGCATGCGCACGACCCGCGCGCAGGCGCCGACCGCGGCACCGAGCGCAAGCACGGCGACGAGGCGGGCCACGGTGCGTGCCGCGCCTTCGCCCGCGACGCCGAAGAGCTCGTCGAAGCTGCGCGGCCGCGCGACGAGGCCGGCTACGCTTCGGGCTGCGGAGGGATCGGAACCGGACATGAGCTTGTCGAGATGCAGGATAGAGCATTATCCTCAGGCCAAAGGCGCATCAATCCGGAATCGTCGCGCGCCAAGAGGCAGGACCGGCCACAGCATGCGACGAAGCCGCAAGCCGACAACGCGGGAGAACGCCATGCGAGACGCCTCGCCAACGCGGCGCAGAGTCGGCGCGAGCTGACGCCACACGCGCCGCCATGCACGACGCGCTCGCTTCCTCCTCGGCCACCGCCGTATCGCTGCCCGCAACGGGCGGCGCGGACGCCGGCTGGCGCGCCATCGCACGCACCGCGTTCCCGTTCATCGTGGCGGGCGCCGCCTGGGAGATCGTCGCCCATCTCGGGATTTTTCCGCCGCGCCTGTTTCCGCCACTCGAGCAAGTCGCGGCGACGTTCGTTCGCCTGACGCTCACCGGCGCCCTGCCGCATCACGCGCTCGACACGATGATCCGTCTGGTGGTGGGCTTTGCGCTCGCGGCGATCGTCGGGGTCGCGATCGGAATCGCGATGGGGCGCTCGCGTCTCGCCGAGGACATCGCGCTGCCGCTGGTGAGCATCGTCGCACCGATCCCGGGCATCGCCTACGCGCCGCTGTTCCTGTTGTGGTTCGGTCTCGGCAACGTGTCGGCCGTGCTCCTGGTCGGCTTCGTCTCCGGCTTCCCGATCATCTTCAACACCTGGACCGGCGTGAAAGCCGTCAAGGAGATCTGGGTCCGCTCCGCCCAGGCGATGGGCGCCGACCAGCGGCGCATGTTCGCCAAGGTGATCCTGCCGGGCGCGCTGCCCTACATCCTCACCGGCCTGCGGCTCGGGCTCGCCCAGGCGTGGCGCATCCTGGTGGGCGTCGAGATGCTCGCGGCGGTCCCGTGGGGACTCGGCTGGCTGATCTTCGGCGCGCGCGAATTCCTCGCCACCGACGTGATGCTGGCCGGGATCGCCGTGATCGCCATCATGGGCCTTGCGCTGGAAAAGCTGGTTTTCCAGCGCCTGGAGCACTTCACCGTCGTGCGCTGGGGAATGATGACATGACGGACGCGCGCGATCGCATGCGGCGGATCGTGCGCGGCGGGCTCGCGCTGGTCGCGGTCGCCGCGATCTACGAGGCGGTCGCGCGCAGCGGGCTGTTTCCGGCGGTGCTGCTGCCGCCGCTGCCGGTCGTCGCGCACACGCTGGTGGCGAGCTTCGCCGACGGCACGATGCCGCTGCACGCTCTCTACACGCTCAAGCGCGTGCTGATCGGCTGCGGGCTCGCGGTCATGGTCGGCCTGCCGCTCGGGATCCTGATGGGGCGCTATCGGCCGGTCGAAGGCTTCGTGCTGCCGCTCGCCAGCGCGCTGATGCCGATTCCCTCGCTCGCCTGGGTGCCGGTGTTCATTCTGTGGTTCGGCCTCGGCGACCAGGTGGCGATCCTGATCGTGTTCTACGCCGCGCTGTTTCCCATGCTGCTCAACGCCTGGTCGGGCGTGCGCTCGGTCAATCCGCTGTGGCTGCGCGCGGCGAGCGCGATGGGCGCCGACGGCAACGCGCTGTTCTGGAAGGTGATGGTGCCGGCCGCCTCGCCGTTCATCATCACCGGCCTGCGCCAGGCGTTCCTGCGCTCCTGGATCGCGGTGGTGGGGGCCGAGATGCTGGCGGCCTCGGACTGGGGGCTCGGCTGGGTGATCTTCGACGCCAAGGAATTTCTCAATGCCGACGTGATGCTCGCCTCGCTCGCCGTGATCGGCGCGATCGGCTTTGCATTCGAGCGCCTCGTGTTCGGCTCGGTCGAGCGCGCCACCGTGCTGCGCTGGGGCATGGTGCGGGCCGTGAAGGGCTAGAGTTATTGCAATGTCCCACATCGAAATCCGCGACGTCTCGCTCACCTACGATACGCCCTCGGGGCGCGTGCCGGCAGTGGACAGCGTCAGCTTCAGCATCAAGCCGTCGGAATTCCTCTGCATCGTCGGCCCGAGCGGCTGCGGCAAGTCGACGCTGCTCAACATGATCGCGGGCTTCATTCCGCCGACCGGGGGCGACATCCGCATCGGCGGCCAGGCGGTCACCGGGCATGGCGTCGACCGGGGCATCGTGTTCCAGGACTTCGCACAGCTGTTTCCCTGGCGCACGGCGCTCGGCAACGTGGCGTTCGGGCTGGAGATGAAGGGCATGGCGAAGGAGGAGCGCGAGGCGGTGGCGCTCCGGCAGCTCGCCCTGGTGAAGCTGGAGAAGTTCGCCCGATCCTATCCGCACCACCTCTCGGGCGGCATGCAGCAGCGGGTCGCCATTGCGCGGGCGCTCGCCTACAATCCGGCCGTGCTCCTGATGGACGAGCCGTTCGCGGCGCTCGACGCGCTCACGCGCGACGAGATGCAGCGGCTGCTGGCGGACGTCTGGCGCGAGACCCGCAAGACGGTCGTCTATGTGACCCACAACGTCGCCGAGGCCGTCTACCTCGCCGACCGCGTGGTGGTCATGACGCCGCATCCCGGCCGGCTCAAATCCGAGATAAGCATTGGGCTGGCGCGGCCGCGCGACCCGCTGAGCGTGGAATTTCTCGATCATCAGAAAGAGCTGCTGCGCCAGCTCGGCGAACGATGAAATCAGGGAGAAGCGCACGATGACGAACGCGCGACATGCAATCACCCGCCGCCACTATCTCGCCGCGACCGGCGCCGCCGCGCTGAGCGCCGGCCTGCCGCGCCGCGCCGCTGCGCTCGAGACCGTGCGGCAGGGCTATCAGACCAATATCTGGGGCATGCCGACCTATTACCTGATGCGCTCGGGCCTGCTCGAGAAACACGGCATCAAGGTCGAGGAGTTCGCGGTCCCGTCGGGCAACCTGACGATGCAGCAGATGGTGGCGCGCCAGGTCGACGTCGGCACCTATGCGGGCCAGTCGTTCACGATCGGCAATGCCAAGGGCGGGCTGGTCGCCATCGCGCTGATCGAATACGTCGGCAAGACCGCCCGCGTCACCGCGCGCAAGGACCTCGGCATCACCAAGCTCGAGCAGCTCAAGGGCAAGAAGATCGCCAACCAGACCGGCTCGTCGGTCGGCAACGTGTTCGTCGACACGATCGGCCCGCAGCACGGGCTCAACAAGGGCGACTACCAGGAAGTCCGCATGGATGTGAACAACATGGTGTCCGCCATGGCGGCGAAGACCGTGGACGCGATGGTCAACGTCGAGCCCTACAACGTGATCGCCGAGGCGGACGGCATCGGGGTCGATCTGATCGACTTCTCCGGCGTCGACAAGATGCCGGTGTTCATGGCCGCCACCCCGGAATTCCTCGACAAGAGTCCCGACACGGCCGTCGCCTATCTCAAGGCCTGGCTCGACGTCGCGAAGGACTTCAAGCAGAACCCGGGCAAGGTCGCCGACGTCATCTACGCGTTCTACACCGACAAGGGCTACCAGATGTCGAAGCCGACCTTCGAGAAAGCGATGGCGCGTGTCCAGGTCGATCCGGGCTTTCCCTCCGATCTCAAGCCCTACATGCAGGCGCAGGCCGAGATCCTGCTCAAGGCGCGGCTGATTCCCGCCATTCCGAACTGGGACAAGGCGCTGCGGCCGGAGTTCATGGCGAAGGCGCGCGGCGCGAGCTGAACGCAGCACGAGCGACGCGAGATGGTGACGGCCCGCGCCGCGATGGTGCGGGCCGTCACGCATTTTCTTCGCCGACCCGGTATCCACGCCGCGGCAAAATGCTCTATTTTGCCCGCCCCGAACCGACGGAGAGAGGAATGGCAAGGAAATCCGTGAAGCAGGCGGCCAAGAAGCGGGCGAAAAAGGCGGCGCGCAAACCGGCGCGCAAGCCCCAACGGCTCGCCACAGCCAAGCCGGCCGCGAAGCGCGCCAAGAAGGCTGCTGCGAAGGCGGCGGCGCCGCTGCGATCCGGCCCGTCGAACGTCACCTGGAATTTCAAGCTCCTCGCCCACGACACGCTCGCGGGCTTCGGCGGCATGGGCGAAGGCATGGCGCTGCAGGTCGCCAAGGACGGCCGCCGCATCCTCTGGCTCGCGCACGAGAGCGCGCCGAAGAATTTCACCGCCCTCGACGTCTCCGATCCGCGCAAGCCCAAGATGATCGTGCAGACCGACCTGCCGCAAAGCTTCATGCGCTCGAACTCGCTCGAGCTCACCGGCGACATCATGGCGGTCGCCTATCAGACCCAGAAGACCGGCCAGCAGCCGGCCGGCTTCGAGCTGTTCGACATCTCGGTGCCGGAGCGGCCGCGATCGATCAGCTTCACCGACTGCTCGGGCCCGCATTCGCGCGGCGTGCACCAGCTGTGGTTCTGCGACGGCCAGTACGTCCACATGGCGTCGGGCGCGCCCGACTTCAAACCGACGCACGAGCTCGACGACCAGTTCTATCGCATCTTCGACGTGCGCAACCCGTCGCGGCCGAGCGAGGTCGGGCGCTGGTGGATGCCCGGGACGCGCGAAGGCGACAACGCGCCGCCGCCGGAGCGGCACCAGAAGCCGGCGCTGGACAAGGGCTTCCGCGCCCACAACACCAACGTCTATCCGGAGCGGCCGGACCGCTGCTATCTCGGCTACATCGACGGCGGAATGTTCGTGATGGACATCTCCGACAAGGCGAACCCGAAGCCGATCTGCCGCTGGGACAATTCGCCGCCCTACACCGGCTTCACTCATACGGTGCTGCCCCTGTTCGAGCGCAACCTGCTCGTGGTCACCGACGAGTCGACCAACAACAATGCGGCCGACTGGCCGAAACTCGTGTGGCTGCTCGACATCCGCGACGAGCAGCATCCGGTGCCGATCTCGACCTGCCCGCTTCCGCCGGTGGACGCCTTCTCGAGCCGCGGCGGACGCTTCGGCGCGCACAACATCCACGAGAACACGCCCTCGCCGCATTGCTGGCATTCCGACCAGATCGTGGTCGGCACGTTCTTCAACGGCGGCCTGCGCGCCTACGACATCTCCAATGCCTATCAGCCGAAGGAGGTCGCCGCCTTCGTGCCGCCGGCCCCGGCGCTCTCGCCGGTCGGCGCGATCCAGCTCAACGACGTGTTCATCGACGAGCGCGAGATTGTCTACACGGTCGATCGCTTCACCGGCGGGCTGTACATCCTGGAGATGGATTTTTAGTCCGCAACTCCGACCTCACCATTCGTCATCGCCGGGCTTGTCCCGGCGATCTCGATCGGAAAGGTCAGTGCTCTCAATCGGGATCACCGGGACTCGCCGCTACGCGGCGGGCCGGTGATGACAACTCAATGCAAGAGCTCTTCCCCTCCCCGTCGGCCGGCCGCTTCGGGCGGCGGCAGAAGCGCGAGCGCGGTGCGCGCATTCCGGTGACCGTCGTCACCGGCTTCCTGGGCGCCGGCAAGACCACGCTGGTGAAGCATTTCCTCGAGACGCCGGAAGGGGCCGGCACCGCGGTGCTGGTCAACGAGTTCGGCGAGGCGGGCATCGACGACGCGCTGCTGCGCAACTCGACGGAAAAGACCGTGCTGCTCGGCAACGGCTGCCTGTGCTGCAATTTCCGCTCCGACCTGCAGGTCGCCCTGCATCGCCTGGTAGCCGACCGCGAGCGCGGCGTCATCCCGCATTTCGGCCGCGTGGTGATCGAGACCAGCGGGCTCGCCGACCCGAGCCCGATCCTCACCACGTTTGCGACCGACCGCGCGCTGGGCGGCGAATTCTTCGTCGAGGCGGTGATCACCGTGATCGCGGCGCAGGACGGCGGCAAGACGGTCAAGAAGTTCGCCGAGGCGCGCCGGCAGGTGATGCTGGCCGACCGCATCGTGATCTCGAAGACCGACATCGCGGACGAGGACGCGGTCGAGACGCTCACCCCGCGGCTGCGCGAGCTCAATCCCCGCGCGCGGGTGATCGCGGCCGACTACGGACGGCTCGATCCGGGCTGGATCGCCGATGCGGCCTCGGCGCGCGACGGCGCCGCCTTCCTGGCCGAGGCCGCCGAGGTCGAGCACACCGACGAGGTGCGCAGCTTCACGCTGAGCGAGGACGCGCCGATCGCCTGGGAGCCGTTCGCCCGCGCCATGGAGACGCTGATCGCGCTGCGCGGCAGCGACCTGTTGCGGGTCAAGGGCCTGCTCGACGTCGCCGGCTGCAAGGGTCCGGTGGTGGTGCAGTTCGTCCAGCACCTCGCGCACCCGCCGGTCGAGCTCGCGGCGTGGCCGGACGGCGAGCGCAAGAGCCGCCTCGTGTTCATCACCCGCGGCGTCGGCGAGCGCGAGGTGCGCGATCTGCTGGCCGCGGTGCGGGCGCTGGCGGTTTGACCGTCATGCCCGGCCTTGTGCCGGGCATCCACGTCTTGCAACAAGGAAGGCGTGGATGGCCGGGACGTAGGCGAGCGAAGCGACGCCGTTCTTCGAACGGCTATGCCCGGCCATGACGAGGTGCTGGTCACCCCTGATCCCTGCCTGCAATCTCCGCCTGCCAGGGCGCGACCCAGCGCTCGACCAGGCCGATCAGGCCGTTGAGGCCGACCGCCAGCACCATCAGCACGACGATCGGCACGAACATGGTGGCGGTGTCGAAATTGTTCGCCGAATTGATGATGATGGCGCCGAGCCCCGAGATGCTGGTGAAGAACTCCGCGATCACCATGGCGACCACGGCGCGGCCGACCGCGAGGCGGATGCCGGCCATGATGTAGGGCAAGGTCGCGGGCAGGATGATGCGGCGGAGGATCACGGCGTCGGAGGCGACGAACGACTTGCCCACCTCGATCAGCGTCCGCGGAACCGCGGTGACGCCGAGCCAGGTGTTGATGCAGATCGGAAACAGCGACATGAGAAACACGATCGCGGCCTTGACGGCGAAGCCGAGGCCGAGCCACAGCACGAGCAGCGGCACCAGCGCGACCAGCGGCATGGCGTAGCCGGCGGTCACGTAGAGTCCGAGCCCCGCCTCGAGCACGCGGAAACGTCCGATCAGCAGGCCGAGCGGCACGCCGAGCACGATCGCGAGCCCGTAGCCGACCACGAACGGCCGCAGGCTCTCGAGGAGCGCCGTCCCCAGCTTGCCGGAGCGCGCCAGCTCGACGAAGGCGGCGGCAATCTGCGTCGGATAGGAGCCGAACACCGGGTCGATGAACTGCCCGAAATACTGCCACAGCAGCAGCATGGCGGTGAGCGACGCGACGGTGATGAGCCAGGACGGGACCGCGCGGCGCGGCGCTTCGGCGGGGGGCGCCGGTTCGCGGGCAGTCCGGTCGGCGATCTCGGCCATGGCGCGATCCGCTTCTCTTCAGTGAAGGACCGGCGCGTCGGCGTGCAGCGCCTGCCAGACGCGGTAACGGGTGTCGGCGAATACCTGGGTGGCGCGCACCCGCACGAGGTCGCCGCGCGGACGCGGCAGCGGCACATCCATGATCTCCTGGATGCGGCCTTGCCGCATCACCACGATGCGGTCGGCGATCAGCACCGCCTCGTCGAGATCGTGGGTGACGAAGAGGATGGTCTTGCGGGTGCGCTCGTGCAGGCGCATCAGCTCGTTCTGCATGGTCTCGCGGGTCTGCGCGTCGAGGGCGCCGAACGGCTCGTCCATCAACAGCACTTTCGGATCGATGGCGAGCGCCCGGGCGATGCCGACCCGCTGCTTCATGCCGCCGGAGAGCTGATGCGGCCGGCGGTCGCGCGAGTCGGCAAGGCCGACCAGATCGAGATAGCGCGCCGCGGTGTCGCGCAGTGCGGTGCCGCGCATGCCCTTCATCTCGAGGCCGAACATCACGTTCTGCATCGCGGTGAGCCAGGGCAGGAGCTCGGCATGCTGAAACACCATGCCGCGGTCGTGGCCGCAGCCGGTCACCTCGCGCCCGTCGACGGTGACGCGGCCGCCGTTTGCGGTCTCGAGGCCCATGGCGATGCGCAGCGCCGTCGTCTTGCCGCATCCGGACGGGCCGATGAGGGAGACGATCTCGCCGTCGCGCACCGTGAAGCTCACCCGCGAGAGCGCCTGCACGGCCTGGGTCTCGCCCGCGACACGCAGGGTGAAGCGCTTCGACACCTCGATGAGGCTGACCTCACCCATCGCAGGCTTCCCTCATCCGACAACGACACCCGCCATGGGCCGCGAAAGCGGGCCATCCAGTACTCCCGGGAACCGCCTTGTGGCACGGCATTACGACACACATCCGTTTGCGGTTACTGGATCACCCGCTTTCGCGGGTGACCACCGCGGAGAGTGTGGTGGCGCGTCGCCCTACGTCGGATGAGGCGACGCATGAGCATCACTGCCCGGCAAGCAGCGTCAGCGCCTTGGCGCGGATGCTGGGGTCGACCACGGTGGCGAGGTCGACCGGCTTCGTCATGGTGCCGACCGCCAAGGCCGCTTTCTGCACCACCTCGAGCTTGTCCATCGGGATCGGCAGGTCGGGGCCGATCGCCCCCGCCTTCATGGCCCAGTCGTAGACGAAGGCGGCGCGGGGATCGTCGGGCTTCTGGCCGGTGAGCTCCTGGGTGAGCTTGATGGTGTCGTCGCGATGCGCGAGCGCGTAGCGCAGCCCGTCCATCTCGGCCGCGAGGAATTTCGCGGCATCGTCCGGCCGCTGCTTCAACACCTTGCCTGTCGCATGCAGGCAGACGCGCACGAAATTGGGCACCGCCGCGCTGCCCGGCACCAGCTCGTGCACGCCGCTCTTGGCTGCGATCGGGGTGTATTCGTTGCTCACGATCGCGCCGTCGACGACGCCCGCGGCCAGCGCCTTGTAGCGGTCGGTGTCGGAGCCCATCGAGGCGAATTTCACCTCGCCGACCGGGATCGCGGCCTTCTCGAGCACCGAGCGCGCCACCAGCTCCGGGAAGCTGCCGGGCTGCGAGACCGCGATCGATTTGCCCTTGAGGTCGGCCACCGTCTTGATCGCATCGCGCACGAACAAGCCATGCGGCACGACCAGCCAGTTGCAGCCGATCACCTTGACGTCGGCGCCGCGCGAGTCGGCGACGATCGCGCCGCCCGGGCCGCCCTCGTAGGAATCGAGCTCGCCGGCGAGCGCCGCCTTGAGCTCGGTGGAATCGGTCTTGAGCTGCACGAATTCGAGCTTGAGTCCGAGGCGCTGGGCGAAGTCGCGCTTGCTCGCCATGTAGAAGAAGCCGGAGTCGCTCTTCGCCTCGATGATCCCGTGCCGCCAGACCTTTTGCGCCAGCGCGGGGGCGGGCAGCAGCGCCACCAGGCCCACGAGCAGCGCGGCGCGTCCAAGTCTCAAATCCATGTCTTACTCCCTGGCGGTCCTGCCGGCCCGGTCACTCTAGGTTCCGCGGCGGGGCGGTCAATCGGCGTGTTTGCCGCAACACGACACAAACAAGACATGGCCGCCCGAGCCGGCGCCGGTCCGCGCGCAAGGGCTTCTCGGTTCCGGCGCGGCATTTCGCATTCCCCCCGTTCCCATGCGGGCGCGACTGGCATAATCTCCCGTGCCACGATCCGCCGTCCGCATCACCGACGACGCGGACGCCGACACGAGACCCCAATCAAGACACTGGCCGCATGTCGCGGCGGCGCCTCGGGAGGAGCCATTCACCATGAGCCAGACGTTCACGCTCAGCGTCAACGGCAAGACGCACACGATCGAAGCCGATCCGGACATGCCGCTGCTCTATGCGCTGCGCGACCAGATCGGATTGAACAATCCGCATTTCGGCTGCGGGCTCGCCCAATGCGGCGCCTGCACGGTCCACCTCGACGGCCAGCCGATCCGCTCCTGCGTCACGCCGGTGTCGTCGGTCGGCGACGGCAAGGTGGTGACGCTCGCGGGCCTCGGCACGCCGGAGAAGCCGCATCCGCTGCAGACCGCCTATGTGGAGGAGCAGGTGCCGCAATGCGGCTACTGCATCAACGGCTGGATCATGACGGCCGCCGCGTTCCTGCGCGAGAAGAAGAAGCCGACCGAGGCCGAGATCAAGCAGGCGCTGGAAGGCATCAAGTGCCGCTGCGGCACCCACATGGGCATCCTGCGCGCCGTCAAGCGCGCGGCCGACACGATGGCAGGCTAAAGGGAGGCGATCATGACCAAGATGGACAAGCCCGCCGCTTTCTCGCGCCGCGCCGTGCTCAGGGCCGGCGGCGCCCTCGTGGTGTCGGTCGGCGCCGGCATCGGTCTCGATACGCTGCTCGATCACCAGACCGCGCTCGCCCAGGGCGCCAAGCCCCCGCTCACGCCGGACCAGCTCTCGTCCTACATCGCGGTCAATGCCGACGGCACCGCGGCGGCCTATTTCGGCAAGATGGACATGGGCCACGGCATCACGGTGGCGATCGGCCAGATCGTCGCCGAGGAGCTCGACATGCCGTTCCGGGCCGTCAAGGTCTATCTCGGCGACACCGCCACCAGCGTGAACCAGGGCGGGGCCTCCGGCTCGACCGGCATCCAGGACGGCGGCAAGCAGATGCGCGTCGCGGCCGCGGAAGCGCGCCGCGTGCTGGTCGAGATGGCGGCGCAGAAGCTCGGCCTGCCCGCCGACCAGCTCGTCGTCACCGACGGCGTCGTGCACGCGAAGGCCGACCCGGCCAAGAAGGCGAGCTACGCCGAGCTGATCGGCGGCCGCTATTTCAACGTCCAGCTCGACTGGAACAAGAAATACGGCAATCCGCTCTTCGCCCCCGGCAAGGCGAAGCCGAAGGACTTCCATGAGCACAAGGTGGTGGGCCAGCGCATCAAGCGCGAGGACGTCGCCCCGAAGGTCTTCTGCCAGGAGGACTTCTGCACCGACGTGAAGGTCCCCGGCATGCTGCACGCCCGCATGATCCGTCCGGCTGTGGCGGGCGCGGTGCCGGTCAAGGTGGACGAGGCCTCGATCAAGGACATCCCGGGCGCCCACGTGGTGTGGCGGGACGGCTTCCTCGGCGTCGCGGCCGAGCGCGAGTGGGACGCGATCCGGGCGATGGGCCAGCTCAAGGTGGAGTGGTCGAACACCGCGCCGCCGTTCCCGAGCCAGGCCTCGCTCTACGACCACATCCGCAAGGGCACAGTGCGCAAGCGCGACGTCGAGAAGGAGAACGGCAACGTCGACGAAGCATTCAAGACCGCCGCCAAGGTGATCGAAGCCGAGTACGAGTGGCCGTTCCAGTCGCATGCCAGCATGGGACCGGCCTGCGCGCTGGTCGAGATCAAGGACGGCATGGCGACATGCTGGAGCGGCACGCAGAAATCGCACTTCGTGCAGCAGGGCCTTGCGTCGATCCTCGAGATGCCGGTCGAGAAGGTGCACGTGAAGTGGACGACCGGACCGGGCTCGTACGGCCGCAATGACGCCGACGACGCCGCCATGGATGCGGCCGTGATGGCGAAGGCGCTCGGCCGTCCGGTGCGCGTGCAGTACATGCGCGACCAGGGCACCGGCTGGGATCCGAAGGGGCCGGCCTCGATCCATCGGGCGCGCGCCGCGATCGATGCTTCGGGGACCGTGGTCGCCTACGAGTTCACCAGCAAGGGGTTCTCGCGCGTCGACGTCAACACCAACGGCAGCAAGCCGTTCGACACCCTCGCCGGGCAGACGCTCGGGGTCGCGCTCAAGTCGGGCGACGGCTTCGGGGTGCCGGCCGAGTCCTATGCGTTCGCCAACAAGCGGCTCGCCTGGGAAACCATCCCGCCGCTGCTCGACCGTGCCTCGCCGCTGCGCTCGTCGCACCTGCGCGACCCGGTCGGCCCGCAGATCCACTTCGCGAGCGAGTCGTTCATGGACGAGGTGGCCGCGGCGCTCAACCTCGACCCGATCGAGTTCCGGCTGCGGCACATCAAGGATCCGCGCGACATCGCGCTGATCAAGGCGGCGGCCGAGAAGGCCGGCTGGCAGACGCGGCCCTCGCCGCGCCGCGACCAGACCGGCACCAAGGTGCAGGGCCGCGGCATCGCCTATGCGCAGCGCAACGGCACGCGCGTCGCGGTCGTCGCCGAGGTCGAGGTGGACCGTTCGAGCGGCAAGATCTGGGCGCGCAAGTTCACCGTCGCGCACGACTGCGGCCAGATCATCAACCCGGACGGGCTCGAGAAGTGCATCGAGGGCAACATCATCCAGGGCATCAGCCGCACGCTGTGGGAAGAGGTCAAGTTCAACGACAAGGCCGTCACCAGCGTCGACTGGCAGACCTATCCGATCCTCGACATCACCGAGTCGCCGGAGTCGATCCAGTCGGTGCTGATCAACCATCCGGAGCTGCCGCCGAGCGGCGCCGGCGAGCCGTCGATCCGCCCGGTCGCCGCCGCGATCGCCAACGCGATCTTCGACGCGACGGGCGTGCGCATCCGCCGCGTGCCGTTCTCGCCCGAGCACGTGAAGCAGGCCTTCGCCTGATCGCGTAGGGCGGAAAGTTCGGGGGCCGGGCGCACGCGCCCGGCCCTTTTCTTGTGCGCGGCTGGCCGTTATACCGGCCGCGCATATTCACCTGTCATGCCCGGGCTCGTCCCGGGCATCCACGCCTTCCTTGCCCAGCCGCAAAGACGTGGATGGCCGGGCATAGGCGCGCGAAGCGCCGCCGTTCTTCGAACGGCTATGCCCGGCCATGACGAAACATGACGAATGGGCTCGGGGAGTCGTGAAACGTGGCAGAACCACTCGAATGCGCCGTGATCGGGACCGGCTGGTGCGGCGGCATCCGTGCCGAGACGCTGGCGAAATCCGCGCTGTGCAAGAAGCTGCACATCTGCGAGATCCGTCCCGACCGTCTCGCCGAGATGAAGGCGCTCACCAAGCCGGCGACCGCGACGCTCGACTACCAGGACATCATCCGCAACGACAACATCCGCGTGGTCTATGTCTGCACGACGCCGGAGAGCACCCATTACCCGATCACGCGCGACTGCCTGCGCGCCGGCAAGAACGTGCTTTTGGAAAAGCCGATCGCGATGGAGCTGTTCGAGGCCGATGAGCTGATCGCCATCGCCAAGCGCAACGGCGTGAAGTTCACCATCGGCTATTCGCAGCGCTTCAACACCAAGGTCGCCTACGCGAAGAAGAAGATCACGGACGGCACGCTCGGCAAGCCGGTCTCCGTCATGGTGAGCCGGCATCTTTCGCGCAGCCTTGGCAAGAAGATCGCGAGCCGGGTGCGGCTCTCGCCCGCCGCGATGGAATCGACGCACGACCTCGATCTGGTGTTCTGGCTGCTCGAGCCCGCCAAGCCGGTGCGGGTCTATTCGCAGGGCGCCTACGGCTACATGCAGCCGGTCAACGGCTCGTACGACGTCATGTGGTCGACCGTGACGATGGACAACGGCGTGCTGGTGGCGATCGGCGGCGGCTGGAACCTGCCGCCGAGCTATCCGAACTATTGCGCCACCTGGATCGAGATCACCGGCACCGACGGCTCGCTCTTCCTCGACGACAGCCAGCGCGACAACTGGCTCAACACGGTCTCGGAAGGCACGCGGTTTCCGATGTCGACCATGCCGGGCGAGCACGTCGACCACGTGTTCGCCGGCCAGATGGGGCCGGAGACGCTGCACTTCCTCGAATCGGTGATGCTCGACCGACCCCCGATGGTGTCGCCGGAGAGCGCGCGGCGCGTGATGGAGTGCTACCTCGCGGCCGACCTCTCGGCCGAGCGCGGCGAGCCGATCGATCTGCCGATGACGAACGACTCGCTCGCCGGGGTGCAGGATCTCTACAAGCGGTTTCGGACGCCGGTTTAAAGGGCGCCGTCATTCCGGGGCGCGGGCGCAGCCCGCGAACCCGGAATCCAGCGACACAGGCCATCGCTTTCCGAGCGGGTGGATTCCGGACAGCCGCGCTTCGCGCGGCTTCCGGAATGACGTCACAAAATAAAGCTCACCGAGCCCAACGCGCCGAGCTCCTCGGCGTCGAGGATCGCGCGGCGCTCGGCGATCTTGAGAAGCCCGCCCTGGCGCCTGAGGCGATAGCGATAACGGCCGACGAATTCCTGATGCGTGCCGCCGCGGCGATAGCGGTGGATCGAAAAATTCGCCGCGACCAGGATGGCGTCGCCCTCGACCCCGGTGATGCGCACATTGGTGATCAGCCGGCGCGTGTGCGAGGGCGGATATTCGGCGTGGCAGTTCGGATCCTTGAGCCGGATCACCCGCTCGCGCAGCCGCACGATGTCGTCCGCGATGGTGAACAGCGTGAAGCGATGGTCGGAGTCGGGCTTGTCGTTGGGCGGAACGTAGTAGCTCGCGTCCTCGGTCATGAGCGCGAGCCAGTCGTCGAGCTCCCAGGAATCGAGCAGCTCCGCCTCGTGATACAGCAGGTCCTCGACCTCGGCGCGCGAGACCGCGTCGGCAAAGGGAGTGTTCACGCCGCCGCCTCCATCAGCTCGTTCCAGCGCCGCCAGAACACGCGCAGATGGCCCTCGTCGGTGTCGAGCTGGTCGTCGTTGCGCGCCATGCCGCGCGAGAGGTCGTTCCACTCGACGTCGCGCCAGGCCGCGAAGCCCTGCTGCACGGACTCGAGCGCCGCCACGTCGTCGGGGGTCGCGAAGCCGCCCGGCCCGTAGAAGGTGAGGAAGGCGTGCAGGCGGCGGGCGCGCTGCGCCTCGGTCTCCTCGACCGGCCCGAGTGCCCAGGCGGTGACGTGCATGCGGTCGGGCGCGACGGGGAAGAAATTGCGCACCGTCACCGAGGAGCCGTCATTGATGACGAGGTTGGGGAAGACCACCAGGTTGCGATTGGTGTCGGCGACGCGGGCGGCGCGCGCCTCGCCGAGCCGCGCGACGAGCTCGGCGCGGATTGCGTCGATGTCGGCCTTGGCGTCCTCGCCATAGACCGAGATCCAGCGCGCGACCGGCCGGCCGCGGTAGTTGGGATTGTCGGTGGTGAGATGGCCGTTGCCGAGATCCTTGCCGAGCCCCTTGGTGGGCAGCAGCAGGCCGGAGCCGCGCGGCGGCGCGATATTGACCCCGGAGTTGCGCATGTAGTTGAGCCAGGTCGCGTGGGTCGCGATCAGGTGGTAGTCGTCCACGCTGTTCTCGACCAGGAGCTTCCAGTTCGCCTTTATGTCGTACTCCTGCACGCCGGAGATGATCTCCATCCGGCCGGAGGGCGACTGGTCGACCACGAGGTCGATGTATTCCGTGGCGCCGGCCAGATAGGTCACGAGATCGGGCGCCTCGCGGTTGAAGTTGACGAACCAGAAATCGCGGTAGCTTTCCAGCCGCGGCGCCGCGACGAGGCCCATCTTGGCCTTGTCGAAGCTGGGCGGATAGGCTTCCGCGCCCGGCACGCCGCGCAGCCCGCCGTCGAGATTGTAGGTCCAGCCGTGGTACATGCAGTAGAAGGTGCGCGCATTGCCCTCGCGCTCGCGGCAGACGATGGCGCCGCGATGGCGGCAGGAATTGATCAGGCAGTGGATCGCGCCCTCGCGGTCGCGGCAGAAGATGACCGGCCGTCCGGCCGCCCAGCGGGTGCGGAAATCGCCCGGGCTCTTGAGCTCGGAGGAATGGCCCACATAGATCCAGCAGCGGTCGAACAGCGCGCGCTGCTCGCGCTCGAGGACGTCGCGCGAGACGAAAGCCTCGCGCCGCACCCGGAAGGACATGGCCTCCCGGTTCTCAACCACGAAGGGATGGCCGTTCGCGTCCCCGTTGTGACGATCGTTCATGCTCCTGCTCCGAGAGGCACTTTGGCGCAGTTATACCGCAGCCCTCCCCGGGATCCATTATGCTAGGCTGCGGGTTGGGGGCGGATCGCCGCCCGCCAGATGTTAACGCGGGAGCAGCGAATGCCGCAATTCGTCAAAGCCGTCCTGATCGCCGCAGCGCTCGCCGGAGTGCTGGCCGCGACGGAAACCGCGGGCGCGCAGGAGATCGCCGTCGGGACGATCGGCGCCTCGAGCGACTCGCCGTTCTTCATCGCCGACAAGCGCGGCTACTTCAAGGACGAGGGCCTTACCGTCAAGTTCATCCGGTTCGACTCGGCCGCCAAGGCGATGGCGCCGCTCGGCACCGGCGAGCTCCTGGTCGCGAGCGGCGCGACCTCGGCCGCGCTCTACAACGCGGTCAAGCGCGACGTGAAGCTGCGCATCGTCGCCGACAAGGCGAAGAACCCGCCGGGCTACGGCTTCGAGTCGCTGATGGTGCGCAAGGATCTCGAGGGCAAGATCAAGTCGCTCGCCGACTTCAAGGGCCGCAAGATCGCGATCTCGGCCGCCGGCAACAGCGAGGACTTCCTGGTCTCGTATGCGCTGCGCAAGGCGAACCTCACGCTCAAGGACGTGGAGCCGGTCTATCTCGGCTTTCCGCAGCAGATCGCCGCGTTCACCAACGGCGGCATCGACGTGAGCCTCACCGTGGAGCCGACCATCGCGTCGATCGAGAAGGCCGGCAAGGCGGTGCGCTTCCTCGGCGTGGACGAGCTCTATCCGAACTTCGAGACCGCAGTGGTGTTCTACAGCGAGAAATTCATCAAGGAGCGGCCGGAAGACGCGAAGAAGTTCATGCGCGCCTTCCTGCGGGGCGCACGCGACTACAACGACGCGCTCGACAAGGATCGCCTCACCGCGCCGGCCGCCGCCGAGGTCATCCCGATCCTCACCGAGTATTCTTTCATCAAGAACGCGGACGTCTACCGCGCGATGCGCTCGCACTACGTCGACCCGAACGGCGAGCTCAACGTCGCCTCGCTCAAGGACGCCTGGCAGTTCTTCAAGGACTCCGGCCAGATCGACGGCTCGGTGACGGTCGACCAGGTGGTCGATCCGAGCTTCGCCAAATGGGCGGCGCAATCGCTCGGGCCGTACAAGAAGAAGACGGCCGCGCACTGAGTGCTTAAGGGGTCATGGCCGGGCTTGTCCCGGCCATCCACGCCTCCCCGACCGATTAGAATTGAAAGACGTGGATGCCCGCGACATAGGCGAGCGAAGCGACGCCGTTCTTCGAACGGCTATGCGCGGGCATGACGGATGCTTACCGGCGCTCGAAATAGGGATCGCGGGTGATCTCGAACCGGACGTTCGGATCGGGATCGGTGCCGAGGTAATGGCCCTGCCGGTAGATCGGTCCCGGCGCATACACGCCGCCGGCATTGAGCGGCGGCCCGTAGCCCCGATAGGCGTAAGCGCCATGGTAATGGCGCACGTGGTGACGGCCAGCCGACAGCGCCGGCGACGCGGCGAGCGCGATCAGCGCGGCGGTCGAAACAGCAAGCGTTAGCGGTTTCATGGTCACCTCTT
>DASTZX010000045.1:0-8959 GCA_035764045.1 Xanthobacteraceae bacterium | reverse complement strand
GTCGATCCGGAGAACCGTGCCCGCCTCGAGCAGTTTGCCGGCCGCCTCGGCGAGTTCACGACCGTCAGCGTCGACATGGCGAACAGCCACTTCGAGATCATGAAGCTGCAGCAGCGGCAGATCGAGGCGATCGCCAAGTGGAACAAGGCGATCGATGCCGCCCTGGGCCTGCCCACCGTCAAGGATCACGAGGCCGCCGGCGCGCGCGTGCGCGAGGCCGCGACCTCCATGCTCGACACCAACATCGCCTATTGGCGCTACGCAACGCTCGAGGAGCCGGTCGTCCTCGGCAAGATGTATCAGGCCGCCGACAAGGTCTACATCGAGCTGCAGCGCGCGCGCTCGGCCGTCACCGAGCAGGATGCGCTCGCGGCGATCGACGGCCTGCTCGCCCTGACGACGGAGATGAACGACATCATCGACGCCACGAAGCAGAACTACGACGTCTATCTCAAGCTCGACCGCGAGCGGAACACGCCGCTGCGCGCCCAGCTCGAGGACCTGATCGCAAAGATTTCCGCTGCCGCCGCCGACATCGCGAGTGAGGCCGAGGCCTCGGTGGTGACCGAGATGACCTGGTCGAGCCGCGTCGAGCTGGCCGTCGGCCTGTTCGTCGTGGTGGTGCTGATCGCCTCCGCCGCCTTCTCGATGCTGACCTTCCGCCGCCACGCCATCGCCAGCAAGGAAGCGGATGCGCGCGCCGCTGCGGCGCAGCGCGAGAACGAGGAGAACGCCGCGAACGAGCGGCGCATCGCGCGCGACAAGTCTGAGGCGGAACGCAAGGAGGGCATGCGCCGTCTCGCGGACGAGTTCGAGCGCGCGGTCGGCAAGATCGTCGACCGGGTCTCCACGACCTCGATGGAGCTGGAATCCGCCGCCGCCTCGATGAGCAAGACCGCCGAGACCACCCAGGAGCTGTCCACCGCGGTCGCCTCCGCGTCGGAGCAGTCGACCGCCAACGTCCAGTCGGTCGCCTCGGCGACCGACGAGATGGCCGCGTCGGTGAGCGAGATCAGCCGGCAGGTCCAGGAATCGAGCCGCATCGCCACCGAGGCGGTGGCGCAGGCGCAGAAGACCGATGCGCGCATCTCCGAATTGTCGCAGGCCGCCGGCCGGATCGGCGACGTGATCAAGCTCATCACCGCGATCGCGGAGCAGACCAACCTGCTCGCGCTCAACGCCACCATCGAGGCGGCGCGCGCCGGCGAGGCCGGCAAGGGCTTCGCCGTCGTGGCTCAGGAGGTCAAGCAGCTCGCCTCGCAGACCGCCAAGGCAACGGACGAGATCCGCGGCCAGATCGCCGGGATGCAGTCGGCGACTCAGGAATCGGTCGGCGCCATCAAGGAGATCGGCGAGACCATCGCGCGGATCTCGCAGATCGCCACCACGGTCGCGGCGGCGGTCGAGGAGCAAGGTGCCTCGACCCATGAGATCGCCCGCAACATCCAGCAGGCGGCGCAGGGCACCGCTCAGGTCACCGGCAACATCAGCGAGGTCACCCGCGGCGCAAGTGAGACCGGCTCGGCGTCCACGCAGCTCCTCACCTCGGCGCGTGGGCTCGCCAACGAGAGCAACGATCTCAAGATGCAGGTGGCGAAGTTCCTCGCGACGGTGCGCGCCGCGTGACGTCTAGATTCTGCGCCAGCCTGAGGGTGGGCAAAGGCGCAGCACGCGCCGTGCCCGCGTGGACACGCTCCGCTGCGCTTACCCTACGGCCGCCTTGATGCGCTAGCTAGGCCCGCCGCCAGAACCGCTCGAGCGCGGCGCGGCCGCCGCCCGCGGCGAGCAGCACGATGAACCCGCCGCAGATCGCCACGTTCTTCGAAAAGTTGGTCACTTGCCCCGCCCGCGCCTCGCCCTGGAATTCCCAGAACCGGTGCGAGATCAGGGTCGCGACGATGACGAAAGCCACCATCAGCGCCGCCGCATAGCGGACCTCGATTCCGAACACGATCGCCAGTCCGCCGAAGAACTCGACGCAGGCGCCGATCAGCCCCAGCACGGACGCGGCCGGTACGCCCCGCCGCTCGAGACTGGCGCTGAACGCCGCGACGCCCGTCACCTTGCCGTAACCGCTGACGACGAAAATGCCACCCAGAAGGACACGGCCGAGCAGCAGCAGCGCATCCCGGTACGGCGACGCGATCGCGCCGGGAGCCGGAGATGCAACCGCGCGCTCACGGGCGCTCCAGGCGGCTTCATTGCGGATCGAGGTGGACTGGCTCATGCGAATTTCGACTCACGTCTAAGCGCCCCTACCCGAGACACCAACGCCAAATGATGTCATAGGGACGGCCACCGGACGTCACCTTTTGGCGGCGGAACCTCACGTTTCCGCGAGCGCCGGGTTCCACAAGAGAATAATGAAGTCGCCAGACCCATGCATGAAGTGGATGTCGCGGTCATCGGAGCGGGTGCAGCCGGGATTTCGGCGGCTCGGCGGCTTGTGGCCACCCGGGTTCGGACGGTCGTGCTGGAGGCGCGCAGCCGCCTCGGCGGGCGCGCCTGGACGCTGCGCAGCGCCGAGCTGCCGCTCGACCTCGGCTGCGGCTGGCTGCATTCGGCCGATGAGAACGAATGGGCGGCGGTCGCGGCGACGCTCGGATTCACGCTCGATCGCACCCCGCCGCCCTGGGGTACGCGGCGGCGGACCATCGGCTTCCCGGCGCAGGACCTCGCGGATTTCCGCGCCGCTTCCGACCGTTTTTTTGCGACCCTGCACGCGGTCGCGGCCGATGCCCCCGACCGGCCGGCCTCGGACTTCCTCGAGCCCGGCAACCGCTGGAATGCGCTGCTCAACTCGGTGAGCACCTACATCAGCGGCGCCGAGCTCGATCAGGTCTCGGTGCACGATCTCAACAACTATCGCGACAGCGGCGAGAACTGGCGCGTGCTCGAGGGCTATGGCGCGCTGGTCGAGGCGTTTGCGGCCCCCCTCGACGTGCGGCTCGACTGCCCCGCAACCGCGATCCACCATTCCGGCCGGCATCTCCGCATCGAGACCCCGAAGGGCGACATCCGCGCGCGCGCCGTCATCGTCGCGGTGCCGAGCAGCATGATCGCCCGCGAGCTGCCGCGCTTCGTGCCGGCGCTGCCCGACAAGCTTTCGGCCGCCGCCAAGCTGCCGCTCGGACTCGATGACAAGTTCTTCCTGCACATCGACCGACCCGATGACGTCCCGGTCGAGACCCGCCTGTTCGGCGCGCTCGACCGGCTCACCGGCAGCTATCAGCTCCGCCCGTTCGGGCGCCCCGTGATCGAATGCTATTTCGGCGGCTCGCTGGCGCGCGACCTGGAAGCGGAGGGCGGCGAGGCCTTCGCCCGCCTGGCCATCGACCAGGTCGCGGCGCATCTCGGCGCCGGCATCCGCAAGCGCCTCAAGCCGCTGTTCGGCTCCTCCTGGGGCCGCGACCCCTATGCGTTCGGCGCCTATTCCTATGCGCGGCCGGGAGACGCCGGCGCGCGCTCGGTGCTCGCCGCGACGATCGACGACCGGCTGTTCTTTGCCGGCGAGGCGTGCTCGGTCAACGACTACTCGACCGCGCACGGCGCCTACCGGACCGGCGAGATGGCGGCCGAGGCGGTCCTCACCGCGATGCACAAGCTCGGCGTGCCGTAGGGCGGACTAAATCGCATCGCGCAATGGCGGCAATGACGACATCAGCGTCCCGAACCCCTGCATCGGTTCGTTGACCTGCAGCCGCTTGCGGATTTCCCAGGCGCGCGCGGTCTGCGGGTGGACGACCGGCACGCCCAGGCTTTGCTCCAACCGCTCGACGATGTCGAGCGTGCGCCAGCCGGATCCCAAGATGTAGATGCATTTCGCGTCCGGGTTCTTCTCAAAGCCGGCCTTGATCAAATCGTAGATCTTGGAGGAAGGCACATCCTGGACCTGCTTGAACTCGACGCCCTCCAGGCCCTGCATGCCATGGACCGCGAAGCCGGCATCCTCGAAATATTTGGCGTAGAGATCGTTGATCCTGCCTTGGAAATAGGTGGCGCCAAAAATCGACGTCACGCCGAGCGCGTGCAGCGCGTGGATATGGTTCTGGCCGGAGGTGAACATCGGCGTGCGGTACTTTCGCTGCCACTCGTTCAGCAGCGCGGTTTCCGCGGCGAGCCCCCGCACCATGAATGGCGGCGCGCCTTCCGGATGGATGAGATCGCAGCCGTGGTCGGCAAGAAGCGCAATCTGCTTCTCATATCCGTCGAAGCCGCGCTTGAATTCGTCCGCGGTGCCTTCGTGGAATGTGAGATAGACCGGCAGCAGGCCCACGCCCTTGGGCAGCAGCGGGACGAGATCGATCACCGTGCCCGACCGCAGGGTCGGCAGGATCAGGCCGACGATCTTGTGGTCCGTCAGGTCTTGCCCCAGAGCCCCGCTCGGCAGCGCCGCCATGCCGGCGACACCGAGGCGCAAAAAGTCGCGCCGGTGCATCATCGTCCCTCTCCTCTCAGCTCCTCGTTCCGAGTGACGGAACCTCGCTGGTCCGCCCTATGCGCTGCGATTCCATGCTCCTTCATCGCCTCGCCGATCTCGTCGAGGATCGCCGGATCGTCGATCGTCGCCGGCATGGTCCAGGACTCGCCATCGGCGATCTTCTTCATGGTGCCGCGCAGGATCTTCCCCGACCGCGTCTTCGGCAGGCGCCCCACCGTGATGGCGAGCTTGAACGCGGCGACCGGTCCGATTTTCTCGCGCACCAGCGCGACGATCTCCGTCTCGATATCGCCCGGTGGCCGGTTGACCCCCGCCTTGAGCACGATAAAGCCGCACGGCACCTCGCCCTTGAGTGTGTCCTTGATGCCGATCACCGCGCATTCGGCGACGTCCTTGTGGCCGGCGAGCACTTCCTCCATGCCGCCGGTCGAGAGCCGATGGCCGGCGACATTGATGATGTCGTCGGTCCGGCCCATGATGTAGAGGTAGTCGTCCTCGTCCTTGAAGCCCGCATCGGCGGTCTTGTAGTAGCCCGGGAATTCGGCGAGGTAGCTCTCGCGCATGCGATCGTCCTGCTGCCATAGCGTCGGCAGGCAGCCCGGCGGCAGCGGCAGCTTGATCACGATCGAGCCCATCCGCTTGGGCGCGACCTCACGGCAGGCCTCGTCGACGACGCGCACGTCGTAGCCCGGCATCGCGACGGTCGGCGAGCCGTGCTTGACCGGCAGCTGCCCGAGCCCGATCGGATTGCCGGCGATGCACCAGCCGGTCTCGGTCTGCCACCAGTGATCGATCACCGGGCGGCCGAGCAGGTTCTCGGCCCAGACGACGGTGTCGGGATCGGCACGCTCGCCGGCGAGGAACAGCGTGCGGAATTTCGCCAAGTCGTATTTGGCGAAGAGCTTGCCCTGCGGGTCTTCCTTCTTGATGGCGCGGAACGCGGTCGGCGCCGTGAACATCGCGACCGCGCCGTGCTCGGCGATGACGCGCCAGAAGGCGCCGGCGTCCGGCGTGCCGACCGGCTTGCCCTCGTACAGAATGGTGCTGCAGCCGTGGAACAGCGGCGCATAGACGATGTAGCTGTGGCCGACCACCCAGCCCACGTCCGACGCCGACCACCACACCTCGCCCGGCTCGACGCCGTACAGGTTCTTCATCGACCATTCGAGCGCGACCAGATGCCCGCCATTGTCGCGCACGACCCCTTTCGGCTTTCCGGTCGTGCCCGACGTGTAGAGGATGTAGAGCGGATCGGTGGCCGCGACCGGAACGCAGTCGTGCACCGCTTTCGCCCACACGAAGGCGTCGCGACGCAGCGCCGCCCAGTCATGGTCGCGGCC
Organism: Xanthobacteraceae bacterium; assembly: GCA_035764045.1. GTDB lineage: Bacteria > Pseudomonadota > Alphaproteobacteria > Rhizobiales > Xanthobacteraceae > JAVDCA01. Next base: position 3,178 of record DASTZX010000045.1, on the reverse strand, counting down.
GGCGACGAGCGGCGCCTCGGCCTGCGCGCGCTGCAGGATGACGCAGGCCTCCGGCTTCGCCGCCGCGAGCGCGATCGCCTCCTCGAGCAGCGGCTTGTACGGCATCACCCGCCCAGGCTCGATGCCGCAGCTCGCCGACAGGATCAGCTTCGGCTTCGCATCGTCGATGCGGGCGGCGAGCTCCCGGGGGGCGAAGCCGCCGAACACCACCGAGTGCACCGCGCCGATGCGCGCGCAGGCGAGCATCGCGATCACCGTCTCGGGCACCATCGGCATGTAGATGACGACGCGGTCGCCCTTGGCGACGCCGAACTCGCGCAGGATCCCGGCGAAGGTCGACACCTCGACCAGCAGCTCGCCGTAGCTGATCCTGCGCTTGGTGCCGGTCACCGGCGAATCGTAGATGATCGCAGCCTGATCGGAGCGGCCGCGCTCCACGTGGCGGTCGACGGCGTTGTAGCAGGTGTTGCAGACGCCGCCGACGAACCAGCGGCCGTAGACGCCGGCGTTCGGATCGAAAATCGTCTTCGGCGCCTCGAACCAGTCGATCTCGCGCGCCGCCTCGCTCCAGAACCCTTGCGGATCCGTGCGCGAGCGCCGGTAGGCCTCGTGGTAGCGGCTGGCACGCGCGTCCATGGGCGTCCTCCTGCCAGCCGATCCTGGCCGGCCAAATGCCAACAAGTGCCAAGTGCGAACAAGTGCGAAAGTGATTGTGCGGCAGGCGCAGCGCATTGCAAGCCGGCACATCGGCGCGGATCACGAGGCCCTGATGACGATCGGCGCCCTGTTCGGCGTCGCCGGGGCCTGGCCGCCCGCCGCCGTGGTGTCCGATGCCGCCATCCGCCTCGCGGTCGGCCTGATCGGGATCAGCTTCGTGCTCAATGCCTGGTTCAGGCGCGCGCCGGGCACCGGGAAGCCGACTGCCGCGGGCGGCATCGTCTGGGGCGCGCTCTCCGGCTTCACCTCGACCATCATCCAGGCCGGTGCGCCGCCGTTCCAGGTCTTCGTGCTGCCGCAGCGCCTGCCCAAGATGACGCTGGTCGGCACCATGACGATCTTCTTCGCCCTGGTGAACATCATGAAGGTCGCGCCCTATCTGGCGCTCGGCCAGTTCTCGCCCGCAACCCTCGCCACCTCGGCGATCCTGCTGCCGATTGCGGTTGCCGCAAACTTCGCCGGCATCTGGCTGGTCCGGGTCACCAGCCTCGAGACCTTCTACCGTCTCGCCTACTGGCTGGTGCTGGTCATCTCGGCCGTGCTGGCCTGGCAGGGCGCGGCGGACCTCATGCGCAGCTGACCGCGCCGGATGCCGCCGCGGAGCACCCGCGTCGCAGGCTGGCTCGCTTCAATCCGGTCCGATCTTGATCTAACGTCGGCTTGCGGCCGAAGGAAAAAACACGTGGGCGGACCGCACGAGGGAATGCCATGGCAGCGACACCCTATGAGACCGGCCTCGACCGCAATCCGGCCAATTTTCAGCCGCTGACCCCGCTCACGCTGCTCGACCGCGCCGCCGCCGTGTATCCCGACCATCCGGCGATCATTCATGGTGCGCTGCGGCGCTCCTATGCGGAGTTCTATGCCCGCGCGCGGCGGCTCGCCTCCGCGCTCGCCAAGCACGGCGTCGAGCGCGGCGACACGGTCACGGCCATGCTCGCCAACACGCCGGCAATGCTCGAGGCGCACTACGGCGTGCCGATGACGGGCGCGGTGCTCAACACGCTCAACACCCGGCTCGACGCCGCAGTCCTCGCCTTCACGCTCGACCATGCCGAGACCAAGGTGCTGATCGTCGATCGCGAATACGCCAAGGTGATGCAGGACGCGCTCGCGGGCGCCAAGGCGAAGCCGCTGGTGATCGACTACGACGATCCCGAATACACCGGGGCCGGCGAGCGGATCGGCAGCATCGAGTACGAAGCGCTCCTCGCCCAGGGGGATCCGGATTTTGCCTGGATCATGCCGGCGGACGAATGGGACGCGATCACGCTCAACTACACCTCCGGCACCACCGGCGATCCCAAGGGCGTCGTCTATCACCATCGCGGCGCGTATCTGCTCGCCATGGCGAATGCGCTGACCTGCGGCATGGCCAAGCATCCGGTCTATCTGTGGACGCTGCCGATGTTCCACTGCAACGGCTGGTGCTTCCCGTGGACGCTGTCCTTCGTCGCCGGCACCCATGTGTGCCTGCGCTACGTGCGCGCGGCGCCGATCTTCCAGGCAATCGCCGAGCACAAGGTGACGCATCTGTGCGGCGCCCCGATCGTGATGTCGACATTGCTCAACGCGCAGCAGAACGAGAAGAAGGCGCTGCCCCACGTCGTCGAGTTCGTCACCGCCGCGGCGCCGCCGCCCGAGGCGGTGCTCGCCGCCATGAAGGGCGCCGGCTTCAACGTCACCCACGTGTACGGGTTGACCGAGACCTACGGTCCGGCCGCGGTCAACGACTGGAACGCGGGCTGGAATGCGCTTGGCCCCTCCGAGCAGGCCGGCAAGAAGGCGCGCCAGGGCGTGCGCTATCCGGTGCTCGAAGCGCTCGACGTGCTCGATCCCGATACGATGCAGCCGGTGCCGCGCGACGGCACATCGCTGGGCGAGGTCATGTTCCGCGGCAACGTGGTGATGAAGGGCTATCTCAAGAATCCGTCGGCGACCGAGAAGGCCTTTGCGGGCGGCTGGTTTCATTCCGGCGACCTCGGCGTGATCCACGCGGACGGCTACATCCAGCTCAAGGACCGTTCCAAGGACATCATCATCTCGGGCGGCGAGAACATCTCCTCGATCGAGGTCGAGGACGCGCTCTACAAGCATCCGGCCGTGCAGGCGGCGGCGGTGGTCGCCAAGCCCGACGAGAAATGGGGCGAGACGCCGTGCGCCTTCATCGAGCTCAAGCCGGGCGCGAGCGCGAGCCGCGACGAACTGATCGACTGGTGCCGGAAAAATCTCGCGAGCTACAAATGCCCGCGCTTCATCGTGTTCTCGGAATTGCCGAAGACCTCGACCGGCAAGATCCAGAAGTTCAAGCTGCGCGACATGGCGCGCGACATGGCGAACGAGGTGTGACGGTCATTTGAGACCGGCCGGGGCCAGCTGGAGATTTGCCCCGCTGGCGGCGGTTGTGGACTGGGGAGCACCGGTGCCAGCGGGGCGCTCATTTGCGAGCAACCGCAAGCTA
>DASTZX010000044.1:0-62702 GCA_035764045.1 Xanthobacteraceae bacterium | reverse complement strand
CACGTCGTGGCGCCGGCCGGAACGGTGGCGGCGGTCTTTCTGATGTCGGGACTGCCGCTCGATACCTGGTTGCGTTTCCTCGTTTGGCTGGTGGTCGGCTTCGTCATCTACGGATTGTATGGGACCCGCCACAGCCGGCTCACGCAGGCAAGCGGCGCCAGATCCGTAGGGCGGATCAGCGAAGCGTAATCCGCGATCTCATTCGAGCGGCGCAACACGCGACGCTAAACGCGACGCTGTTGAGCCCTCCGCGACTTGTGGCCGCTGCCGCGGCACGCTATCGCGGGGCGCATGACGGCCGCTGAACCAGCCCGCATCCGCATCTTTGTCGACGCCGACGCCTGTCCGGTGAAGGACGAGGTGTATCGCGTCGCTGCGCGGCACGGCCTGCCGGTGAGCGTGGTGGCGAACGGCTTCATCCGTGTGCCGCAGGATCCGCTGATCGAGCGCGTCGCGGCGGGCGCGGCCCCCGATGCGGCCGACGACTGGATCGCGGCGCGCGCCGGCGCCACCGACATCGTGATCACCGCCGACGTGCCGCTGGCGAGCCGCTGCGTCAAGGCGGGCGCACAAGTGATCGCGCCGACCGGCAAGCCGTTCACCGAGGACTCGATCGGCATGGCGGTCGCGGTCCGCAACCTGATGCACGACCTGCGCTCGGCCGGCGAGGTCACCGGTGGGCCGCGGCCGTTCTCCCCGCGCGACCGCTCGACATTCCTGTCGGCGCTCGACCAGGCGATCCGCCGGCTGCAGTCGCAGGCCAGAGGCTGAGGATGGCCGCGCCGCTCGTCCAGCTCAAGGACGTCGCGCTCACGTTCGGCGGCACGCCGCTGCTCGAAGGCGTCGAGCTCACCGTCGCGGCCGGCGAGCGCGTCGCGCTGGTCGGGCGCAATGGCTCGGGCAAGTCGACCTTGCTGCGGATCGCGGCCGGGCTGGTGGACCCCGACGGGGGCACACGCTTCGTGCAGCCCGGCGCGACAATCCGCTACCTGCCGCAGGAACCGGATTTCTCCGGCGCCACCAGCGTGCTCGGCTATGTGCAGGCGGGACTCGGGCCGGCCGACGACCCGCACCAGGCAAGCGCCTTGCTGCGCGAGGTCGGGCTGACCGGCGACGAGGAGCCGGCCATGCTCTCGGGCGGCGAAGCGCGGCGCGCCGCGATCGCCCGCGTGCTGGCGCCACGACCCGATATCCTGCTGCTCGACGAGCCGACCAATCACCTCGATCTGCCGACGATCGAGTGGCTCGAGCGGACTCTCGCCGAGATGCGCACGGCGCTGGTCGTCATCAGCCACGACCGGCGCTTCCTCGCCAACCTTACGCGCGCGACGGTCTGGCTCGACCGCGGCGCAACGCGGCGGATCGAGCGCGGCTTCGCCGCGTTCGAGGCGTGGCGCGACGAGGTCCTGGCCGAGGAGGAGACCGCCCAGCACAAGCTCGACCGCAAGATCGTCGCGGAGGAGCACTGGCTGCGCTACGGCGTGACGGCGCGGCGCAAGCGCAATGTGCGGCGGCTCGGCGCGCTGCAGGCGCTGCGCCAGGCGCGGCGCGACTTTCGGGCGAGCGCCGGGCAGGCGACGCTGGCGGCGGCCGAAGCGGAGGCATCGGGCGCGCTGGTCATCGAAGCCGACAAGATCGCAAAATCGTTCGATGGACGCGCGATCATCGCGAACTTCACCACCCGCATCCGGCGCGGTGACCGCATCGGCATCGTCGGCCCGAACGGGACCGGCAAGACCACGCTGATCAATCTCCTGACCGGGGCGCTCGCACCCGAGGCCGGCACGGTGCGGCTCGGCGCCAACCTCGTGGTGGCCTCGCTCGAGCAACGGCGCGACAGCCTCGAGGCCAGCGCGACCGTCGCCGAGGCGCTGACGGGCGGGCGCGGCGATCACGTCACGGTGGGCAGCGAGCGCCGCCATGTGATCGGCTACATGAAGGACTTCCTGTTCGCGCCCGAGCAGGCGCGCACGCCGCTCTCGGTGCTGTCCGGCGGGGAGCGCGGCCGGCTGATGCTGGCGCGCGCACTGGCCAAGCCGTCGAACCTGCTGGTGCTCGACGAGCCGACCAACGACCTCGATCTCGAGACCCTCGACGTGCTGGAGGACATGCTCGGCGACTACGCGGGCACGATCCTGCTGATCAGCCACGATCGCGATTTCCTCGATCGCGTCGTCAGTGCCGTGATCGTGCCGGAAGGCGGCGGGCGCTGGGCCGAGTATGCCGGCGGATACACCGACATGCTGGCGCAGCGCGGCGAGGACATCGCGCGCGAGACGACAGGCAAGCCGGCGCCGCCGCGCCCGACGAAGCCTGAACCGGCGGGCACCACGAAGGCACCGCGCCGCCGGCTCACCTTCAACGAGAAGTATGCGCTCGAGACCCTGCCGGGCGAGATCGCGGCACTGCAAGGCAAGATCCAGGCCGCCCAGCAGAAGCTCGCCGACCCCGGCCTTTACGCGCGCGATCGCAAGGGGTTCGATGACACCTCAGCCGCCCTCGTCGCCGCCCAGGCAGCGCTCGCGGCGGCGGAAGACAGATGGCTCGAGCTTGAAATTCTGCGCGAGACCATCGACAGCGCGTGACTACCTTTCCTTGCCCAGCGTCTCCCGGAACGGATGCGCCGGGTAGACGCCGAGAATGGTGAGCTCCTTCGAGAAGAACGCGAGCTCCTCGAGGGCAAGCTTGACGTTCGGGTCATCGGGATGGCCCTCGACGTCGGCATAGAACTGGGTGGCGAAGAAGTTGCCTTCGATCATGTAGCTTTCGAGCTTGGTCATGTTGACCCGGTTGGTGGCGAAGCCGCCGAGCGCCTTGTAGAGCGCGGCCGGGATGTTGCGCACCTGGAAGACGAAGGTGGTGAGGACGAGTCCATTGCCGCGCTCGGCCCGCCGGCCTTGGCGCGAGAGCACGATGAAGCGGGTGGTCGAATGCGCCTCGTCCTCGATGTTCTCGGCCAGGATCTGCAGCCCATAGATCTCGGCCGCGAGTCGGGAGGCGATCGCGCCGCGCGTCTTGTCGCCGCGCTCCGACACTTCCTTGGCGGCGCCGGCGGTGTCGGCGGCGACCACTGCCTTGACGCCGAGCTTGCGGATGTAGTTGCGGCACTGGCCCAACGCCATGATGTGGCTCTCGACCGTCTTGATGTCCTTGAGCGTGGCGCCGCGCGGCGCCATGAGCTGATTGCGGATCGGCAGGAAGTGCTCGGCGATGATGTGCAGACCCGCCGTCGGCATGAGATGATGGATGTCCGCGACCCGGCCGGCGACCGAGTTCTCGATCGGGATCATGCCGAGATCGGCTTCCCCGTTCGCGACCGCCGTGAAGGCGTCCTCGAAGGTCGGGCACGGCACCGGCGTATGGCCCGGATAGGCCTCGCGGCACGCGATGTGCGAATTCGCCCCGGGCTCGCCCTGGAACACGATGGTTTTGATCGGATCGGCTGCGTTGCTCATGGGGTGTCCTGTTGGCATCAGCGCGTCAGCAGCGCGCGGGCCCTCTCGAGCTCCTCGGGCGTATCGACTCCGAGCGGCACCGAGTCGACAAGCGCGACGTCGATGCGCATGCCGGCTTCGAGTGCGCGCAGCTGCTCGAGCTTCTCGCGCTTCTCCAGCGGCGACGGCCCGAGCTTGACGAAGCGCTCGAGCGCGGCGCGCCGATAGGCGTAAAGTCCGATGTGGTGATAGAGGGGCCCCTCGCCGTGCGGCGCCGTCCCGCGCGTGAAGTAGAGAGCGCGCAGCCGGCGCGGGCCCACGGCCGAGCCGACCACCTTCACGACGTTTGGATTGGTCCGCTCGGCCGGATTGCGGATCTCGGCGGCGAGAGTGGCGATATCGACAGCGGGGTCGGCGAGCGGGGCGAGCGCTGCCCGGAGGTCCTGAGGCTCGAGCGTCGGCAGGTCGCCCTGCACATTGATCACCATGCCGAGGCGCCGCTCCGGGTCGATCTGCTCGAGGGCCTCGAGAATGCGGTCCGACCCCGACGGGTGGTCGGCGGCGGTCATGACGGCCCGGCCGCCCGCCTTCTCGGCTGCGACGCACACCGCCTCCGAATCGGTCGCCACAACCACCTCGCCCAGCCCCGCCGCCTGGGCCCGCGCCAGCACATGCGCGATCATCGGCTTGCCGGCGATGTCGGCAAGCGGCTTGCCGGGCAGCCGGGACGCGGCTAGCCGCGCCGGAATGAGGATGATGACGGGATCGCTGGGCATAGGTCGGAACCGAGCCGCTTATACGGGTTGCCAGGGGCAAGGCAAACCGGCTATTTGTGCGCCCGCCCGCGCGGCCCCCGCCACCCCGACGACCTCGGAGCAGTTCGCCAATGGATTCCGACAACGTGAACAAAGTCCTGATGGCGGTGCTGTCGACCTGCCTCGGGCTCGTCGCGGTGAACATCGCGGCCGGTGCGATCTTCACCCCGCCGCCGCCGGCCAAGCCTGGCTTCGACATCGCGGTCCAGGAGAAAACCGAGCAGAAGGGCGGGGCGGAGGAGAAATCGCAGCCGTTCGAGACCGTGCTCGCGAGCTCGAGCCCCGAGCGCGGGCAAGCCGCTGCCAAGGTCTGCCAGGCCTGCCACACCTTCGAGAAGGGCGGCCCCAACAAGGTGGGCCCGAATCTCTATGGCGTCGTCGGACGGCCGCGGGCCTCGGAGGCGGGCTTCAACTATTCGTCCGCCATGAAGTCGAAAGGCGGCAACTGGACCTTCGACGAGCTCAACAAGTTCCTCACCAATCCGAGGGGCTATATTCCGGGAACCGCGATGACTTTCGCGGGCCTGCCGCGCGACCAGCAGCGCGCCGACGTCATCAATTACCTGCACACGCTCTCCGACAAGCCGATCGACCTGCCGAAGGCCGCGGCGAAATAGCACTTTCGGGTTGTCGCGCAGGCTCTATATGTCGGCCGGGCGGATGTCCGGCCGAACGCGCATTGCGCGGTCCGCAGGCACGAGAAAGTGAAAGCTGGCCTGAGACTTAGCGGCTGGCCGCGCGGTCATGCATCCCAAAACCGACATAATGGGTTAAAGACATAGCCGACGGCCGTTTGGCCGGTCCGGCCGTGCGACCCCAAGATTGCGGAGAGAAGTCCTTGCTCCTGACCCGCCGCCATATCCTTCACCACAGCGCTGCGGCGCTCGGCGCCGCCGTGCTGGCGAAGCTCGGTCTCGCCGGTGTCGTCAGACCGGCAGCCGCGCAAGGCGCCAGCAATTGGCGACACGGTCTCTCCCTGTTCGGGGACCTCAAGTATCCGCCCGACTTCAAACACTTCGATTACGTCAATCCCGCTGCGCCCAAAGGCGGCACGATCCGGATGCTGGCGATCGGCACCTACGACAACTTCAACCCTGTGATCGCGGGTCTCAAGGGACAGCTCGAGGGCGGCATCGAGCGGATCTACGATTCGCTGACGACGCAATCACTCGACGAGGAGTCGACCGAATACGGCCGGCTCGCCGACGCCGCGCAACATCCCGACGATTTCTCCTCGGTGACCTACCGGCTGCGCGGCGAAGCGCGCTGGCACGACGGCAAGCCGATAACGCCGGAGGACGTGATCTTCTCGTTCACGGTCTTCAAGGAGAACAGCCCCTTCTGGGGCGCCTACTACCGCCATGTCGTCAAGGCGGAGAAGACCGGCGAGCGCGAGGTCACGTTCACGTTCGACGGAGCGGGCAATCGCGAGCTGCCGCAGATCGTCGGCCAGATCATGGTCCTGCCCAAGCACTGGTGGGAGGGCAAGGACAAGAACGGCAAGCAGCGCGACGTGACCGCGACGACGCTCGAGCCGCCGCTCGGCTCCGGCGCCTTTCGCATCAAGGAGTTCGAGCCCGGCCGCAGCATCGTCTACGAGCGCGTCAAGGATTACTGGGGCAAGGACCTGCCGGTGAACGTCGGAACCAGCAATTTCGATGAGATTCGCAATATCTATTTCCGCGACACCACTGTCGCCCTCGAAGCCTTCAAGGCCGACCAGCTCGATTGGCGCACCGAGCAAACCGCCAAAGACTGGGCGCTCTCCTACGACTTTCCGGCAGTCAAGGAGAAGCGCGTCATCAAGGAGGAATTCCCGATCCGGAGCAGTGGCGGGATGCAGGCGTTCGCCTTCAACACCCGGCGCGACAAGTTCAAGGATGCCCGCCTGCGCCGGGCGTTCAATTTCGCGCTCGACTTCGAGGAGATGAACAAGCAGCTCTTCTTCGGCCAGTACAAGCGCACAAAAAGCTACTTCGAGGGCACGGAACTCGCTTCGTCGGGGCTCCCTGGGCCAGATGAGCTCGCGATCCTCGAGCCGCTGCGCGACAAGATCCCGCCGGAGGTCTTCACGACTCCCTACAGCAACCCGGTCGGCGGCACCCCCGCGGCGGTGCGCGACAATCTGCGCGAAGGGCTGCGGCTGCTGCGCGAGGCGGGCTATGAGGTGCGCAATCAGAAGCTGACCAATGCCAAGACCGGCGAGCCATTTGCGGTCGAGCTGCTGTCCTTTCAACCGGTCTTCGAGCGCGTGTTCCTATTTTACAAGCCTGCACTCGAGCGCCTCGGGATCTCGGTCACGATCCGCACGATCGACGATGCGCAATACGAGAACCGGCTGCGCAGCCGGGACTTCGACATCATCATCGCGAACTGGGGGCAATCGCTCTCGCCCGGCAACGAGCAGCGCGAGTACTGGGGCTCGGCGGCCGCCGACCAGAACGGCTCGCGCAACTACATCGGCATCAAAAACCCGGCGGTGGACGCGCTGATCGAGCGGGTGATCTTCGCCAAGAGCCGGGCCGAGCTGGTGGCGGCCACCAAGTCGCTCGACCGAGTGCTGCTGTGGAATCATTACGTGGTCCCGCAATGGAATTACCCGTTCCAGCGCACGGCGCGCTGGGACCGTTTCGGCCGGCCGGAAAACATGCCCAAATTCGGTGCCGCGGCCTTCCCGACGGTCTGGTGGTGGGACGCCGAACGCGCGGCGAAGACCGGGCAGCACACGTGATCCTGACCCGCCGCGACGCGCTGGTGATGGGCGCCGCCGCGCTTGCGGGGGCAACGCGGTTCGCGCCGCCGGTCGCGGCCGAGCCGGCCGGGCGCCACGGCATCTCGGCCTTCGGCGACCTCAAATACCCGGCCGACTTTCCGCATTTCGACTACGTCGATCCGAAGGCGCCGAAGGGCGGCGTCTTCTCCCAGATCGGCCCGAGCCGGATGTACAATCAGAACTTCCAGACCTTCAACTCGCTCAACAGCTACATCCTGAAGGGCGATGGCGCGCAGGGAATGGAGCTGACCTTCGCGAGCCTGATGAAGAGCGCGACCGACGAGCCCGACGGCATGTATGGGCTCGCGGCGCGCGCCGTGACGATCTCCGACGACGGGTTGACCTATCAGTACCTGATGCGTCCCGAGGCGCGCTTCCACGACGGCAGCAAGCTCACGGCGCACGATGCCGCGTTCTCGCTCAATATCCTCAAGGAGAAAGGCCACCCGCTGATCACCCAGCGGATGCGCGACTTCAAGGGTGCCGAAGCCGTCGACGACGCGACCCTCGTGGCGCGCTTCGCGCCGCGGCGGGCGCGCGACGTCCCGCTGTTCATTGCCGGCCAGCCGATCTTCTCGCAGGCTTATTATTCGAAACGTCCGTTCGATGAATCGACCCTCGAGATCCCGCTCGGCTCGGGCCCCTACAAGGTCGGCCGGTTCGACGCCGGGCGCTATATCGAATATGAGCGCGTGCCGGACTGGTGGGGCGCCAATCTGGCGGTAAGCGTCGGCCAGAATAATTTCGATATCGTGCGCTACGAGTTCTATCGCGATCGCGAGGTGGGCTTCGTCGGCTTCACGGCCAAGAACTATCTCTTCCGCGAGGAGTTCACCTCGCGGGTCTGGGCCACCCGCTACGACTTCCCGGCGATCCGCGACGGCCGGGTCAAGCGCGACGTGCTGCCGGACAATACACCGTCGGGCGCACAGGGCTGGTTTCCCAACCTGCGGCGCGAGAAGTTCAAGGACCGCCGGGTGCGCGAGGCGCTGATCCAGGCGTTCGACTTCGAATGGGTCAACAAGAACGTGATGTACGGCGCCTATGAGCGCACCCGTTCGATGTTCCAGAATTCGCCGATGATGGCGGCCGGGCCGCCGAGCGCGGAGGAGATTGCCCTGCTCGAGCCGTTCCGCGGCAAGGTGCCGGACGAGGTGTTCGGCGAGCCCTTCGTTCCCCCGGTCAGCGACGGCTCGGGCCGCGACCGAAACCTGCTGCGCAAGGCGAACGCCCTGCTGCTCGAGGCCGGCTTCGCGCTCAAGGATACGCGGCGCGTGATGCCGAATGGCGCGCCGTTCACCATCGAGTTCCTGATCGACGATCCGAGCTTCGAGCCGCACCACCTGGCTTACGTGAAGAACCTCGCGGCGCTCGGCATCGAGTCCTCGGTGCGGGTGGTCGACCCGGTGCAGTACAAGGCGCGCCAGGACGACCGCGACTTCGACATGATCGTGGAGCGCCTGTCGTTCTCGCTCACCCCCGGCGACGAGCTGCGCACTTACCTTTCTTCGGAGGCCGCCTCGATCAACGGCTCCTACAATATCGGCGGGATCGCCGACCCGACGATCGACGCGCTGATCGGGACCATCATGGCGGCCAAGACCCGACCGACGCTGGTGACCGCCTGCAAGGCGCTCGACCGCATCACCCGGGCCGGCCGATACTGGGTGCCGCAGTGGTACAAGGCGTCGCACTGGATTGCTTATTGGGACGTGTTCGGGCACCCGAGCGTCAAGGGGCCGCGCTACGACCGCGGCGTGCCGGAGACCTGGTGGTACGACCGGGACAAGGCCTCGAGGCTCGAGCGCGCGGGATGATGTGATCTTGCGCTTTCCAGCATGCACCGCCACCTGTCGCGCAATCGCGAACAGCGGGCTTGCCGTGCAGGGCGCCAAGCGTGACGGACCGATGACATGACCGCCTATATCATCCGCCGGCTGCTGCTCATGATCCCGACCCTGTTCGGGATCCTGCTGGTCTCGTTCGTGGTGGTGCAGTTCGCGCCCGGTGGCCCGGTCGAGCGCGTGCTGGCGCAACTGTCCGGCATGGATACCGGCGCGACCTCGCGCATCTCCGGTTCGAGCGGTGGGGATTTCGGCGCGCGGCAGCTGCAGGGGGCGGGCCAGCTCGATTCCGTGACGTCGAAATATCGCGGCGCGCAGGGCCTCGATCCGGAATTCATCAAGAAGCTGGAAAAGCAGTTCGGCTTCGACAAGCCCGCCTACGAGCGCTTCTTCATCATGGTCAGCAACTATCTGAGATTCGATTTCGGCCGCAGCTTCTTCCGCGACATCAACGTGATCGACCTGATCAAGGAGAAGCTGCCGGTGTCGATCTCGCTCGGGCTGTGGATGACGCTGCTCACCTACCTGATCTCGATCCCGCTCGGCATCGCCAAGGCGGTGCGCGACGGCAGCCGGTTCGACACCGTGAGCTCAAGCCTGATCATCGTCGGCTACGCGGTGCCCGGATTCCTGCTCGCGATCTTCCTGATCGTGCTGTTCGCCGGCGGCTCGTTCTGGAGCATCTTTCCGCTGCGCGGGCTCACCTCCGACAACTGGAGCCAGCTCCCCTGGTACGGCAAGATCACCGATTACTTCTGGCACCTGGTCCTGCCGATCACCGCCATGATGGTCGGCTCCTTCGCCACCATGACGCTGCTCACCAAGAACTCGTTCCTCGACGAGATCCGCAAGCAGTACGTGCTCACCGCGCGGGCAAAGGGCCTGAGCAACCGCAAGGTCCTTTACGGGCACGTCTTCCGCAACGCCATGCTGATCGTCATCGCGGGCTTTGCCGGCGCCTTCGTCGGCGCGTTCTTCGGCGGCTCGCTGCTCATCGAGACGATCTTCTCGCTCGACGGCCTCGGTCTGCTGAGCTTCGAAAGCGTGCTCAACCGCGACTATCCGGTGGTCTTCGCCAATCTCTACATCTTCGCGCTGATCGGCCTATTCGTGAACCTGATCTCCGATCTCACCTATACCTGGATCGATCCGCGCATCGATTTCGAGACCCGGGAGGTCTGAGTGGACGCCCGCATCCCGGCCACGATTCCCGAGGCTCCCATCAGCACGCCCGTCGGGCCGGTGCTGGCGCCGGGGAAGCGCGCATGGCTGTCCCCGATCAACCGGCGCCGATGGGAGAACTTCAAGCGCAACCGGCGCGGCTACGTATCGTTGTGGATCTTCGCGATCCTGTTCGTGCTCTCGCTGTTCGCCGAATTCATCGCCAACGACAAGCCGCTTTACCTGCACATGCAGGGCAGATCCTATTTCCCGGCCTTCGTCACCTATCCGGACACGGCGTTCGGCGACCCTGGCGATCCCAATCTGTTCGGGACCGCGGCCGATTTCCGCGACGACCCCTACCTCAAGGAACTGATCGCCAAGAAAGGCGGCTGGATGATCTGGCCGCCGATCCGCTTCAGCTACGACACGCGGGTGTCGAGACCGCCCTCGCCCTTCCCGTCGAAGCCGACCTGGGCGCTCACCGCGCAGGACTGCGAGAACGCCATCAAGGGCAACTTCGCGAAATGCGGCGAGGCGGAGATGAACTGGCTCGGCACCGACCAGCAGGGCCGAGACGTGGTGGCGCGGGTGATCTACGGTTTCCGCATCTCGGTGCTGTTCGGGCTCATCCTGACGGTCCTGTCCTCGATCGTCGGCGTCGCGGCCGGCGCGGTGCAGGGCTATTTCGGCGGCTGGCTCGATCTCCTGTTCCAGCGCTTCATCGAGATCTGGACCTCCATCCCCGAGCTCTACCTGCTGCTGATCCTGTCGTCCGTTCTGACGCCGGGCTTTTTCGTCCTGCTCGGGATCCTGCTGCTGTTCTCGTGGGTGCGGCTGGTCGGCCTGGTGCGGGCCGAGTTCCTGCGCGGACGCAACTTCGAGTACATCAATGCGGCGCGCGCGCTGGGCGTCTCCAACGTGGTGATCATGTTCCGTCATCTGCTGCCGAACGCCATGGTGGCCACCATGACGTTCGTGCCGTTCATCCTGTCGGCCTCGGTGATGACGCTCACCGCGCTGGACTTCCTCGGCTTCGGGATGCCGCCCGGCTCGCCGTCGCTGGGCGAGCTCTTGAACGAGGGCAAGGAGAGCGTCACCGCGCCCTGGCTCGGTCTCTCGGGCTTCTTTACCGTCGCGATCATGCTGTCGCTGCTGATCTTCATCGGCGAGGCGGTGCGCGATGCCTTCGATCCGCGCAAGAGTTTCCGGTGAACAATGAGCCCGCCCACAGCCCCGCTCCTTTCGGTCCGTGATCTCTCGGTGGTCTTCTGCCAGGGCGAGCGCCAGACCTGCGCGGTCGAGCGCATCTCGTTCGACATCCGCAAGGGCGAAACGGTCGCGCTCGTCGGCGAGTCGGGCTCGGGCAAGTCATGTGCGGCGCTGTCGGTGATGAAGCTCCTGCCCTATCCGTCAGCGCAACATCCGTCGGGGGAGATCCTGTTCAAGGGCCAGGATCTGATGTCGCTTTCGGAAAGCAAGATGCGGCGCGTGCGCGGGGACGACATCTCCATCGTGTTCCAGGAGCCGATGACGTCGCTCAATCCGCTGCACACCATCGAGAAGCAGATCGCCGAGATCCTGGCGCTGCATCGCGGCATCACCGGCGCGGCAGCGCGTGCCCGGGTGATCGAGCTGTTGACCCAGGTCGGCATCGCAGATCCGGCAAGCCGGCTCGGCGCCTATCCCCACCAGCTCTCCGGCGGCCAGCGCCAGCGGGTCATGATCGCGCTCGCTCTTGCCAATGAACCCGACCTCCTGATCGCGGACGAGCCCACCACTGCGCTCGACGTGACGGTGCAGGCGCAGATTCTCGAACTCTTGAAGGAGCTGCAAAGCCGCCTCGGGATGGCGATGCTGTTCATCACCCACGACCTCGGCATCGTGCGCAAGGTCGCCGACCACGTCTGCGTGATGACCCAGGGCAAGATCGTCGAGCAGGGGCCTGTCGAGCAGGTGTTCGCCCGGCCGACTCACCCCTATACGCGGCAGCTCCTCGCCGCCGAGCCGAAGAAGGAGCCGGCGCCGATCAACCCCGATCACCCGATCATGGTCAAGACCGAGAACCTCAAGGTCTGGTTCCCGATCAAGCGCGGTGTGCTGCGGCGGGTCGTGGGGCACATCAAGGCGGTCGACGGCGTGAGCATCGAGCTGCGCAAGGGCGAGACGCTCGGCGTGGTGGGCGAGTCGGGATCGGGCAAGACCACGCTCGGCCTAGCGATCCTGCGCCTGATCTCGTCCGAGGGGCCGGTGATCTTCATGGGCAACCAGTTGCAGGGGCTGCGGTTCAAGGAGATGCGGCCGTTCCGCCACGACATGCAGATCGTGTTCCAGGATCCATACGGCTCGCTATCGCCGCGCATGTCGGTCGAGGACATCGTCGAGGAGGGTCTGCGGGTGCACCATCCGAAGATGCCGCGCGAAGAGCGTGAGCAGCGGGTGATCCAGGCGCTGACCGAGGTCGGCCTCGAGCCGTCGACCCGCTTCCGATATCCGCACGAGTTCTCCGGCGGCCAGCGCCAGCGCATCGCGATGGCGCGCGCGGCCGTGCTCCAGCCCACCTTCGTGGTGCTCGACGAGCCGACCAGCGCGCTCGACATGCTGATCCAGTCGCAGATCTGCGCGTTGCTGCGCAAGCTGCAGCGCGATCACGACCTCACCTACATGTTCATCTCGCACGATCTCAAGGTCGTAGCGGCGCTTGCCAGCCGCCTGGTGGTGATGCGTCACGGCAAGGTGGTGGAGGAGGGCTCGGCCGCCGAGGTGTTCGCCTCGCCCAAGACGGACTATACGCGCGCGCTGTTCGCCGCCGCCTTCAATCTCGAGGCGGCGTCGGAAGGCGTCGTCGCCGAATAGAGCCGCCCGCATGAGCGACCCCGCAACGCCTGAAGCGCTCGCCGACCAGCCGGCCGATGTCGAGGTGTCGCCGCCAACGCCGCTCGCCAAGGCCCACCACGATCTCGACCGCTTCGCCGTCACATTGCGCACGCCGGAGCGCGAGGAGACCGCGATCGTGCGCGACATCCTGCGCGTCGGCAAGGTCGCGGCGGTCCTTCCGATCGACATCAAGCGCGGCGAGGTCGTGCTGATCCGCCAATTTCGTGCTGCCGCACACCTCGCCACCGGGGCGGGAGAGCTGGTCGAGATCGTCGCCGGTCACGTCGAGGCGGGCGAGACGCCCGCCGAAGCCGCCGTGCGCGAATGCGTCGAGGAAATCGGGGTGCGCCCCGAGGCGCTGTACGAGCTCTTGGACTTCATCCCGGTGCCCGGCGCGAGCGACGAGCACGGATTCCTCTTTCTCGGTCTCGTCGATGCGGCGCGCGTGCCCGATCGTGCAGGCGCCGACGACGAGAACGAGGCGACACGGCCGATGCGCGTCGCAATCGACGTCGCGCTGGCCGCGCTGGAGCGTCGCACCATGCGCAACGGATTCCTCATCATCGCGCTGCAGTGGCTCGCACTGCATCGCGACCGACTCGGCGACATCGTCAAAGGGCCGGCGGCGCGATGAGCGCGCTGCTGCTCGTCATCACGGGCTGGGATCCGGCGCCCTGGGAGCGCCGCTTCCGCGGCGCCGCGCCGGGCCGGGCGATCCGGCTATGGCCCGACCGGATCGGCGACCCTGCGGAGGTCGCCTATGCGGCGGCCTGGCTGCCGCCGTCCGGAGCATTCGCGCCGTTCACGAATTTGCGCGCGATCTTCAGCCTGGGCGCCGGCGTCGACGCGCTGCTCGCCGACCCGTCGCTGCCGCAGGTGCCGATCGTGCGGGTGATCGATCCCGACCTGACGCGGCGCATGACCGAATACGTGACGCTGCACGTGCTCATGCATCACCGGCGCCAGCGGCTCTATGACGAGCAGCAGCGCCAGCGCGTGTGGCACGAGCATCCCCAGCAGCCGGCGCGGGAGGTCCATGTCGGGATCATGGGGCTCGGCGTTCTCGGCCGCGATGCGGCCGAGGTGCTCAGCCGGATCGGCTTCCGGGTCGCGGGCTGGAGCCGCACGCCGCGTGTCCTGCCGGGCATCGAGACCTTCCACGGCGTCGCGGGGCTGGGTGCGTTCCTGGCGCGCAGCGAGATCCTCGTCTGCCTGCTGCCCGCGACGCCGGCGACGAAAGGCATCCTCGACCTCGCGCTCTTTCGCAAGCTCAACCGCACGGGCGCGCTCGGCGGTGCGTATCTGATCAATGCCGGACGCGGGATGCTGCAGGTCGATGGCGATATCGTCGCGGCGCTCGAGGAGGGCACGCTCGCCGGCGCGACGCTCGACGTGTTTCCGACCGAGCCGCTGCCACAGGCAAGCCCATTGTGGGCGCATCCCAAGGTGACGATCACGCCGCATAATTCGGCCGCCTCGGTGCCCGAGGAGGTGGTCGCCTATATCGTGCGGCAGATCGAGCGTTGCGACGCCGGACAGCCGCTCGAGAACGTGATCGAGCGCACGCGCGGATATTAGTAGGCGGATATCAGCTCCTGAAAATGGAGATCGCCGGGCTCAGCGCGGCCGCTTCACGGAACTGATCGCGCCGCCTCCGGCCGCGATCCGCGCGACCGCGCCGACGATCGGCTCGAGCGCGACCGCCATGTGAAACGCATTGGCGTGCAGGAGCGTGGCGCCGTCGCGCACGATCGCGACATGCCCCTTCCAGAAGATCAGATCACCGCGGCGAAGGTCGGGGATGCCGGCGGCGACTGCCGTCCCAAGCGCGCGCTCCTGCATGTCGCTGTCGCGCGGACAGGCCAAGCCGGCGGCACCAAGCGCGACCTGGACGAGCCCGGAGCAGTCGATGCCGAGGCTGGTCTTGCCGCCCCAGAGATAGGGCACGCCGAGAAACCGTTCCGCGACCGCGACGAAATCGGGCTCGCGCTCGTCGACGGGCGTGAGATGGCGCGCCGGCACATAGCCCGAGGGCGTGACCGCGAGCGCCCCCTCGCTGCGCAGCACGGTAAGGCGGCAGCCGAGCGAGAAGGCTGCGACGGGCGGCAGCTTGATCGACGGACCCGGGAACGCCAGCGTGCGCGGCGCCGCCACCACATGAGTCGGAGCCGGCCCGGGAGCGGCGAGCGCGTTCGCAGGGAGCCAGCCCACGTAGCCGTCGCGCTCGAGCTGGCCCCAGCACCACCCCTCCTCGGTCGTCTCGTAGACCATCACCTGCTCGCCCTTGAGCGCCTCGGTGTCGAGCGATGCGTCCGGCGCGGGCTCGCGCCGCACCGGCGCGCTCTCGTCCCGCACCTCGTGCAGCGTGCCGTCGACGAAGCGCGCAGCGGTGACTTGGCCGCGCAGATGGCTCGCCGCGAGGTCCGGGCGGGCCGCCGTCGTGCGGGGATCGAACGGGGTCGACGGCGTCCTCATCCGTAGCGCGCCGCCAGATAGGAGTAGACCGCCCGCGCCGCCTGGCATTCGCCGCCCTCCGGACGCCCCGGCTTGGCGGACGGCGTCCAGGCGTAGATGTCGACATGCAGCCACGATTTCGCCGCCGCCACGAAGCGGTTGAGGAAGAGCGCGCAGATGATCGAGCCGGCGAAGCCGCCGCTGCCGATATTGCTGAGATCCGCGACCTTCGAATCGAGCATTGCGTCATAGGCCGGCCACAGCGGCAGGCGCCAGAGCGGGTCATTCTCGGCGCGGCCATGCCGCGCCATCGCAACCGCGAGCTCCTCGTCGTGGGTGTAGAAGGGCGGCAGATCGGGCCCCAGCGCGACCCGGGCGGCCCCGGTCAGCGTGCCCATGTCGACCAGCAGGTCCGGCGCCTCCTCGTCGGCCAGCGCGAGCGCGTCAGCGAGAATAAGCCGTCCCTCGGCATCCGTATTGCCGACCTCGACGGTGAGGCCCTTGCGCGAGCGGTAGACGTCGCGCGGCCGGAACGCATCGCCCGAGATCGCATTCTCGACCGCCGGGATGAGAACGCGCAGGCGCAGCTTCAACCGGCGTGCCATGATCATGTGGGCCGCCGCGAGCACGCTCGCCGCCCCGCCCATGTCCTTCTTCATCAGCAGCATGGCGCTGTCGGGCTTGATGTCGAGACCGCCCGAGTCGAAGCACACGCCCTTGCCGACGAGCGTGACCTTGGGATCGCGCTCGTCGCCCCAGCGCAGGTCGATCAGGCGCGGCGCGCCCTTGGCGGCGCGCCCGACCGCATGGATGAGCGGAAAGTTGCCGGCCAGAAGGGCGTCGCCCGCGGTGATCTGCACGACAGCGCCGTGCCGCTGGCCGAGCTCGCGGCCAGCGACCTCGAGCTCGGCCGGCCCCAAGTCGTTGGCCGGCGTGTTGATGAGATCGCGCGCCAGGAAGACGCCCTCGACGATACGCGAGAGGTCGTCGGCATCGAGGCCCGGCGAGATGGCGAGCCGGACCGCCCGGTCTTCTGCCTTGCGATAGCGCGTGAACTGGTAGGAGCCGAGCGCGAAGCCGAGCGCGGCGAGCCGACCGTCGTCGGGGGGATCGACGAAGCGATAGGTGCCGCTCGGCAGCAGAGCCGGCAGCCGCCCCGCCATGAACGGGTCGCGGGCCGGATCATCCGCGGCGCCATGCCCGAACAGAACCCCCGCCAGGCCCCCGCCCGGCGCCGGCAGCAGCAGATGCCGACCCGGCCTGGGCTCGAACCCGGCCGCGTCCGCAAAGCCCCGCGTCGCCGCATCAAGGCCGCTCCGGAGCGCCGGCCAGCTTGCCGGCGTGACGAAGCGAATCGGCAGGGCCGCCGGGTCTCCAGAGGCGGCGTAGATCGGATGCATGGTCACGAAAGCCTCGAAAGTCAGCCGGCCGAAGCCGCAGGGGCGAGAGCGGTCGCGGACACTCGCATAGCCGCGGCCGCCGCTGCAATCGGCTCCGCTTCGCCGGGCTGGGCGCCGCGCCGGCCCATTAACGGTGCGTTAGCGTTAACGTCCTATGACTGCCCGGCCGCGCGGCCTCGCATAGGGGAAGCCTGGGCGGAGTGAATGATGGCAATGCGTCACAGTATGGGCCGTACCGCGCGATGCCTCGCCTGCGCTGCCGTCCTCGGCTGCGTCGCGATCTCGGCGGCCGGATGCGTCACCACCGGCCACGGGGACAGCAAGAGCACGACGGCGGCCAGCGCAGCACCGACGAGCGACGCGGATTGGCGGCGCGAATCCGACGCGCTCGGGGCGCGCTACCGCGAAAATCCGGCCGATCCCGACGTCGCTATCGCCTATGCGCGGGCCCTCAACGCGCTCGGCGAGCGACAGCAGGCCGTCTCGGTGCTGCAGCAGGCCTCGCTGCGCAATGCCAGCAACAAGGAGCTGCTCGGCGCCTATGGGCGCGCGCTTGCCGATGTCGGCAATTACGCGCAGGCGCTCGAGGTGCTGAGCCGGGCCCACTCGCCGGACCAGCCCGATTGGCACATCCTTTCGGCGCAGGGCGCCGTTCTCGACCAGATGGGGCGTCACGAGGAGGCCCAGCGCTATTACTCGAGCGCGCTCAAGATGGCCCCTGACGATCCCACGGTTCTGTCCAATCTCGGGCTGTCCTATGCGCTGGCGAAGGACCTGCCCAAGGCTGAGGCCACGTTGCGGCGCGCGGCCCAGCGCCCGGGGGCCGACCCGCGCGTGCGGCAGAACCTTGCGCTGGTCGTCGGGCTGCAGGGCCGCTTCGCCGAGGCGGAGACCATTGCTCGCGCCGATCTTCCGCCGGAGGAAGCGGCGGCCAACGTCGCCTACCTCAAGCAGATGATGTCCGACCACACGGACTGGGCCAAGCCGGCTCGCGCCGCGAGGACCACGATCGGGGCCGGGAGCGCCAGACGGCCGGCCATCGATCGCTAGTGTCCCGATTCCGAAGTTCGCAGGCATCCGCAGCGAGCTCTGAGCGAACTTCGGAATCGAAAGGCCACCAGCAACTTTACAGTGCTGGCGCCGCGGCGGCCGTCACCGGAACGTGTCCATCGCCTTGATGATGGCCGGTCCGAGGATCACCACGAACAGCACCGGCAGGAAGAACAGGATCATCGGGACGGTGAGCTTGGGCGGCAGGGCAGCCGCTTTCTTCTCGGCTTCCGCCATGCGCATGTCGCGATTCTCCTGCGCCATGACGCGAAGGGCGTTCGCCAGCGGCGTCCCATAGCGTTCCGCCTGCTGGAGCGCGAGGCAGACCGCCTTGACCCCCTCGAGGTCGGTCCGCTTGGCGAGGTTCTCGTAAGCCTGACGGCGGTCGGGAAGGTAGGAGAGCTCGGCGGTGGTGAGCGTGAGCTCTTCGGCAAGCGGAATCGACTGCGATCCGATCTCGTCGCTGACCTTGCGGAACGCCGCCTCGATCGACATGCCCGACTCGACGCAGATCAGCAGCAGGTCGAGCGCATCCGGAAACGCGCGGATGATCGACAGCTTGCGGTGCTGGATCTTATTTTTCAGGAAGAGAAACGGGACCTGCATGCCGACCCACGCCGCGGCGAGGCATGCGCCGATCTTGACCGTCGTAGGCTGATTGAAATTCGTCAGCAGGAAAACGTAAATCAGCGAGCCGGCAAGGGTAATCAGCGGCGTCACCATGCGGAAGAACAGGAAAGCCACATAGGGCGCCTGCCCGCGATAGCCCGCCTGCATCAGCTTCACGCGCGCGGCCTCCTGGCCGACCCACTTCGTGAGGTTGAACTGCTCGACGACCCTCTGCATGTAGGCCTTGGGCGAGGCACGGAGGCTGACCTTCTCGGTGCGGGACATCCGCTCGCGCTCGCGCTGGCGCATCTTCTCGCGCTCCAGCGCCACCGCTTTCATCCTCTTGTCGAGGGTGTCGGTGGCGAGCAACGGCATCGCCAGCGTGATCACCGTAGCCATCGCCGCCACCGCGGCGAAAACCATCGCGAGGAAACGCGTGTCCTGCAGCCTGTCTACGAGCAGTTCGAGCATGGTCAGAAATCGAAGTTGATCATCTTGCGCATGACGAGGATACCGAGGGACATCCAAACGGCGGACCCCATGAGCAGCACCCGGCCCGTCGGCGTCGTCCAGAGGAGCTCGATGTAGGCAGGGCTTGTGAGATAGACGGCCGACATCACCAGAAGCGGCAGACAGCCGATGATGCCCGCGGAAGCCTTGGCTTCCATCGACATCGCGGTGATCTTGCCTTTCATCTTCTTGCGATCGCGCAGCACGCGCGACAGGTTGCCGAGCGCTTCCGACAGATTGCCGCCGGCCTTCTGCTGGATCGAGACGACGATGCCGAAGAAATTCGCTTCCGGCAGCGGGATCCGCTCGTACAGCCTTCCGCACGCCTCACCGATCGGAATGCCGACGGTCTGTGTCTCGATTATGGCTCTGAACTCGCTCTTGATGGGTTCGGGCGCGTCGGCGACGATGACGCGCATGGAATCGAGCAGCGGCAGACCCGCCTTGATGCCACGCACGATAATGTCGACGGCATCGGGGAAGTTCTCGAGAAAGGAGGCGTGCCGGCGCTTGCGTATGAACATCAGGACCCAGCGCGGCAGGCCGAGCGAGGCGCCGAAGGCGACTCCGGCGGCCGGCAGGAGGTCACCGCCCGCGGCCAGCACGCCGATGAACGCAACGGCCCCGAGAACACCCGAGCCGATCATGAAATGCTGCTTCGACCAGGAGAGCCCCGCCTGCTCGATCCGCACCTCCAGCGGTGGGCTCTTCTGCTTTTTCCGGCGCACCTCGAGCTGCTTCAGCGTGTCCTCGATCTGATTGTCGCGGCGCAGCTTCGGCGTGGCCCGGGAGCCGATCTTGGCCGGCGAGCGATCGGGCTTGGCGACGCTCTGCATGCGCCTTTCGGCATTGCGATCGCCGGAGAGGAGCGGATAGAGGAACACCCACGCGACGCCGCCGACTGCGGCGGCGGCGAGGAAGAACATCCCCAGCTGCTGGATCGGCATGGCGCGCCTGCCCTCAGCTCGTCCCGTGGACGCCCGCCTTCTCGGCGGTGTCAAGCGCGGCTGCGAGTCGCTTCTCCTCGCCGTAATAACGGGCGCGGTCCCAGAAGCGCGGCCGGCCGATGCCGGTCGAGCGATGACGCCCGATCAGCTTGCCCTGCGCGTCCTCGCCGACCAGATCGTAGAGAAACAGATCCTGGGTGATGATGACGTCGCCTTCCAGGCCCATCACCTCGGTGACGTGCGTAATCTTGCGCGAGCCGTCGCGCAGGCGCGCCGCCTGGATGACGACGTCTACCGACGCGCAGATCATCTCGCGGATGGTGCGCGAAGGCAGCGCGAAGCCTCCCATGGTGATCATCGACTCAAGGCGCGACAGAGCCTCGCGCGGGCTGTTGGCGTGCAGGGTGCCCATCGAGCCGTCGTGGCCGGTGTTCATCGCCTGCAGCAGGTCGAACGCCTCCGGTCCGCGCACCTCGCCGACGATGATGCGCTCGGGCCGCATACGCAGGCAGTTCCGGACCAGGTCGCGCATGGTGATCTGGCCCTCTCCCTCCAGGTTCGGCGGCCGCGTCTCCAGGCGGACCACGTGCGGCTGCTGCAGCTGGAGCTCGGCCGCGTCCTCGCAAGTGATTACGCGTTCCTCTTCGTCGATGTAGCGGGTCAGGCAATTGAGCAGGGTCGTCTTGCCCGAGCCGGTGCCGCCCGAGACGATGGTGTTGATCCGGCAGCGGCCGATCACCTTGAGGATCTCGGCGCCTTCCGGCGTGATCGAGTTGTAGCGAACGAGCTGCTCGAGAGTGAGCTTGTCGCGCTTGAACTTGCGGATGGTCAGTGCGGGGCCGTCGATCGCCAGCGGCGGCACGATGACGTTGACGCGGGAGCCGTCCGGCAGGCGCGCGTCGCAGATCGGGGACGCTTCGTCGACCCGCCGCCCGATCTGGCTGACGATGCGCTGGCAAATGTTGAGCAGCTGATGATTGTCGCGGAACCGGACCGGTGTCCGTTGGATCTTGCCGGCGACCTCGATGTAGACGGTGCCCGAACCGTTCACCATCACGTCGGCGATGTCGTCGCGCGCAAGCAGCGGCTCGAGCGGGCCGTAGCCCAGCACGTCGTTGCAGATGTCGTCGAGCAGCTCCTCCTGCTCCGAGATGGACATCACGATGTTCTTGATCGCGATGATCTCGTTGACGATGTCGCGGATCTCCTCGCGGGCGGAATCGGCGTCGAGCTTGGCGAGCTGTGTGAGATCGATCGCCTCGATCAGCGCGCCGAAGATCGTGCCCTTGACCTCGTAATAGGTGTCCGATCGGCGCGTCTCGTTCACCTCGACGGGAGGCGCCGGTTGGTGGCTGGCGCCCGCGACGCGTCCGGCCTGCGGCACGGGCGCGGGAACGAGCGGCGCCGCGAGGCCGGCGGATGGGAAGGCGGCGTGAGCCCCGGCATCCGGCGGAGTCGGCGCGGGCGGAGGCGGCGCATCCGGCGGGGGCGCCAATGGCGCGGAGTGGGCTGGCGCAGTGCCAGCTTCGCCTCCCGTTGCCGAACGCTTGCCAAACACGACCCTACTCCCCGCTCACCGCCGACCGTCACTATCGAACTTGATGCGACAACCGCCGCACCACGCGATCATCCTTGCAGCAGCTTTCCGAACAGCGGCCCGAACCTGCCGCCGCGCGTCCGCTTCGCGGCGGCGCGGCCGGTCAGCACCTCGGCCACATGACGGAACATCTCCGCCGTACGGCGGCCGGCCGACACCTCCGCGATCATCTGTCCGTTGTTGGCCGCCGTTCCGAACACCGGCGGCTCGAAGGGGATGATCGCCACCGGATCGTCCTCGAGCGCCTTGGAGAAATCGGCCGGTTTGATCTCGGGACGTTTCGGCACCCCGACCTGGTTGAGGCAGTAGAGCGGCCGGCGATCGTTCGGCCGCGCGGCGCGCATCAGATCGGCCAGGTTCTTGGCATTGCGCAGGTTGGCGAGATCAGGGGCGGCGACGATCAGGATCTCATCGGCGCTCACCAGCACGCGTCTGGTCCAGCCGGCCCACAGGTGCGGTACGTCCAGGATCACGCACGGAACGCTCGCGCGCAACGCGTCGAACACCGGCTCGAACGCCTCCGGGGTGAAGTCATAGACCCGATCGAGCGTGGCCGGCGCCGCCAGCAGGCTCAGATGATCGGTGCACTTCGACAGCAGGCGATCGATGAACGCGGTGTCGACCCGGTCGGGGGAGAACACGGCGTCTGCCACACCCTGCGGCGGGTCCTGGTTGTAGTCGAGGCCGGCGGTCCCGAACGCGAGATCGAGGTCCGCCACCACCGAATCGAGATGGAGATCACGGGCGATGGACCATGCCACGTTGTGCGCCACCGTGGATGCTCCGACGCCGCCCTTGGCCCCGATCACCGCGAGGACGCGGCCGACCGGCTTCGCGTCCGGCGCCGAGAACAGCCCGCAGACGGCGCCGACGATGTCGAGCGGCCGCACCGGAGCCATCAGGTAGTCGCTCACGCCGCGGCGGATGAGCTCGCGGTAGAGCATGATGTCGTTGAGGCCGCCGATCACGATGACCCGGGTGCCCTCGTCGCAGACCTGGGACAGTTCGTCGAGCCCGGCGAGGATGTCCTCGCCGCGCGTCTCGCTCTCGAGAATGATGATGTTGGGGGTCGGCGAGCCGCGATACGCCTCGACCGCGGCCGCGACGCCGCCCATCTGGACACGCAGATGGGCCTTCGCCAGGCGACGGTCCTCGGCCGCGCCCTGCACCGAGGCGGCGGTCTCGGTGCCGGTGCAGAAGGCCTGGATCGAAACCCGGGGCGCCGGCGCGATGTAGTCGGTGCGGTCGACCGGCGCGGCGCCCGCTTCCATCGCCTCCGCTGTTTGCAGGGATACCTTCATGTCACTGGCCGACGTTGCTGATCTTGCCTTGATTGGCGTTCGAATAGGTGGTGGCGGTGCCTTGGCCATGGCGATACTTGTCGAGCACCACGCTGCGCCGGGCCTGGTAGGCGGGAGTTTCGCCGCGCGGCTGGACGAGGTCGGCCGGGTTGTCGACCATGGCGGCGAGATTGCGCTGGCTGGCGCAGCCGAAATTCCAATACTGCCGGTTCTGATCATAGACTTCGGCGGCGGCCGGGCCGAGATCCTGCGGCCACAGTCCGCATGGTCCTGCCTCGGCGGTGATGCGCGGATAGTTGAGCCTGATGGTGGCGAGCCTGGACCGCTCGGCCGGCCGATACGGCCGCACCGCGATCCCCTGACTCGGCAGGCCAGCGGCAATCAGGATCGACTGGATCTCGTGCAGTGAGTCGCTCGCAGCGCGGGCGTTCGGAGTTCCCGTCGGTACGTCGATGACGACGCCACCGGTCGCGTCGCGCTGCCATCGGCGAGCGAAAGCGAGCACGTCGGCGCGCTGCGCCGGCGTCAGGCCCCCGTGCCTCGTCCCCACGAACACCTCGACGGTTTGGCGTCCCTCCTGCAGCGTGATCGGATGACGCTGACGATAATCCGCCGGGCCGAGATCCGCGGTTTCGTGCGTCGCGTAGCAGCCGGCCAGCATGATCGAGATGGCGGCGGCGGCCGCGAAGCCGCCGGCCTTGCGACCGTGGGCCAGGATTGAGCGCACCAGGAATGTCATCTTACTTGTCTCCTCGGCTGCTCAATCCATGATGAACCCGAAACGGCCGTTATACGGACGATCGGGATTGACCTTTCCGCGCACCCCGTAGATGCGGTTGAGGCGCCCCAGCAGAATCTGCGCGGGATCGGAGACATCGGCGTAGCCGTCGTCCGGCCGCGACAGATCCTTGTTGGCGACCGCATGCACCACGTACGGTGTCACCAGGATCATGAGCTCGGTCTGATCGTTGACGTAGTCGCGGCTGCGAAATAGCTCGCCCAGGATCGGGAGCTGCTGCAATCCTGGGATCCCGTTGATGGCCGCCTTGGTCTGCTCCTGGATCATTCCGGCCATTGCAAGCGCACCGCCCGAGGGAATCTCGACCGTCGTATCGGCGCGACGGACACGGATCGAGGGAATGGTAACGCTGCCTGCGCCGGGCACGGTCAGCGGCAGCGCGTTATCGGTCGACAGGTCGGAGACCTCGGTCATCACCTTGAGGCTGATGCGCCCCTCAGAGAGCACAACCGGGGTGAAGTTCATGCTCACGCCGAATTTCTTGTAGTCGATCGACGCCTGGCAGAGCGGCGGCGACTTGGTCGTGTCGCAGCTCAGGCCGGACGGGATCGGAAATTCGCCTCCGGCGAGGAAGGTCGCGTTCTCACCGGAAATCGCACTGAGCGTCGGTTCGGCGAGCGTGTGGATCACGCCCGCACGCTCCATTGCCCTCAATGTGAGAGTCACGTTGTTGAACCCGTGGTTGAAAGCAGCGGCGATGCCGGAACTTGGAGACGTGCCAGACGCGCTGAACGGATTGGCGGTGGCAAAATTAACCACCGTGGAGCCGAAAGCCGCGCTTCCGTTGAGGTCGATGCCGAGTTGCTTGATGATATTGCGCTGTACTTCGGCGACCGTGACCTTGAGCATCACCTGGTCGCGGCCTTTCACCACGATGCCATTCACGACCTTGCCATCGCCGGCGAGCCGGGTCGCGACGTCGTAGGCCTGCTGGGCCTCAACCGGGCTCGACAGCGTGCCCGACAGCATGACGCCATCGCCGACGCCCTCGATCTGCAGGTCGGAATCCGGGAACATGCGGCGGAGCGCGGCGCGCACCCCATTGAGGTCACGGGTCACCGCGATGTCGAACCCGGCGAGCTGCCGGCCCTGGGCATCGAAGAAATAGATGCTGGTCTGCCCGACCGCGACGCCGATCAAATAAGCGCGACGCGCCGAACGGATGACCGCATTGGCGATCTTCGGATCGGCGACCAGCACATCCTTGACGTCGCCGGGAAGCTCGATCACCACCGACTTGCCGATGCCAAGCGGCACGAAGCTCGACCCTGCCTCGCCCGCCGCGACGAGCGCGGGCGCCGCGACGGGTGCGGGCCTGGGCTCGACGCGCAACTCGGCCGCCGGGCTGCGATCGAGCGGGCTCATCGCCAACACGGCGATGGCCCCAAGGGCGGCCAGCGCTACGGTGCGGATCAGCGCCCTGTTCGCCATGTCGCGGGTCCTTTCCTGCAAATCACTTCGGTGTGACCGAGGTCGTCACGCCAAACCGGATCGTGTCGATCTTGTCGCCGCGGGTGTCGCGGGCTTTGGTTGTCTCGGCATGCTCCGACGCGGAGGCGTCGACCAGGCTGCGCAAGGTGAACGACAGCGTCCCGGTCTTGCGCGCCGCCGCCAGCAGCTCGGCTTGCGGCTGCGACACCTCGAGCGTCGCGGTCCGGCCGACGACCACGCGCTGGCCCTCTTTCTCCTGCACGATCTGATCGATGGCGAGCACGCGCACGTTCGCAAGGATCGTCTCGCCGATAATCGTTTCGAGTCCGGTGGCCTTCTCGGCCTCGCGATCGCGCCGCGACAGGATCACATCGACGCGGTCATTCGGCAGAATGAAGCCGGCCGCGCCGGTTTCGGCCGAGATCTCCACCGCGTCGGCGCGCATCCCGGACGGGAGGATGGCCGCCAAATAGCCGGAGCCCTTCGCCTTGATGAGCTTGTTGTCGCGGACCGGTTCGCCGGCCGCCATGGCGACGCGCGCGATCGCCCCGTCATATTGCTGGAGCGCATCGGGCTGCTCGTTCTTGCGGATGAACCCCGCATTGGAAGCCGAAGCCGGCCATGTCTGCCATTGAAGGTCGTTCGCCGACAGTCTCGTGCCGATGCCAATGTCATTCTTGGCGACGAGCACGTCGACCATGGCGATCTGCGGAGCCGGTGCGAGCGCCGGTGCCGGCCCGCGTCCGCCTGCCAGAATGGCGGCGACACCGCCGGCTGCGACCGCAATGCCCAAGACGATCAGACGCGCGGCTTTCATACGCTTTCACTTTCCACAATGACGCGGCGGCGCCCGGCCACCCAGGCGGGATTTCAGCAGCCAAACGTCAATTCATGGTTAATGAGGCGTATCTGGATTGCGCTCTTGAGCGCTTTCTTCGCGGGCGGGACGTTTCTGCCGGAGCCGGGCACCACCGGCGCGGTATCACTGGCCCAGCGACTGCATCCAGATCGTCGAGGGATAGACCACCAGGGCCGCGATCGCGAGCGCGATGCCGTACGGCACGTCGCCATTCGGCTTGTGCAGCCGCTCCGCCCACTCCTTGCCGGCCAGCAAGGACGGCATCGAGAACTTGCGGAACTCCAGCAGCGCCAAGGTCAGCGCCCCGCCCAACAGCGAGGCATAGAGAACATAGTCGAGGAGATGTGCCCAACCGAGCCATAGCGCGGTTGTGGCTGCGAGCTTGGCGTCACCGCCGCCCACCCAGCCGCACATGAAGAACACGAACGTGACCGTCAGCACGAGGGCGCCCGCGCCCACATGCTCCAGGAACTCGCCCCTCGTCATGCCGGTCGCCAGCGCCAGCGCCAGAAAGCCGGCCGCGAGGATGAGCGAGATCCGGTTCGAGATCGTCATGGTGAAGAGATCGCTCGATGCCGCAAACGCCATGACGGCCGGAAAAATCAAAAGCCGCGCGGCATCGGTGACGATCAGCGTGGTCATGTGTCCACTCATGATGCGGGCATACTCGCCGAAAGATCACGCCCAACGCTCGAGGGCCGACCCGCGGCAAGCTTACGGCACAACCCGACAACGGAATGTAAAAGTTGCCGATCGAGCTGTCGTTGGGCGTGGGGTCTCCTCACGCCGCAACGCAGGTCACAAACGAAACGACCCCGGCGGGGAATCCACCGGGGTCGTTTGGAGTCCCAAAGAGGGGGCTTACTTGGCGCCGCCGCCCAGCTGGTCCGAGATGTTGGTGAACGCGAGATTGAGCTTGTTGCCGATGGCGTTCACGGCACCGATGATCACAACGGAGATGCCCGCCGCGATGAGACCATACTCAATGGCAGTCGCGCCGCTGTCGTCACGCAGGAAACGCTTGAACGTTGACATGATGCTCTCCCAAATTCATCGGCGCATTCCGCCGATATGGGCCGGTGTTATGCCGTACAACTCACAAGGATATGTAAAGGCAGGAAGCCTAATTTTCGCGTAATCATAGCTCAAATTGCGGATATTGCGGGCCGGGCGCCGTTCGACCAGGCCAGGAATCAAAAGGCCTCGGAGTGACCGAGGCCCTGTGCGACGACATCGTGCCCCAAAGGCTCATTTGGCGCCGCTGCCGAGCTGGTCCGAAATGTTGGTGAACGTAGTGTTGAGCTTTCCGCCCAGCGAGTTGACGACGGTGATGATCGCGACCGAGATGCCGGCAGCGATCAAACCATACTCGATGGCGGTCGCGCCCGATTCATCCTTCGCGAAGCGGTGAACAACACTCTTCATAGGCTACTCCTCTGTCACGTCCCATCCGAGCGCGGCTTGCCCGCTCGTTCGCCGCAGCTCCGGACCAGGCTGACGGTATCGATTGAGGCTTGCTCGGCGGTTAATCGCGGTCGAGCCCTGGGCGACGTCTTTCGAGTTCGAGAGCATGGTTAACACGCACTTGCGAAAATCGGTGCGCAGCAATTAGCAGCGCGCGTCCGCGACGCAATGCTCGAAGTTCGTGGATTTGCTTTGGACTTCATTCACCAATTTCGAGTCAACTTGATCCATCGACGCGATGCGACTGTTGCCATCGCGATCCTCGGATCCACAAGTTTGTTCGGAGCGTTCCGATGAGGGCCCTGCTCGCGTCTGCCCAGCGGTCAATTCGACCAATCGTCCGAGCCGCCGCTCTGCTCGTGGCCATCGGGCCCGTGCCAGCGGGGGCGGCGGATGCGATGGTCGTGATGCTCGATCAGGCGACGATCACGAAGTTGCCGGAGCGCGTATCCACCCTGGTCATCGGCAATCCGCTGATCGCCGACGTTTCGGTGCAGGCAGGCGGGCTGCTGGTCGTCACCGGCAAGGGCTACGGCAGCACGAACATGATCGCGTTGGACCGCTCCGGCGCGGTGCTCGCCGAGCGGAAGATCGAGGTGGTCGGTGCGCAGGACAGGATCGTGGTCGTCTACCGAGGCGTGAACCGCGAATCCTACAGCTGCATGCCGAGCTGCGAGCCGCGGATTACGCTCGGCGATAATCCCGCCTTCTTCACCCAGACCATGGGCGAAGGCGAAGCCCGTTCCTCGCGCGCCCAAGGGGCGGCGGGGAAATGACAGCCGGTCCAGCCTCTTTCGCCGCTACCGAGCCACCACGGCGCACCCGAGCGAATTGAAGAATCATTAGGGCTGGCAGCGCGGTCGATAACGGCCGCGGGCGATGGCGCGTCCCGATTTACCGTCAATCTGACGAAATCGGTTCACGCTCCGTTAAAAGCCCGCATGCGATGGGTTCCAACAGGAAGGATTCCCCAGGAGGAGCGCCTCATGGCGATCGCCCTTCTTGCTAAGCTCATTCAATGCGCAGTCAGGCTGCGGGCGGACCAGCGCGGCAACGTCGCCGTGATGATGGGTTTCGTCCTGCCAGTGTTCGTGGGATTCCTGGGCATCGGATTCGAGGTTTCGAACTGGTACCTGACGAAGCGCGCCATGCAGAATGCTGCCGACGCTGCGGCGATCGCCGCCGCCACGAACGGAACTTCCAGTTACAATCTCGAAGCGGCGGCGGTAGCCGCGGCGTATGGCTTCACCAACGGCCAGAACAACGTCACCGTGACTGCCTCCAACACGGCGGCATGCCCTTCGGGCGGCAATACTTGCTACAGCGTGACCATCACCGGCCTCGTCCCACTTTACGTGTCGGAGGTCGTCGGCTTCCAAGGCGACACGGTGGTCAACAGCCGCGCGCAAAAGCAATTGAGCTCCGCCGCCGTTGCTACGCAAACAACGATACAAGTCCCGCTCTGCCTGCTGGCGCTCGGCACCAGCGGAGCCCAGGACATCGTCACCAACGGTAACCCGAACGCCAACCTGGCCGGGTGCAGCGTCATGGCGAATACCTCGTCACGATGCAATGGCAGCAATCTGCACGCCGATTATGGCCTCGCGCACGGCACCAACTCCGGTTGCGGCGTGATTCAGGTTTCGGGTGTGCCGGTTGTTCCCGACCCGTTTGCGTCCTTGGCGACGAACATCCCGACCAATACCTGCGGATCGTACCCGCAAGAGCCTTCCAAGAAGAGCGATCCGACGCTTCCGTCCAGCAATCTCTGGTCGGGAAGCCAATCCTTGAGCGGCAATGTGCAGGTGTGCGGGGACCTGCAACTGACCGGCGACGTGACCATCAATGCCCCCGCCGGCGCGGTCCTCGTGATCGAGAACGGGCAGCTTGATACAAATGGCCATAAGTTGTCCACCGCCGACGGTTCGGCGCTGACAATCGTGTTCTCAGGAACCAATGGGGGATCCTACACGCACGCTCCCACCGATACGTCCGCCGGCGGCAAGGGCACCCTCGACATCGCGGCTCCGACATCGGGACCCTGGTCGGGCGTCGCACTCTATCAGGATCCGAATTTGACCACCGGCGTCAACATTTCGGCGGCCGGCAACAGCCCGACATGGGACATCAGCGGGTTGGTCTACTTGCCCCACGCGAGCGTGACGATCAGCGGTGCGGTCAACAAGTCCAGCCACGGGCAGTCCTGCTTCGTGATGGTCATGGATGACGTCACCATCAATGGTACGGGCGACATCACCGAGACCGGCGGGTGCAAGGCGGCTGGATTGACGATGCCCACCGCAGGCGTTCCCAGCCGTGGCCAGCTGGTCTTTTGACGAGGCGGATATGTCTCCATCGCTCGTGCGCGCAAGAACGATCCGCCATGCGCGGCGATTCCGCGGAGGCCTCGAGGCGCTCCGCCGGGACCGACGCGGGACTGCGGCGATCGAGTTCGGGATCTTCGCTACCCTCCTGTCCGTCGCGGTCCTGAACGTGACCGACGTCTCGATCTACATCTATCAGCGGATGCAGGTCGAGAACGCGACGGAAATGGCAGCCCAGGCGGCTTGGAAGACGTGCGATACAAAGCACCTTCCGGCCACGACGAATTGCTCTGGGCTGAATGCAGCCGTGACAAACTCGGTGCAAAGCACATCATTGGGGACGCGCGTTCAATTGCAGCCTGGTTCCCCATTCGAGGGATATTATTGCGTAAATTCATCCAACCAGCTTCAGCTGATGAACAGCGTCAGCAGCGCCAAGCCGGCGGACTGTTCGGCCGCGGGAAATGCCGGGTTTGCGCCGGGAGACTACATACAAATCCAAACGACCTTCACCTACGCTCCGTTGTTTCCCAACCTGACTGTCGGCGGATTGCTTGCCACGCCAATCACCCGAACGACACTCATGCGATTGGGGTAACCATGCGAAACCTCAATGCTGCAAATGTGTGGGCTGATGACCGCGGCACGACCGCCGTGGAATTTGCAATCGTTGCGCCCGTCTTCATATTGCTGCTCGTCGGCGCGATCTATCTTTGTCTTGCGCTTTTCCTCGTCGGCAGCTTGAACTACGCGGTCGAAGAAGGCGCTCGCTGCGCCTCCGTCAAAGCGTCGGTCTGCACCGACGCCACCTCCATCGTGACCTACACGCAAAACCATTATTTCGGGCCGAGCGCGCCCACATTCACCTACGCGGCAGCCGCGTGCGGCAGCTCGGTGAGCGCGTCACTCAGCTATGTGGTGAACATGGGAATAACCGCGGTCACCGTCCCGGTGCAGGCGGCCGCATGTTTCCCCTGAGGCTCGGTACCGCTCAACGGCGGCTCGAGGGCTGCTGAGCGCCGCTGCCCTCACTGGATCGGCAGCGCCGTCGTCGACTTGATCTTTTCCATCGCGAACCGGGACGTGACGTTCTTCAGCGGAACCGCCGCGATCAGACGCTTGTAGAAGGCGTCATAGCCCGCGATGTCGGGAACGACGACGCGCAACATGTAGTCGACGTCGCCGGCCATCCGATAGAATTCCAGCACCTCGGGCATCGCGCCGACCAACTGCGCGAATGTCTTGAGCCACTCCTCCGAATGATCCTCGGTCTCCACCGACACGAACACGGTGACGCCGAGCCCGAGCTTGTCCTGGTCGACCACCGCGACGCGTTTCTGGATGACGCCGTCGGCCTCGAGCCGCTGGATGCGCTTCCAGCATGGGGTCGAGGACAGGCCGACGCGGTTGCCGATTTCGGCGACCGAGAGCGAGGCGTCGTTCTGCAACACAGCGAGGATCTTTCGATCGATGGCGTCCATGCATCAGGCCCCGAAAGCCGATGGGAAGGTTTCAAATTGCAGGAGTTATATAGATATTTTTTCTTTCGGAAAGCAGATAACGCGCAAAAATAGAAAAATATTGTAGAGCCCGCGGGAGCCCACCAGCCGGCGCGATGCCGCGGCGGCTCAGACCGCCGCGCCGAGCAATGTCTCGACCTCGTTCCGCAGCGGCGCGCCCGGGCTGCCGCCGAAACGCGTGCATTTGATTGCGGCCGCGGCAGCCGCGAACCGCAATGCGCGCTCGGTCGGGCAGCCTTCGATCAGCGCGAGCGTGAAGGCGCCATGGAAGATGTCGCCCGCAGCCAGCGTATCCACTGCGGCGACGGTGAAGACCGGGAGCTCGCGAATGACGTCCTCGTCGTCACGCCAGAGCACGGGAGCGGGTCCGTTGGTGACGGCGATGAACGCGTTGGTCGCCTCTCCGAACCGGCGCAAGGCTGCGGCGAGGTCGTCCGTCGCCATGGTGGCCCGCAGCGCCTCGGCCGAGAACACCACGTGCGAGCAGGTCGCGAACAGCACATCCGCCGGCCTGGCGGGCTTGTCGGCATCGAGCACCACCGGAATGCCGCGGCGCAGGGCCGCCCGGCAGATCGGCGCGGCGAAATTGGGAAAGCGGTTGTCGGCGAGCACCGCATCCACTCCGGCCGCGAGCGCCCCGGCATCCGCCGGGGCCACGGCATCGAGTCGATCGTCGCGGAAGGTCGCAATGGTGCGCTCGCCGCGCGCGTTGACGCAGATTGCCGAGACTCCCGATGCGGCTCCCGCGACACGCACACAGCCGGCGCAGTCCACGCCTTCGCCGGCCAGCCCGGCGAGAATGCGGTCGCTGATCGGTTCGCAGCCGGCCGGTCCGCCGAGCGGGCCCGCGAATTGTGCCCGCCCGCCGAGCCGATTGATCGCGACCGCCGCATTGGCGGCGCAGCCGCCGCCGACCGCCAGATAGTCGCTCGCCTGGACCTTGGCGCCGGGCGCCGGAAACTCGTCCACACGGAAAATCTCGTCGAGCACCGCGATGCCGGTGCACAGCACCCGCAGGTTTCCACCGGCAGATGGTCCGTTCGGCCGTCCCGCGGCTGCCTCCCCGGACACCAGGCTAGCCGAAGCCACCCGCGTCCCCCTCGACCCACGCGCGGATGATGTGATGGGCGATGGCGACCGGCGGCGGGGTGCCGAGCCCCTCCGGATGCCGGCGCAACAGCATCAAGGCGGCCTCCTCGCGGTCGAACCAGCGCGCGCCCTCGAGCTCGCCCGGATCCACGGTGATGTCGGTGGTGAGCGCCTCGGCGTGACACCCGATCATCAGCGACATGGGGAACGGCCAAGGCTGAGAGGCGAAATAGGCGACATGGCCGCAGACGATTCCAGCCTCCTCCCGCACCTCGCGGCGCACCGCCTCCTCCATGCTCTCACCCGGCTCGATGAAGCCGGCGAGGCAGGACCACATCGCGGAGGCGAAGCGGGCCGAGCGACCGAGCAGGCACCGTTCGCCCCGTACCGCGAGCATGATGACGACCGGATCGGTGCGCGGAAAATGCTCCACCTTGCAGCTCGGGCATTCGCGCTTCCAGCCCGCCTCGACCGGATGGGTCGGTGCGCCGCAGTTGGCGCAGAAGCGGTGGCGCGCATGCCAGGCGAGCAGCGCCTTCGCCTCGGCGAGCGGAGGCAGGTGCTCCGGCGCGACGAGTCCCTGCACCGCGATGGTGCGCAGGTCCGTCACCAGGAGATCGTCGCGGGCCTTGAGAGCCTCGGCGGCCTGCGGGCCGACCGAAATGCCGAACCGCGGCGCGCCCTCGAGCAGGCCGAGAAAGACGGTCTCAGCCGGCACTGCAAGAGCGCGACCCTCCTCCAGCGTGAACAGAGGATCGCCCGCCCTGCCCTCCTTCCTGGTGACGATCAGCTCGCCGCCCACCACATAGGCGCCGGCGCGCTGATCAGCCGCGAGCGCCGCAACCTCGTGGCGCCGGTCGGCAGCACGGTCGAGGGAACTCGCGGTATATCCAAGCTGCGGCTTCGGCCCGAGATCAGGGCGGGGGGACATGCGATTCTCCGGCGGGCGCGGGAAAAATCGCACGCCGGAGTGTCTGGCGCAATGCGCCGATCCTGCCGCGGCAGACCAGGTTGACGACGCTCGATTTGAACGCCGGCCTCATGCGATCGCAAGCGCGCGCTGCACGGCGGATACGAAGCCTTGCAACTCACCGGCCGGATAGGGTCTCGCCGGCACTGCGCCCCAGA
The DNA here is from genome assembly GCA_035764045.1 of Xanthobacteraceae bacterium. Lineage (GTDB taxonomy): Bacteria > Pseudomonadota > Alphaproteobacteria > Rhizobiales > Xanthobacteraceae > JAVDCA01. The sequence goes on along the minus strand of DASTZX010000044.1, from coordinate 29,316 downwards.
CCGGCTTCGGCCAGGCCGCATCGTCCCGCCGGCGCGCCACGACATGCACGTGCAGCTGCGGCACCACATTGCCGATCGCCCCCACGTTGAGCTTGTCGCAACGGGTCAGCTCCTTGAGCGCGGTGCAGACCTGCGCGATCTCCACCATGAGCTGCGCGCGCTGCGCCGCGTCGAGGTCGATGATCTCGTACACGCCGGCCTGACGCGGAACCAGAACCACCCAGGGATAATTGGCGTCGTCGAAGGCGAGGACGCGCGAGAGCGGAAGATCGACGACCGGCGCCGTGTCGTGTGCGAGCCGGGCGTGCAGCGACCATGTGGACATTGCGGGTGTGGCGGGATCGGCGGGATTCGTCATCATGCGATCGGGAAGAGGCGGCCAGGACGTGGCACCATAGGCGGACCGAGGGCCGCTTGCATTCCCTTTCCGTTCCGCCGATATATGGGGCGGGAGGTTGGCGGTGGACGAGCCACTCGCCAACCGGGTCAGGTCCGGAAGGAAGCAGCCCTAACGAGCTCCGGTTCGGGTCGCTCGTCAGCCTCCCACTTTCTTTCCCGAGACGACGAGGACGCGCCCAGGGGCTGCCGGCACGATGAACGACGCCACCACCCCCGATGATGCACGCGCGCCCGGCCTCGGCCTCGCAATCACGGCGCCATCCTCCGCCGGCTATCGGGTGCTGGCGCGCAAATACCGGCCGGCGAGCTTTGACGATCTGATCGGCCAGGACGCGATGGTGCGGACGATCTCGAATGCATTCGAGACCGGGCGCATCCCGCAGGCCTGGATCCTCACCGGCGTCCGTGGCGTCGGCAAGACCACGACCGCACGCATCCTGGCGCGCGCGCTCAACTACCAGCTGCCCGACGCCTCGCTGAGCGGACCGAGCCTGAAGATGCCGGTGCTCGGCATCAACTGCCAGGCCATCATGGAGAGCCGGCACGTCGACGTGCTGGAAATGGACGCGGCCTCGCACAACAGCGTCGACGACATCCGCCAGATCAATGATGCGGTGCGCTACGCGCCTGTCAGCGCGCGATACAAGGTCTATATCCTGGACGAGGTGCACATGCTGTCGGGCGCTGCGTTCAACGCGCTGCTCAAGACGCTGGAGGAGCCGCCGCCCCACGCCAAGTTCATCTTCGCGACCACCGAGATCCGCAAGGTCCCGGTGACGGTGCTCTCGCGCTGTCAACGCTTCGATCTGCGCCGGGTCGAGGCGGACGCCCTCGTCGCACATCTCGAAGGCATTGCCGCCAAGGAGGCGATCACGGCCGAACCGGAGGCACTTGCGCTGATCGCGCGTGCCGCCGAAGGCTCGGTGCGCGACGCGCTGTCGCTGCTCGACCAGGCGATCGCCCATGCGGCAGGCAGCATGCGCGCCGAGGACGTGCGCCAGATGCTCGGGCTTGCCGACCGTGGCCGCGTGATCGACCTGTTCGAAGCGCTGATGAAGGGCGACATTGCCGGCGCGCTGAGAGAGCTGCGCGACCAGTACGATGCGGGCGCCGATCCCGCGGTCGTGCTGTCCGATCTTGCCGAGTTCACCCACTTCGTCACCCGGGTGAAGATCGTGCCGGTCGTGGCGGAGGACCGTTCGCTCGCCGAGGTGGAGCGCACGCGCGGCCGCGCCTTCGCGGCGGCGCTGTCGATGCGGGTGCTGTCGCGCACCTGGCAGATGCTGTTTCGCGGGCTGCCCGAGGTGCAGTCGGCGCCAAAGCCCATTGCGGCGGCCGAGATGGTGCTGGTGCGCATCGCCTATTCGGCCGACCTGCCGACCCCGGACGAGGTGATCCGCTCGCTGACCGCCGGCGACGGCGGGTCGGGCACGCAGCGGCCGGGCAACGGCGAGGCGGCGGGAGGTACAACGCGCGGCGATGCGCCGCGCGACAGCGCGCGCGAGATTCCGCGGGAAGTCCCGCGTGGCGCCCTGCGGGCCGCTTTGGGCGGGCCGGCCGCGCCAGCGCGACGCGAGCCGCTGGCGCAAGCCCCGCTGGCGCAGCCGGCGGAAACCGAGCTTGCGCCGGTTGCGGTCGCGCGGTTCGAAGACCTGATCGCGCTCGCGGCGCAACGGCGCGATCTGCAGGCCAAGGCGGCGCTCGAGCGCGACGTGCGGCTGGTCCGATTCGAGCCGGGACAGTTGGAGATCGCGCTCGAGCCCAATGCCTCCAAGACCCTCGTTGGCGACCTGGGGCGCCGGATCAGCGAGTGGACCGGCCGACGCTGGATGGTGGTGGTCTCGGGCGAGCAAGGCCAGCCCACGGTGAGCTCGCAGAACGCGGCGCGCCGGGCGGAGCTCGAACGCGGCGTGCAGGCCGACCCGCTGGTCAAGGCGGTGCTCGCGCGCTTTCCCGGCGCGCAGATCGTGGCGGTGCGGGAAGGCCCACAGGAGAACGCGCCGGCCTCCGAGGGAGACGTGATGCCGCCCGAGCCTCCGATCGACGAGGATGCGTCGGCGTTCGGCGAGCATCTGCGGCCCGGCGATAACGACGACGATCCGTGAGCACGGCAGCAAAGCAGAGGCGAATACCATGGCGGACTTTTTGGGCCTGATGAAACAGGCAGCCGAGCTCAAGTCGAAAATGGAGGCGATGCAGGCCGAGCTCGACCGCATCGAGGTCGAAGGCACGGCGGGCGGCGGCCTGGTGGCGGTCCGCCTCTCGGCGAAGGGCGAGATGAAGGCGCTCAATATCGATGCCTCGCTGATGAAGCCGGACGAGAAGGAGATCGTGGAGGATCTCGTGGTCGCCGCGCATGCGGACGCCCGGCGCAAGGCCGAGGCCCTGCTGCAGGAGAAGATGAAGACCCTGACCGGCGGTCTGCCGCTGCCGCCCGGGCTCTCGTTCTGACGCCGTCGCGTCGATGCCCGCTGCCATTGCCGGTCCCGAGATCGAGCGGCTGATCCAGCTGCTCGCCCGCCTGCCCGGGCTCGGGCCGCGCTCGGCACGGCGTGCCGCCTTGCATCTCATCAAGAAGCGCGAACAGCTCATGAGCCCGCTCGCGGCCGCGATCCAGACCGCGATCGACAAAATCGTGGTGTGCCGCACGTGCGGCAACATCGACACGCAGAATCCCTGCACGGTCTGCAGCGACCCGCGCCGAGACGCCTCGGTCATCGTCGTGGTGGCCGACGTGGCCGACCTGTGGGCGCTCGAGCGCGCGCATGCGATCAACGCGCGCTATCACGTGCTCGGCGGCACGCTCTCGCCGCTCGACGGGGTCGGCCCGCAGGATCTCACCATCGACGCCCTCGTGACCCGCGCGCATGCGGCCGAGGTCCGGGAGGTGATCCTCGCCCTCAACGCGACCGTCGACGGGCAGACCACCGCGCACTACATCACCGACCTGCTGGCCGGCGCGAACGTCACCGTCACCCGGCTCGCGCATGGGGTGCCGGTCGGCGGCGAGCTCGACTATCTTGACGAGGGCACGTTGTCTGCCGCGATCCGCAGCCGCACACCGTTCTGACCCGAGGCGGCTACGCGGATCCCGGCGCGAAGGAGGTTGTGCATGATCGCGGTCATTTTCGAGGTCTGGCCGGCGGACGGCCGCAAGGACGACTACCTGGGAATCGCGGCGGCGCTGCGCTCCGAGCTCGACCAGACCGACGGGTTCATCTCGATCGAGCGCTTCCAGAGCCTGACCGATCCGCACAAGCTGTTGTCGCTCTCCTTCTGGCGCGACGAGGACGCGGTGCGGAACTGGCGCAACAACGCCGATCACCGCAAGGCGCAGGCGGCCGGCCGCGGCGGCATCTTCGCGGATTATCGTCTGCGGATCGCCGGCGTGGTTCGCGATTACGGCATGGGCGAGCGCGCGCAGGCGCCGCACGATTCCATTGCGGCCCACGATCGGCACGCCCGGGCCGCTTCGATCTGAAGCCCCTCACCCGACTTTTGTCCAGACTTCCGGCTGGCGCTCGAGCAAGGCGAAATGCCCAAGCCGCTGCAGCCATGCGAGCAGGATAAGGCCGGGAATTGCGGCAGCGGCGCAGATCGCGAAGAACCATGGCCAACCAGTCGCATCCGCGATGTAGCCCCCGCCCAGCGACAGATAGGTGCGACCGACCGCAGCGAGCGCGGTGAGCAGCGCGTACTGCGTCGCCGTGTGCAGCGGGTTGTTGCACAGCGCCGACAGGTACGCGACGAAGATGACGGTGCCGATAGCACTGGTGAAGTTTTCCAGGGTGATCGCGATCGAGAGCGCTGTGATGTCGGTGCCGACGGTCGCCTGCCAGCTGAACCCGAGATTGGCGACCGCCTGCAGGATCCCGCCGATCCACAAGCTCGTGGCCAACGGAAATGCGCGTGCCACGAAGCCGCCAGCGAACCCGCCGATCAGAGTTGCCGCAAGGCCCAGACCCTTGACGATCGCAGCGTATTCCTCCCTGGTGAACCCGATCTTGATGACGAACGGACCCGTCATGGTTCCCGAGAGGGCGTCGGTGAATTTGAAGAGCACGACGAACCAGAGCACCAGCGAGGCGAAAAACAACCGGACCAGAAGCGCGCGAACACGCCGAGACCGGCGGGAGCGGCCAGGCCTGGCGAAGGCCCGCAACCGGACATGCTGGCGGAACAGGAACTGGACGAGCGCCCGCCACGCCGTCTTCAGCACGCGCCACATGGGGTCGTCGGCCATATGCGCGGCCTTGGCGGCGGCGGACTGCGCAGGCTCGGTCGCCAGGAATGTCGCCGCGATACCGACTGCAACGAGCGCAGCCATCACCAGATATCCGGCCGTCCAGGCCTGCGGCCGCGCGTAACCGATCTTCTCGAAGCCGGTGACGATGAACAGCGCGCCGGCCCCCGAGGCGAGCATCCCGATGCGATAGGCGGCCACATAAGACGCCATACCGGCGGCCTGCTCGCTTTCGGGAAGGCTTTCGATCCGGAAAGCGTCGATGAGGATGTCCTGGGTCGCCGAGGCGGTGGCGACCCACAGCGCCGCCAGCGCGAAGGCCCAGGGCGCGACGGCCGGATCGTAGAAGGCGAGGTGTGCGATCGCCGCCATCAACGCAAGCTGGGAGACGAGAAGCCAGCTCCTTCGCCGGCCAAGCAGCCGCCAAAGCACCGGCACGTCGAGCGCGTCGATCAACGGCGCCCACAGCCATTTGATCGTGTAGGGCGTGCCGACCGCCGCGAACAAGCCGATGGTCTTGAGGTCGAGCCCGCGCTCGGTCGCCCACACCAGGAGGGTCGCGCCCGACAACGCGAGCGGCAAGCCGCCCGAAAAGCCAAGGAAGAGAATGATCAGCACCCGCGGCCGCAGATAGACCGCGAGTGCGTCGCTGAAGGAGGCGCGGACGCGCGACGGGGCTGGCGACATCATTCTCCCGCTTCGAGCCGGCGCGCCATGGGCGCCGCGATCACGTTCACGCCCGCCGCATCCTCACCATCGAATTCGAGCTCCTCGATCCGGGACGCGCGCTTTTCCACTTTCTCGGACGAGATCAGGATCTGGCGCATGTCCTCGCTGGTCTGCCCGAAATGCTGCTGCAGCTTGAGCACGCGCTCGCGCAGCCGCACAACGTCCTCCAGCATGCGGCCGACCTCGGTGCGGATCTGGTCGGCGGCCTCGCGCATGCGCGCGTCCTTGAGGATCTGCTGCATGACCTGGATGGCCAGCATGAGGAGCGACGGGGACACGATGACGACGCGAGCCCGATACGCCTTCTGGACCACGTCGTCGAAGCCGTCGTGCAACTCGGCATAGACCGATTCCGACGGCACGAACATCAGCGCAAGCTCCTGCGTCTCGCCCGGAATGAGATATTTCTCGGCGATCGCCGCCACGTGCCTGGCCACGTCCTGGCGAAGCCGCTGTGCGGCGCCTCGGCGCTCGTCCTCGGATGGGGCGTCGCGCAGCGCCGTGACGGCTTCGAGGGGAAACTTGGCATCGATCACCAGCGGACGCTTGTCGGGCAGAAAGACCACGCAGTCCGGCCGCGTGTTGTTGGTGAGCGTGTATTGAAACTCATAGAAACCTTTCGGCAGGCGATCCTTGACGATCGCCTCCATGCTCGCCTGACCGAAGGCGCCGCGCGCCTGCTTGTTGGCGAGGACGTCGCGCAGCGAGGTTACCTGCGTGGACAGCTCGGTCAGGTTCTTCTGGGCGTGATCGATGACGGCGAGGCGCTCGTGCAGGTGCCGCAGGCGGTCGACGGTCGCCTGCGTGGTGGTCTCGAGGGAAGCGCCGAGGCGGCTCGACACTGAATCGAGCCGCTCGGAAAGGACCCGCGCAAGCTCGGCTTGGCGGCCGGTGAGCGCCTCGCCCATGGCCTGCAGGCGCCCGGCGGTCTCGGCCTGGAGCCGCGCCAGCTCGTCGAGCCCGGGATCGCGGACTGGAGCGGGCGGCGGGCGAAGCACCAGCCAGCCGAGGGCCGCGACGGCCGCGAGCAAGAGGACGACGAGGGCGGCGAGCAGGATCACGGTTTCGGTCATCGGGTCACGCCTTGGTTCGGTTGACCACCACGTTGTACCCGATTCGCCGCGCGCGTGCGAACGAAGCGCGAACGTGTTGACCCGGGGGAAGGCACTGATTACATCGGCCGCCATGGCGCTGCGCGACATCCTTACCCTTCCCGACAAGCGGCTGCGGCTCAAGTCCGAGCCGGTGAAGACGATCACGGCGGAAACCAGGACGCTGGTCGAGGACATGTTCGAGACCATGTATGCGGCGCCCGGGATCGGGCTCGCCGCCATTCAGGTCGGTGTGCCGCAGCGCGTCGTCACCATGGATCTGTCAAAAAAGGAAGGCGAAAAGGAGCCGCGCGTCTTCATCAATCCGGAAATCGTGGGGTCCTCGGACGAGCCCTCGGTCTACGAGGAAGGCTGCCTGTCCATCCCGGACATCCACGAGGATGTCGAGCGCCCCGCCAAGGTGCGGATCAAGTATCTCGACCTCGACGGCAAGGCGCACGAGGCCGAGGCGGAGGGGCTGTTCGCGACCTGCATCCAGCACGAGATCGACCATCTCAACGGCGTGCTGTTCATCGACCGCATTTCCAAGCTCAAGCGCGACCGCATCCTCAAGAAGTTCACCAAGGCGGCGAAGCGGACCAAAGAGGACGCGTGAGGGTCCGGGCTCCGACGCGCGCCCGCCGGCTCCCACCGAAGGAAACCGATGCCGCTGCGCCTGATCTTCATGGGCACCCCGGACTTCGCGGTGCCGACCCTCGTCGAGCTCATCGGGCGGGGTCACGAGGTGGCGGCGGTCTATACCCGTGCCGCCAAGCCCGCCGGGCGCGGCATGGCGCTGGTGCCCAGCCCGGTCGAGCGCGAGGCGCGGCGCTTCGGGCTGCCGGTGCTCACGCCGGCGACACTCAAGAGCGACGAGGCGCAGGCGGAGTTCGCGGCCCATCGGGCCGATGCGGCCGTCGTCGTTGCCTATGGGCTGATCCTGCCGCAGCCGGTCCTGGCGGCACCGCGGCTCGGCTGCTTCAACCTGCATGCCTCGGCCCTGCCGCGCTGGCGCGGCGCCGCGCCGATCAATCGCGCCATCATGGCGGGCGACGCCGGGACCGCCGCCACGGTGATGAAGATGGAGCAAGGCCTCGACACCGGGCCGGTCGCCATGGCGGAGCCGGTCGCCATCGGGCCCGACATGACGGCGGGCGAACTGCACGACCTTTTGGCGCGGCTCGGCGCCGACCTGATGGCGCGGGCGCTCGCCGCGCTGGAGAAGGACGCGCTGGTGCTCACGCCGCAAAAGAGCGACGGCATCACCTACGCGGCCAAGATCGACAACAGCGAAACACGGATCGACTGGAGCAGGGCGTGGACTTCGGTCCACGACCATTGCCGCGGCCTCGCGCCCTTTCCGGGCGCCTGGTGCGAAATCGCCGGGTCGCGCGTCAAGGTGCTGCGGACCGCCCGCGGCGAGGGGTCGGGTGCGCCCGGCACGGTGCTCGATCAGCGGCTCACCGTGGCATGCGGGGGCGGCGCCATCCGGATCGTCGAATTGCAACGTGCGGGCCGGCAGGCCATGAAGGCGGAAGAGTTTCTGCGCGGCACGTCGGTTGCCGCCGGTACCGTGCTGCACTGAGCGCCGCACCCCGAGGCCTGCATGCCGCGTTACAAGCTGGTGATCGAATACGATGGCGCGCCCTTCGTCGGCTGGCAGGTGCAGGAGAAGGGAATTTCGGTCCAGGGCGTGCTGACCGATGCGATCGCGGCCTTCGCCGGCGAGACCGTGGCGATCCAGGGCGCCGGGCGCACCGACGCGGGCGTCCATGCGCTCGGACAGGTCGCGCATGTCGATCTTGCCAAGACCTGGGAAACCGACACGGTGCGCGACGCCATCAATGCGCATCTGCGCCCGCATCCGGTCGCGATACTCTCGGCCGAGATCGTGGCGCCCGACTTCGATGCCCGCTTCTCGGCGGTGCAGCGGCATTATGTCTATCGCATCGTCAACCGTCGGGCCGACCTCGCGCTCGCGCGCGCGCGGGCGTGGCGCATCGGCCGCGCGCTCGATTGCGACGCAATGCACGCCGCGGCGCAGCGGCTGGTCGGCCGCCACGACTTCACCACCTTCCGCGCCGCCGAATGCCAGGCCAAATCGCCTGTGAAGACGCTTGACCGGCTGGACGTCGCGCGCCACGCCGACGAAATCGAGGTTCGCGCCTCGGCGCGTTCCTTCCTGCACACCCAGGTCCGCTCCATGGTCGGATCGCTGGCGCTGGTCGGCGAGGGCAAGTGGTCGCCCGACGATCTCGCCCGCGCGCTGGCGGCCAGGGATCGCACCACCTGCGGGCCGCTCGCGCCGCCGGACGGGCTTTATCTTCTGCGGGTGGATTATGGAGGCGCCGATCAGGCGGCGGCGAAATAGCGCTCGAGAATTCTGCGATAGATCGCGGTCAGCGCGACGAGGTCGGCGGTCGGCACCCGCTCGTCGACCTTGTGCATGGTCTGGTTGGCAAGCCCGAACTCGATGACCGGGCAATAATCCTTGATGAAGCGTGCATCCGAGGTGCCGCCCGAGGTCGACAGCTCGGGCTTGCGGCCGACGAGCTCGGCGATGGCATTGGAAACGAGGTCGACGAAAGCGCCCGGCTGGGTGATGAATGCGTCGGCATTCGAAGGCTCCCAATCGATGCGCCAGCGCACCCGGCCGCCCGCGGCGGCAGCGGCGCGGCGCTCGATCAGCGCCTTGAGGCTGTCGCGGGAATGCCGGTCATTGTAGCGGATATTGAAGCGCGCGCGCGCCTCGGCCGGAATGACGTTGACGGTCTTGTTGCCGACATCGATCGAGGTGAACTCGAGGTTCGACGGATCGAAATGCGCGCTGCCGGCGTCGAGCGGCTCGGCCGTGAGCGCGCTGATGAGCGCGACGATCCCGCGCACCGGATTATCGGCGAGCGCCGGATAGGCGACGTGCCCGGCAGTGCCGGTCACGACCAGCGTTCCGTTCTGCGAGCCGCGCCGGCCGATCTTGAGCATGTCACCGAGCGCCTGTGGATTCGTCGGCTCGCCGAGGATGCAGTGGTCGAATCTTTCGCCGCGTTCCGCCGCCCACTTCAAGAGCTTGACGGTGCCATTGACGGCAATCCCTTCCTCGTCGCCCGTGATGAGGAAGGAGATGGCGCCCTTCGGGGCCCCGCCGGTCGCCGCCAGGTAGTCGAGCGCGGCCGCGACCTGGCACGCGATCGCTCCTTTCATGTCGGCGGCGCCGCGGCCGAACAGCATGCCGGCGGCGATGTCGGCCGCGAAGGGCGGATGGGTCCAGGATGTCTCGTCGCCCGGCGGCACCACGTCGGTATGACCGGCGAACACGAGGTGCGGACGGCCGGTGCCGACGCGGGCGTAGAGATTTTGCACATCGTCCGCGCCCGGCTCGCTGAAGCTCACCCGATGCACCGTGAAGCCCGCACGCTCGAGGACGCCCGCCAGATAGGTGAGCGCGCCGCCTTCCGCCGGGGTGACGGAGCGGCAGCGGATGAGGTCGCGGGCGATGGCGACCGGGTCGGCGGTCCTGGCCATCGCCGCACTCAATCCCGCAACAGCTCGTTGATGCTGGTCTTTGCGCGCGTCTTCTCGTCGACCCGCTTGACGATGACGACGCAATAGAGGCTGGGGCCGGGCGCGCCACCGCGCATCGGCTTGCCGGGCATCGATCCCGGCACCACGACCGAATAGGCCGGGACCTCGCCTTGAAACACCTCGCCGCTTTCGCGATCGACGATCTTGGTCGAGGCGCCGATGAACACGCCCATGGAGAGGACCGAGCCGGTGCGCACCACGACTCCCTCCGCGACCTCCGAGCGCGCGCCGACGAAGCAGTTGTCCTCGATGATCACCGGGCCGGCCTGCAGCGGCTCGAGCACGCCGCCGATGCCGGCGCCCCCCGAAATGTGGCAGTTCTTGCCGATTTGAGCGCAAGACCCGACCGTCGCCCAGGTGTCGACCATGGTGCCGGAATCCACATAGGCGCCCAGGTTCACGAAAGACGGCATCAGCACGACATTGGGCGCGATATAGGCCGAGCGGCGCACCACGCAGCCCGGCACGGCGCGGAAGCCCGCGGCGCGGAAGCGACTGTCGTTCCAGCCGTCGAACTTGGACGGCACCTTGTCCCACCACGCCGCCTTGCCGGGGCCGCCGCCGATGACCGCCATGTCGTTGAGGCGGAACGACAGCAGCACGGCCTTCTTGAGCCACTGGTTGACGCGCCAGGCGCCGTCCGGCTGGCGCTCGGCGACGCGCGCCTCGCCGCGATCGAGCAGATCGAGCGCGGCCTCGACCGCCACGCGCACCGGCCCCTGGGTGGCGGGACCGATATCGTCGCGCGTCTCGAACGCCGCATCGATGGTGTTGGCGAGAGCGGCGTCGGCCATGAACAAACCCCGTTGTGTGGCGCGGGTTGTCGGGGGAAGACGGGCGCAAGTCAAGCGGCGCACGGGAGCGCCGAAATCCTGGCCGGGGTGCCGCGTCAGGCCCCGATCATTCAGGCTTGAGCCCGGCGAACTTGACCACCTTGGTCCATTTCTCGATGTCGTCGGAGATCAGCTTGCCGAAATCGGCGGGAGCGCTGGGCGGCAGCACCAGCCCGCCGAGATCGGCCAGCCGCGCCTTGATCTTGTCGTCGGAAATCGCCGCATTGATTCCCGTGTTGAGGATTTCGATCGCCTCGGCCGGCGTATTCCGCGGCACGCCGAAACCGATCCAGGCGCTCGCCTCGTAGCCGGGCACGAACTCGGCGAGCGGGGCGACATCGGGCAGGACCTCGGAGCGTGTGGTCGTGGTGATGGCGAGCGCGCGCAGCTTGCCGGCCCGCAGATGCGGGAGGGACGAGGGCGTGACATCGAACATCACCTGGACCTGCCCGGCCAGCAGATCGACCAGGGCAGGCGTCGAGCCCCGATAGGGCACGTGAACCATATCGACGCCGGCCATGAACTTGAACAGCTCCCCGGCGAGATGCTGCGGGCCACCATTGCCCGCCGATGCCATGTTGATCTTGCCCGGATTGGCCTTGGCATAGGCGATGAATTCCGCGACCGTCTTGGCCGGGAAGCTCGGGTGGACCTCCATCACCAGCGGCACGCGAAAGATGCCGCCGACCGGCGCAATGTCGCGCACGAAGTCGGTTCGGCCGTAGAGAGCCGCATTGATCGAGTTCTGTGCATTGACCAGCAGCATGGTGTAACCATCGGCCGGCGCATGCATGACGAAGTCGGTCGCGATATTGCCGCCGGCGCCGGGCCGATCCTCCACCACGAACTGCTGTCCGAGGCGGTCGGTGAGAAACTGGCCGATCAGGCGGGCCGTGATGTCGGACGAGCTGCCGGACGCCTGGCCGACGATGATGTGCACGGGGTGTGATGGATAGGTCTCGGCCCGCGCGATGCGCGACGCGGCCGGCACGATCGCGGCGGCGCCCATGAGCTGCAGAAGGCTACGGCGGTCGATCCTCATCGCGTGTCCCCCAAATCTCGCCTTTGCGTCTACGCTACCTCACCGCCGGGGGCGGGAAAACGGGGCAGCGGCGCGCACCTTCACCCTCCCCTCGATCTGACGGGCGTGACAATCGCGTTCAGAAAACCGGCCAGGTCGTCCGTGACGTGATCGACATGGGGGGCATCGCGCCCTTCCAATTCCCAGCCCTCGCGAAACACCTCGCGGGTGCGCTCCGGAACGACCAGCACCGTAATCATCCCGAGCGCATGCGGTGTGGCAAGATTGCGGGCCAGATCCTCGAACATCGCGCTCTTGCGCGGGTCGACCCGGTGGCGGGCGAGAAAGCGATCATAGGTCTGCGCCAGGGGCTTGGGCTCGAGATCGGCGGCCACGATGTCGAACACGTCCTCGAAATGCTGATGGATCGCCAGCCGCCGCACCACCGCCTCGGCGTGCTTGCGGGTGCCGTTGGTGAGGATCAGCTTGCGGCCCGGCAGGCGTTCGAGCGCCGCGCCGAGCGCCGCGTTGGGCATCAGCGGCGAGTGGTCGATCTGGTGAACGTAGTCGAGAAACTCGTCCGGCTCGAGACCGTGCTCGGCCATCAGGCCGCGCATCGTGGTGCCGTAGCGCCGGTAGTAGTCCTTCTGGATGCGAAACGCATCGTCATGCGCGACGTTGAGGAACGCGACGATGTAGTCGCGGATGCGCGCATCCACCTGATGCCAGAGATTGAGGTGATGCGGATAGAGCGTGTTGTCGAGGTCGAACACCCAGGTGTCGACCTCGGCAAAACCCCTGCCCTTCTCCGGCGCACCCGACATAACCACGCTCGATGACGCCCGAACTAGACAAATAGCCCAATCAGCTCATAGGCGAGCGCCGCGATTATGCCGGTCGCCGGAATGGTGATGATCCAGGCCAGGACGATCCCGTTGGCGACGTTCCAGCGAACCGCCGACAGCTTGCGGGCGGCGCCCACGCCCATGATCGCGCTCGTGATCGTATGGGTCGTCGACACCGGGATGCCGAGCTCGGTGGCCATGAACAGCGTGATCGCGCCGCCGGTCTCGGCACAGAAACCCTGCACCGGCGTGAGCCGGGTGATCTTCGAGCCCATGGTCTTCACGATCCGCCAGCCGCCCGCCAGCGTGCCGAACCCGATCGCGGCCTGGCAGGCGAGCACGACCCAGAACGGAACATAGAATGTCGGCCCCATATAGCCCTGCGAGTAGATGAGCACCGCGATGATGCCCATCGTCTTCTGCGCGTCATTGCCGCCATGACCAAGCGAAATCATCGACGCCGAGACGAACTGCAGGGTGCGGAAATTGCGATCGACCGTGTATGGCGTGGTGCGCACAAACAGCCAGGAGACGGCGAGCATCAGGACCAGCGCCAGGCTGAACCCGATCAGCGGCGAGAGCACGATCGCGGCGCCTGTCTTGGCGACGCCGCCCCACACCACCGCGCCCACCCCGGCCTTGGCGATGCCGGCCCCCACCAGGCCGCCGATCAGAGCGTGCGAGCTGCTCGACGGAATTCCGGCCAGCCAGGTAATCACGTCCCAGGCGATCGCGCCGATGAGCGCACCGAAAATGACGCGCGGCGTGACGATGCTCACGTCGATGATGCCGGTGCCGACCGTCTGCGCGACGTGGAGCCCGAAGAACAGAAAGGCGATGAAATTGAAGAACGAGGCCCAGATGACGGCGTATTGCGGCTTGAGCACCCGCGTGGACACGATGGTGGCGATCGAGTTTCCGGCATCGTTCATGCCGTTGAAGAAATCGAACACCAGCGCGATGCCGATGAGCGTAATCAGCAGCGGCAACCCCAGCCCAGCGGTTTCCATGATCGGGTTCCCGCTGCGTCAGACGTGGTCGATCACGACGCTTTGCAGCTCGTTGGCGACGTCGTCGAAACGATCGACCACCTTCTCGAGATGGTCGTAGACCTCGTTGCCGGTGATGAAAGCCATCGGATTGGCGGCCCCCTGGCTCTCGTAAAGCTCCTTGAGGCCAAGGTCGTGCAGGTCGTCGGCACGCCCTTCGATGTGGGTGATCTGCTCGGTCAGCGCGCTGATGCGCCCGGCCTGATTGCTGATCGAGCGAAGCAGCGGGACCGCCTCCTCGACCAGCACCGCGCATTTGACGATCGCGTCGCCCATCTCCTTCATCTGCGGGGTGAACGAGCGGATGTTGAACAGCATGACGGCCTTCGCGGTCTTCTGCATCTGGTCGATGGCGTCGTCCATCGACGTGATCAGGTCCTGGATGTCGCCGCGGTCGAACGGGGTGATGAAGGTGCGGCGCACGGCGGTGAGCACCTCGCGCGTGATGCCGTCAGCCTCATGCTCCCGGTCCATGATGGTCTTGTAATGACGCGGAACTCCGTCGCCACCGTCGAGCATCGCGCGCAACGCCTCGGCTCCGGCCACCACGGTATGTGAGTGGCGCGCAAACAGGTCGAAGAAACGCTCCTCCTTGGGCATGAGGGCGTGGAACCAGCCGAGCATGAGGGGTCTCCGGCGTCGGGGCGGGCGAGGAAGGAGATAAGCTGAATCAACCGACATTACACGCCAAAACCGGCTTGTGCGGGGCCCTGTGGATACGGCGTCGCTTGCGGGCCGGGCAGGTTGCTGGCTGGCCCCGCTTCAACACAGTTGCTTAATATAAGCAAGCTTATTATGCTCCGAGCCGCAACAGGGACGCCGCGCATGGCCGCCACTCGCAACAACCGAGAATTAGCTTTTGCAATCAATGACGTAGCGCGCCTGCTCCGAACCTATGCGGACCAGCGGGCAGCACAATTCGGCATGACCCGGGCGAAATGGGCCGTGCTGGCCCGCCTCGACCGGTTCGAGGGCCTCAAGCAGGCCGAGCTGGCCGAGATGCTCGACTTGCAGCCGATCAGCCTGACGCGGTTGCTCGATGGGCTTGCCGGAAACGGGCTGATCGAGCGCCGCCCCGACCCCGAGGATCGGCGGGCGAAGCGGCTGTTTCTCACCCCAGCCGCGCGGCCGCTGCTCGAGCAGCTCACCGAACTCGGCGAAGACCTCATGGAGACCGCGCTCGCCGGACTGCCTCCGGGCGACGTCACTGCGCTGCTCGGCGGCCTCACCGCCATCAAGGACAACCTGCGGCACGCCGTTCAGCGCAAGCCCGCCGACAAGCAAACCGATCTGGACCAGAATTATGGCTGACACGGTTCTCAAGTTCTCGCCGCAACGGGACAGCGCCACGGCGCGCCGCCGGCGCGCCCTGACCGGCTTCCTGCGCGCGCGGCTGCGGATGATCCTGCTCGTGCTCGGGCCGGCGGCGGCGCTCCTCATCGGGCTCGGATTCTATCTCTCGGGCGGGCGCTACATCTCGACCGACAACGCCTATGTGGGCGCCCAGAAGGTGCTGATCACGCCGGACATCTCCGGAAAGGTCAGTCGCGTGCTGGTGCGCGAAGGCGAGCACGTCGCGGCCGGAGATGCGCTGTTCGAGATCGATCCGGTCCCGTTCCGGCTGGCGCTGCAGGGCGCGCAGAGCAAGCTCGACGCGGTGCGCACGCAATTCGCCAATCTCAAGAGCAACTACACCTCGCTTAAGCAGCTGGTCGAGTTCGGCCAGCAGGGCGTCGCCCTCAAGCAGCGCGATGTCGATCGCAAGGCGACGCTGGTCGAAAGCCGTACCGGCTCGCAGGCCGATCTCGACACCGCGAAATCGACGCTGTTGACCGCGGAGCTGCAACTGCAGCTCGGACGCCAGCAGCTGGGCAGTACGCTCAATCAGCTGCTCGGCAACGCCGATCTCGCGATCGAGGATTTTCCGCCCTATCAGGAGGCCAAGGCCGCGCTCGATCAGGCGCAACGCAATCTCGACCATACGGTCCTCAAGGCGCCGATCGCCGGCACCGCGACGCAGGTCGACAACATCCAGCTCGGACGCTTCGTGACCGCCGGCACGCCGGTGTTCAGCGTGATCGACGATGCCGCGCCATGGGTCGATGCCAATCCCAAGGAGACCGACATCACCTGGCTGCGGGCGCAGCAGAAGGTCGACATCAGCGTCGATTCCTTCCCCAACCGCACCTTTCACGGCACCGTCGCCTCGGTCAGCCCCGGCACCGGCGCGCAATTCGCGATCCTGCCGCCGCAGAACGCCAATGGAAACTGGGTCAAGGTGGTGCAGCGCGTCCCGGTCCGCATCGTCTTCGACCAGGGCCAGGATCTCTCGCTGCTGCGCGCCGGCATGAGCGTCACCGTCGACATCGATACCGGCCGACGCCGCTCGCTGACATCGCTGTTCGGCGCGCGCCCGAGCGCCGCGCAGGAAGCGCCCCGGGCCGACGCGAAGCGGGCGCAGCCGTGAGCAGCGCCGCCGTCCCGACGGCGAACGGACGTCGCGCCATGGTGACGGTGTGCGCGATGAGCGCGACCATCATGCAGGCGCTCGACACGACGATCGCCAACGTGGCGCTGCCCTACATGCAGGGCTCGCTCTCCGCTTCACTCGACCAGATCAACTGGGTTCTGACCTCCTACATCGTCGCCGCCGCCATCATGACGTCGCCCATCGGCTGGGTGGCGGAGCGCTATGGACGCAAGCGCCTGTTCATCATCTGCTCGGCCGGATTCACCGTGGCGTCGGTGCTGTGCGGCTTGGCGCAGTCGATCGAGCAGATGGTGCTGTTCCGCCTGCTCCAGGGCGCCTTCGGGGCAGCCCTGGTGCCGCTGTCGCAATCGGTCTTGCTCGATTCCTATTCGGTGCAGGAGCGCGGCTCGGCGATGGCGATCTGGGGCATCGGCGTGATGCTCGGGCCGATCATGGGCCCCACCCTCGGCGCGTGGTTGACCGACAATTACAGCTGGCACTGGGTGTTTTTCATCAATCTGCCGATCGGAATCTTTACGGTGCTCGGCCTCATGATCTTCATGCAGGAGACCGAGCGGCGCAACGAGCGGCCATTCGACTGGTTCGGCTTCCTGGCGCTCGCGATCGCCATCGGCTCGCTGCAGCTGATGCTCGATCGCGGAGAGGAGCTCGGCTGGTTCGGCTCGTCCGAGATCGTGGCCGAGGCCCTGGTCGCGGCCGCCGCGTTCTATTTCTTTCTCGCCCATTCGTTGACGACCGCGACCCCGTTCGTGCGGTTCGAGTTGTTCCGCGATCGCAACTTTGCCGCCGGCTGCATCTTCATGGTGGTGATCGGGGTGGTGCTGTTCGGCACCATGGCGCTGGTGACGCCGTTCATGCAGAACGTCGTCGGATACCCGATCCTGACCGCCGGCATCCTGCTCGCCAGCCGCGGCATCGGCACGCTGATCGCGATGATCCTGGTCGGGCGGCTGTTGAAGGTGGTCGAGGCGCGCTGGCTGGTGCTGGCGGGGCTGACGCTCGCGACCGTCACGCTCGATCAGATGGTCGGCTTCACCGACCAGACCTCGGCGCGGACCATCGTCCAGGCGAGCATCGTCCAGGGCTTCGGCCTCGGCCTCGTCTTCGTGCCGCTGAGCACCGTCGCATTCACGACGCTGCCGCATGTGCTGCGCACCGAGGGCAGCGCAATCCTCACCCTGGTCCGCAACATCGGCAGCTCGATCGGCATCTCCATGGTGATCGCCCAGCTCACCAACTCGACGATCCGGATGCATGCCTACCTCGCCGAATCCATCACGCCGTTCAATAATGCGTTGCAGACCCCTGGCGTGTCCTCGATCCTCAATCTGTCGAGCGATACGGGACGCGCCATGGCGGATGCGATGATCACGCAGCAGGCCGCGATCATCGCCTATGCGAACGATTTCAAGCTGCTGATGCTGCTGACGCTCGCCACGATCCCATTCGTGTTCTTCATCGGGTCGTCGCGCGTGCCGCGCGCGCGGCCGGCCGACGAGCCGGCGGTCGCGTTCGATTGAGGCGCGAGACGACCGCTCGCCCGGCGATCACAGCGCCGGCGGGCGCGGCGCGGCGGCGATCTCGGTGATCAGCTTCTTGAGGATGGCCTGCGCGAACGTGTCGTAGCTCTCGGCCGGCACCATGAAGGCTCCGGGACCGCCGATCACGTAGTCCCGATAATATCCGTCGAGGTCGGGTTCGACGGAAAGGATCGGCAGTCCGTTGACCGTGGTGCCGCCATGCGCGGCCTCGTCACGCGCGGCCGTCACGGCCCGGCCGGAATTGTTGGAGCCGTCGCCCGAGACGTCGATCACGCGACGTGTCGGCGCGAAGGGGTTTTGCAGCAGCAACAGGCGTCCGTAGTCGATCGCACCGCTGATCGAGGTGCCGCCGCCAAACAGCTGGCGGGGCGCCGCCTGGATCGCGTCGGCGAACGCATTGGCGCTGGCCTCATCCTTGATCACGGTCCAGGGCACCACGTGCCTTTGCAGGCGCGGCCCGGTCCACTGAAACATGGTCGCGGCAATCGACTGGTTGAGGCCGGAGCGGATCGCATTGAGCACGCGCGGATCGCGGAACGCCGCCGCATAGCCCTGCTTCTGCAGCTCGAAACGATGCTGGTCGACGCTGCCCGAGGCGTCGACGGCAAGCACCAATGCGAGATCGACGGCCGGATCGGCCCGCGCGAGCGCACCGGTGCCGAGCAGAATCGCAACCGTCCATGCCAACAGCTTGCATGCGATCGCATGCCCGGGTCCCGCGCTCATGGCACGCACCATACCAATCGGAAAGCCATTCGTCTCCGGAGCGACGAGCCCGTCGCCGGATCGGCCCGACGGAGCCGTCTGCGATCCGGCGAGGCGCGCAGCGGCTCCACTCTGCAGCTGTTTGATTGGGTTCCGGCGGCGATCCTATTCGGCTGCGATCTGCCGGGCCGGCTCGTCGTGTTGCACCTTGCGACGGCCGCCGCTCAACCACTGGCTCGCGCGCTCGAGATAGAGATAGATCACCGGCGTGGTGTAAAGCGTGAGCACCTGCGAGACCAGGAGGCCGCCGACAATCGCGATGCCCAGCGGCCGGCGCAGCTCGGAGCCCGCACCCGTCCCGAACGCCAGCGGCAGCCCGGCGAACAGCGCCGCCATCGTGGTCATCATGATCGGGCGGAATCGCAGCAGGCACGCTTCGTGGATCGCCTCCAACGGCTTCTTGCCATGCCGGCGTTCGGCCTCGAGCGCGAAATCGATCATCATGATGGCGTTCTTCTTCACGATGCCGATGAGCAGGATGATGCCGATGATCGCGATCACCGTGAGGTCATAGCCGAAGGCCATCAGCATGATCAGCGCACCGACGCCCGCCGACGGCAGCGCCGACAGGATCGTGATCGGGTGGATGTAGCTCTCGTAGAGGAATCCGAGCACGATGTAGACCACCAGGATGGCGGCGACGACCAGCAGCGGCATGGTGCTGAGCGAGCGCTGGAACTCCTGCGCGGTGCCCTGGAAAGTCCCTTGCAGCGTGATCGGCGTATGCAGGTCCGCCTGGATGCCCTGGATGCGCTCGACCGCCTGACCGAGCGAATGGCCGGGCGCGACGTTGAACGAGAGGGTTACGGCGGGAAACTGTCCCTGGTGATTGACGGTGAGCGGCTCGACCTTGTTGCTGAAGGTCGCGAAGGTGGAGAGCGGCACGCGCGCGCCGGTCGGTGTCGTGATGTAGATGCGCGCCAGCGCCGAGGGATCGTTCTGAAACTGCGGCTGCACCTCGAGGATCACCTTGTACTGCTGGCTCGACGTATAGATCGTCGCCACCTGGCGCTGCCCGAAGGCGTCATAGAGCGTCTGATCGACCAAGGAGGGCGTGAGGCCGAGCCGATAGGCGCTGTTGCGGTTGATCGTGATCGCGACGTGCGGCGAGGCAATCTGCTGGTCGGAGGCGACGTCCTGCAACTCGGGCGCCTTCTGCATCTCAGCCTGCAGGATCGGTGCCCAGTGATTGAGCTCCCCGGTATCGGTATCGGTGAGCGTGTACTGGTACTCGGTCTGGGTGAGACGACCGCCGACCGTGACGTCCTGTCCGGCCTGCATGAAGAATTTCGCGCCAATCACCTGCGCGACCTTCGGGCGCAGACGCTGGATGACCTGCTGGGCCGAGGCGCCCCGCTCGCTCAGCGGCTTGAGCTGGATGAACATGCGCGCGGTGTTCTCGGCCGAGTTTCCGCCGGTCGCGCCGGCGAACCCGACCACGCCGGACACTGCCGGGTCCGCCGCAACGATATCGGCGAACTGATGCTCGATCTTGCTGATGCCCGCAAACGACGTGTCCTGCCGTGCCTCCGCCTGGCCGAAGATGAAGCCAGTGTCCTGCTCGGGGAAGAAGCCCTTGGGAATCTTCACGTAGAGGAACCCGGTGACGACGATCAGGGCGAGCGTGAGCACCAGCATCAGGGGCTGGTGGCGAAACACCCATTTGAGCCCGCGATCGTAGCCGCGGATCAGCGAGTCGAACGTACGCTCCGACCAGCGGCTGATGAAGTTGGTGCCGTGCGCGCTCTCGCGCGTGAGGAAGCGCGAGCACATCACCGGGGTCAGCGTGAGCGACACGAAGCCGGAGACCAGCACCGCCGTCGTCACCGTCATGGCGAATTCGCGGAACAGCCGGCCGATGATTCCGGCCATGAACAGCAGCGGGATGAACACCGCCACCAGCGAGATGGTGATCGACAGGATGGTGAAGCCGATCTGGCCTGCGCCCTTGATGGCGGCCTCGAACGGCCGCTCGCCCTCCTCGAGATAGCGCACGATGTTCTCGATCATCACGATCGCGTCGTCGACCACGAAGCCGACCGCGATGGTGAGTCCCATGAGCGAAAGATTGTCGAGGCTGTAGCCGAGCGCGTACATCACCCCGAACGTGCCGACCAGAGACAGCGGCACCACGATACTCGGGATGATGGTGGCCCAGAGGTTGTGCAGGAACAGGAAGATCACCAGCACGACCAGGCTGATCGTCAGCAGGAGGGTGAACTGGACGTCATTGACCGACTCGCGGATGTTCTGCGAGCGGTCCGAGACCAGATCGACGTGCACCGACTTGGGCAGCGATTCGAGCAGGGTCGGCAGCTGCGCCTTGATCTCGTCGACCACCTGCAGCGTGTTGGCGCCGGACTGCCGCTTGATCAGGAGAAGCTCGACCGGCTTGTCCTTGAGCCAGGCGCCGGTGCGCGGCAGCTTCGATGAATCGATGACATCGCCCACGTCCTCGATCCGCACGGGCGCGCCGTTGCGATAAGCCACGATGGTCTTGCCGAACGATTTCGCGTCGAACAGCTGGTCGTTGGTGTCCAGGGTGAAGACCTGCTGTGAACCCTCGAGGTTGCCCTTGGGCTCGTTGAGCGTCGCGGCAGTGAGCGCATTGTGCACGTCCTCGAGGCCGATGCCGCGCGCCGCCAGCGCCAGCGGATTGACCTGCACGTGCACCGCGTAGGTCTGCTGGCCGGCGATGTCGACCTCCGAGACGCCGGTGATGGTCGACAATTTCTGGGCCAGGATCGTGAAGGCATAGTCGTCGACCTTGTAGATCGGCAAGGCATCGGACGAGACCGCGTAAATGAGGATCGACCGCTCCGCCGGATTGGTCTTCTTGTAAGTCGGCGGCGAGGGCAGGTCCTTGGGCAGGAGGCCGCTCGCGGCATTGATGGCGGTCTGCACGTCGCCGGCGGCGCCGTCGATATTGCGGGCGAGATCGAATTGCAGCGTGATGGTCGTGATGCCGAGCCCGCTGGTCGAGGTCATCTGGCCGAGACCCGGGATCGCGGCGAACTGCTGCTCGAGCGGGGTCGCAACCGACGACGCCATGGTGTCCGGGCTCGCGCCCGGAAGCTGCGCCGTCACCCGGATGGTGGGGAAATCGACCGTCGGCAGCGCCGACACCGGCAGGAGCTCGTAGCTGGCGATGCCGAACACGAACAGCCCCGCCATCAGCAGCGAGGTCCCGATCGGCCGCCGGATGAAGGTCTCGGAAATATTCATTGCGCGGCCGGCCCGCCGAGTTGCGCCTGCTGCGGCGCCCCGACCTTCGCCTTGGCGCCGTCGGTCAGCCGATACTGGCCCTCGGTGACGATCCGTTCGCCCGATTTCAGCCCCTTGCTGACGACCGCGATGCCTTCCTGCGTGGCGGCGATCTCGACGGCACGCCGGCGCGCGGTGTCGTCGTCGGCGAGCACGTAGACGTAGGCGCCGTTCGGCCCGCGCATCACGGCCTGCTCGGGCACCGTGATGGCATTGTCGCGGGTCGCCAGCACGATGCGCGCGCTGACGAACTCGCCGGGCCACAGCGGCTCGTTCGCATTGTCGAACTGCGCCTTGAGATGAATCGTGCCGGTCGCGACGTCGACTTGGTTGTCGATCAGGGTGAGGTCGCCCTGCGCCAGCTCGGTCTTGTCATCCTGCGCATAGGCGATGACCTTGAGCGGCCCCTTCGCCTCGCTCTTGCGGATGTCGTCGAGCCGCACCGCCGGCACCGTGAAGCTGACGAAGATCGGCCGCAGCTGCGTGATGGTGACGAGCGGAGAGCTCTGCGCCATCTGCACCAGATTGCCCACGTCCACCAGGCGCGAGCCGGTGCGGCCGTCGATCGGCGACTTCACCAGCGAATATTCGAGGTTGAGCTGGGCATTGTCGATCTGCGCCTGATCGGCTTTCAGGCTGGCCTGCAACTGGGCGACGGCGGCCTTCTGCTGATCATAGGTCTGCCGCGTCTGGAAGCTCTGAGCAAGCAGCCGGGTCGTACGATCAAGATCGAGCTGCGCCGACTGAAGCTGCGCCTCGTCCTTCTCCTTCGCGGCCTCCGCCTGCTGAAGCGCGCTTTGGAAGGGACGCGGGTCGATCTGAAACAGCGAGTCGCCGGCCTTCACGTCCTGGCCCTCGCGAAAGAACACCTTGGTGATCTGCCCGTCGACGCGCGCCTTCACGGTGACCGTGTTGAACGCCTGCACCGAGCCGAGGCCTTCGACGTAGACCGGGACGCTTCGGGTCTCGACGGTCCCCGCGAGCACCGGGACTTGCGCCTGGGCGGTAGCGCGCGCAGGCGCCCGCATGCCGAACGGGCCGAACCGCCAGGCGAGCCCGGCAAGCAGCAGAATGGCGAGGGCGAAGAGGATCGCTCGTTTCAAGCGCATACCCGTCTTTGGCCAACGGCGGCCCGGACGGACCGTCCAAACGGTCCCGCGCACTGCCCTTGACGCTGCGACGCCCCGCTTGGATATAGGTTTCGTCCGGACCTTTGCGCAAGCTCCGACGTTGAGGCCACGTGCCGCTGTGGTCGGTTTTGGCCGAATGACGTATTGCGAAACGGGATGTTCATGGCCCTCCTCCGGCTGCTGGCGGCCTTATCATTCGCTCTTCTGACCGCGAGCTGCGGACAAGGGCCTCCGGGCCCACAAGGCTCCCCCGGAGCGGCGGGACCGGCCGGTGCTGCCGGCGAACGCGGGCCTCCCGGACCTCCGGGTCCTGTGGGCCCGCAGGGTTCGCCCGGGGCCGCGGGGCCGGCCGCCAATGTGCGCATCCTGCGGGCAAACTGTGTCAACAGCACCTGCGTCGCAGAATGCGAGTCGAACGAGGTGCTGGTGACCGCCTATTGCGGCGCGAACCGGAGGCCCGCGACGTTCCTGACCGAGCGATCTGCCTCGTGCGGCGTCGTCCCGAATCCCGCCAACAGCCCGCTGGTCGCAGTCTGCGCCTCATCGGCGCCGGGCCAGTAGCGGGCGGGCGTCAGGGACGGAGCTGGAACGCGACCAGCGCGGCGAGCATGATGGCACTGCCCAGCGCCTGCGCCGGTGCGATCACGTCACCCAGCGCGATCGCGCTGCCGGCGGCGGCGAGCAACGGCTCGAGATTCATCACCAGCGCGGTGCGGAACGGCCCGACCCGACTCGCCGACATGAACACGGCGAGGATCGCGATCGTGGTGGTCAAGCTGGTGCCGACCATCGCGGCCCAGCCTATGGCGGTCGTCGGCGGATGCCATGTCCACGTGGCGAGCGAAATGACGACGAACAGCACCGAGGACGACAGCATCGAATACCAGGTGGTGAGCCGCGGATCGGCATGCGCCAGCCTGGCGCGCGTGATGAGCAACAGGGCGGCACGGCTCAGCGCCGCACCGAACGAGAACAGCACGCCGACGAGCGCGATCCCGCCCGGATGCGCGCCGATCATCAAGGCAAGCCCGATGAAGCCGACGACCGCCGCGGCGGCGCCGCCCCATCCGAGCCGCTCGAGACCGGTAAAAGCCGCGGCCATTCCGGTGATCAGCGGATAGACGAAATAGGCGAGGATGGCGGTCGGCACGTCCATCACGTCGATGGCCTTGTAGAGGCCGAACACGGTCGCGCCGAACAGGAGCCCGAGGCCGAGCGCGATCCAGCGCTCGCGCGGCTTGAAGCGAACCGGCGCCGCTCCGACGCGCAGCCACGCCGCAATGCAGGCGAGGCCGATGACGCCCCGGAAGGTGACCAGCGTGAGCACGTCGCCGCCGTCCCTGAACACGACCTTGCCCAAGACATCGGAGCAGGCAAATGTCGCGGCGCCGATCACGGCGGGCAGGAGGCTGCGCAGGCCGGTCGTGCGCCGCTTCCGATATTCGTGGTCCATTGCAGGGGCGCTAGCGGTGCATCAGCGTGCCGGCGCCGTGGTCGGTGAGGAGCTCGAGCAAGACCGCGTGCTCCACCTTGCCGTCGAGGATGACGACGCCCTCGACCCCCGCTTCCAGCGCGTAGATGCAGGTCTCGACCTTCGGGATCATGCCGCCCGAGATCGTGCCGTCGGCGATCAAGCGGCGCGCATCGTCCATCGAGAGCTCCTTGATCAGCTTCTTCGACTTGTCGAGCACGCCCGGAACATCGGTCAGCAGCAGCAGCCGCTTTGCCTTGAGGGCTCCGGCGATCGCGCCGGCGAACGTATCGGCATTGACGTTATAGGTGCCGCCTCCGGCCGCGGTCGCCACCGGCGCGAGCACCGGGATCAGCTCGCGGCCGAGAATCTGGTTCAGCACCGTCACGTCGACCTTCTCCGGTTCGCCGACGAAGCCGAGATCGACGACCTTCTCGATGTGCGAGCCGGGATCGACCATGGTGCGTGTGACCTTGCGCGCCACCACCATGTTGCCGTCCTTGCCGCACAGCCCGACCGCCTTGCCGCCCGCTTCGTTGATGAAGCCGACGATCTGCTTGTTGATGGAGCCGGCGAGCACCATCTCGACAATCTCGATCGTGGCGGCGTCGGTGATGCGCAGCCCCCCGGCGAACTCGGACTTGATGCCGAGCCGCTTGAGCATGTCGCCGATCTGCGGACCTCCACCGTGCACCACGACCGGATTGATCGCGGTCTGCTCCAGCAGAACGATGTCGCGCGCAAAGCTCTTCGCGCTCGCCTCCTCCCCCATGGCGTGCCCGCCGTACTTCACGACGACGACCTCCTCGTCGTAGCGCTGCATGTGCGGCAGCGCCTCCGACAGGACGCGGGCGATGTCGTGCGGGCTGACGGACATGGGTTCGATCCTCTTCGGCCGTCGTTTCTTACCCGCCGGCGAGCCGGCGCGAAAGGGTCAGCCGGCGCGCGCCAGCGCGAGGATGCCGGCGAGCCCCAAGCCGATCCAGCTCACGATGAGGAGGACGCCGCCGGAAGGCGCGGCCATCGGAAACAGCCGATGGCCCGCGAAGGCGCGCATCGCGATATCGCCGGAAAACAGCGCGGCTCCCGCGAGGAGACCGATCACGGCCGCGATCCCGAGCGGACGCAGGAGCAGGCCCTGGTACAGGGCCGTGACGGCCGCGAGCACCGCCGCGGCGTGAAACAGCAGCATCTGGCCGGCGCCGTCGAGACCCGCGCCCGGCACCGCATGCGCGCTCGCCGCGAGCAGGGCCACGCCGGCCGCGCCCATCAAGCCGGCGAGCGCGATCAGGATGGTCGCCGTCATGCCTCCCTCCCATGCGGGTGTGCGTCAGCTCTTTTCCGCCACCAGGCGCGCCACCGCCGCGCGCAGCTCCGCGAGCCCGGCACCCGTCCGCGCGGACGTCGCCAGCACGCCCGGGAAAGCGGCGGGCCGTGGACGGAGCGCGGCTTCCACGCTGCCGATCGTGTCGGCGAGCGCCGCCGGCTTCACCTCGTCCGCCTTGGTGAGGACGATCTCGTAACTCACCGCCGCCTCATCCAGGAGATCGAGCACCTCCTCGTCGGCCGACTTGAGCCCATGACGGGCATCGACCAGCACGTAGACGCGCGCGAGGCTGGCGCGGCCGCGAAGGTAGGCGCGGATCAGCGCCGTCCATTCGGCGATCTTGCTCTTCGGCGCGGCCGCATAACCGTAGCCAGGCATGTCCACAAGCATGGGCGGCCCGGAGCCCGCAAAAACGATCAGCTCCTGGGTGCGGCCCGGGGTGTGGGACGTGCGCGCCAGCGCCTTGCGGTTGGTCAGCGCGTTGATCAGGCTCGATTTGCCGACATTGGAGCGGCCCGCGAAGGCGATCTCGACGGCATCGGGCCCAGGCAGCGCATCGAGCGACGTGGCCGCCGTGAGGAACCGCCATTCGGCGGCGAACAGCTTGCGCCCGGTCTCGATCTCGTCCGCGCTGAAGCCCTGGATGGTCGCCTGCGTGGACATCGGCCGGCGCCTCCTCAGGCCTTCACGGCCGGACCTCTGCTCTCAGTCTTTTTTTTTCCGAAGAGAGACTTGATGTTGTCCCACAGCTCGATCTTGGCGCCGTGCTTCTTCATGATGATGCTCTGCTGGGTGACCGAGAGCGTGTT
Organism: Xanthobacteraceae bacterium; assembly: GCA_035764045.1. Classification (GTDB taxonomy): domain Bacteria; phylum Pseudomonadota; class Alphaproteobacteria; order Rhizobiales; family Xanthobacteraceae; genus JAVDCA01. The sequence goes on along the minus strand of DASTZX010000044.1, from coordinate 2,726 downwards.
GTTCCACGCCCAGTAGATCACCAGCCCGGCCGAGAAGCCCGACAGCATGAAGGTGAAGATGATCGGCATCCAGTCGAACACGACCTTCTGCGCCGGATCGGGCGGCGCCGGATTGAGCTTCATCTGCGCCCACATGGTCACGCCCATGATGATCGGCCATATGCCGAGATGCAGGAAGGAGCCGAACATCGGCACCGTCGTCGGGTCGAACGGGATCAGCCCGAACAGGGTGAAGATGTTGGTCGGATCGGGCGCCGAGAGGTCGTGAATCCAGCCGAAGAACGGCGCATGCCGCATTTCAATCGTGGTGAACAGCACCTTGTAGAGCGCAAAGAACACCGGAATCTGGATGACGATCGGAAGACAGCCGGCGACCGGATTGATCTTCTGGCGCTTGTAGAGCTCCATCATCTCCTGCTGCTGTTTCACCCGGTCGTCCGGATAGTCCTGACGGATCCGCTGCAGCTGCGGCTGCACCGCCTTCATCTTCGCCATGGATGCGTAGGACTTGTTGGCGAGCGGGAAGAACAGCGCCTTGATGACAACGGTGACGATCAGGATCGCGACGCCGAAATTGCCCGTCCAGCGGAAGATGAAGTCCATGAACTCGAACAGCGGCTTGGTGAAGAACCAGAACCAGCCCCAGTCGATCAGCAGATCGAAATGATTGAGCTTCAGGTCCGCGTTGTACTTGTTGACGACGTGGACCTCCTTGGCGCCCGCGAACAGCCGCCCGCTCGCGCTGCCGGTCGCGCCGGGCGCGATCGTCTGCTGGGGCAGCAGGTAGTCGGCCTGGTAGGTCTTGATCCCTGCGTCTTCGCCTGAGGAGAACTTGGCGTTCAACGTCGCTTTCGGATCGGGCAGCAGGGTGGCCGCCCAGTACTTGTCGGTGATGCCGAGCCAGCCGTCCGTGACGTTCTGGAACTCCTTCTTCTTTTCGGTGTCGATCTTCTTGTAGGTGATCTCCTGCAGGCCCTGGTCGCCCAGATCGCCGATGAGCCCTTCGTGCAGGATGTAGTAGCCGAGCGTCGGCGGCGTGCCGTGGCGCGAGATCAGCGCATATGGATAGAGCGACACCGGCTGGGAGCCGCTGTTGACGACCTGGTCCTCGATCTTGAACAGGTATTTGTCGTCGACCGAGATCGTGCGGCGGAAGGTGAGCCCCTCATTGTTCGTATAGGTCAGCGTCACCGGGTGCTGCGGCGTGAGCGCGCCGGAGCCTTCCTGGCGCCAGACGGTATCGGCCGTGGGCATCGCGGACGGCTTGGCGCCGGCACCCGCCACCCAGCCGAACTCGGCATAGAACGGATGCGGGCTTCCCGACGGCGACAGGAGGTCGATCGGCGGCGAGTTCGGATCGACGGTCTCGCGATATTGGGAGAGCAGGACGTCATCGATGCGCGCACCCTTGAGCGCGATCGATCCCTTCAGGCTCGGCGTCTCGATCGCGACGCGCGGCCCGCTGTCCTTGAGCGCCTCCTCGCGCGTGAGCGCGCGCGTGGCCGGCACGGTGGGCTGACCCGGGACCGATACAGGCGCCCCCGCAGGCCCGGCGGGTGTCTGCCCGGGCTGCGTCTGCGTCTGCTGCGTCTGGGTCTGCTGTTGCTGGGTCTGCGCCTGCTTCTGCGCCTCGTGCACTTGCGGGAAGCCGAAGAAGTACTGCCAGGCGAGCAGCACGACTGCCGACAGCGCGATGGCAAGAAGCGTGTTCTTCTGGTCGGTCATGACGTTTTCTGCTCGCCGGTCGGCGAAACCTCAACCTGATCGCCCCCGCGATTCGCGGCTGCTCGACGGGGCGTACGTCGGTGCCGGTGAACCTGATCGACCGCGCGCGAGAAATCCCCGATCAGCCGTGCGAACGGCAGATCGAGGGCGGCGCGCCTGCCGATCACCACATAGTCGCTCCCTGGCCGGAGCCCTCTTGCGTCCGAAAGCCGCACAACTTCGCGTAATCGCCGTCGCACCCGGTTACGCTCGACCGCATTTCCAACCTTCTTCGAGACCGTAAACCCGATTCGCGACGGTCCGTTGTCATCACGTTCCCGCGTCTGCAGGACGAAGGCCGCCGCGGAGGCTCGGGGCCCGGTCGCGACGTCGAGGAAATCCGCCCGCTTGCGCAAACGTTCCACGGTCGCGGCCAAGCCGCCTCGCGGCTCAGGCGCTGAGCCGCTTGCGGCCGCGGGCGCGCCGGGCGTTGAGCACCTTACGGCCACCTTTGGTCGCCATCCGGGTCCGGAACCCGTGGCGGCGCTTGCGTACCAGTTTGCTCGGTTGATAGGTCCGCTTCACGAGTCTGTTCTCCGCATGTCCGGGGCGCGCGCCGAGAGGCTGACCACCAATGCGCCGTGACCTCCGGATTCCAGCAAAAAACCGATTGTTCGGGGTCGGGGCGGCTCAAGGACAGGCGGCTTATACGGGAGCCCCCCGGTGCCGTCAATGCAAGGCGGATGCAAGGCGGATGCGGGGTCCGCGGCCGAGCGGAGACCGCGGATTCCGGCTCACGACCGCTCAAATGGCGGTGAGAAGGGCTCCGCAGTGGCACTGGCTCCGATATAAACGAGCCCGGATGCCCGGCCGCCGGCGCGGCTGCCCGGCCCGGTCCCTCGTACAGCCAGGTGCCATGTCCGTTCCGGCCGACCGTCATCCGAGCGTTCCGCCCACCAACGGGCCGCGCCTGGCGCGCGTCCTGCCCCTCGCCCTGATCGTCCTGATCGGCGTGACGGTGA